>JAAYAM010000218.1 GCA_012719355.1 Acidobacteriota bacterium
ACGGGGCTAGAAAGGTAAGGAATCAAGAGGGGGCCCCAAACCCCTCTTGATTCCTATTTCTTTTTTTAACTTGGGTGGGTCCCTTTTGCTTTATCACGGCGGGTCCCTTTTACGTTGACACTACCACCCATTTCGGCATAAGATTTCCAGCAGTCCTGTGGATCGAAAGCATTTGCTTTTGGTCTACGAGGACTATTTTTATCTCGGGATAAAAGTGAGCCATGCGCTTAAGTTTCGTGGCGCTACGCGGATCCATCCAGCCTTTGACTTCATGATATTCAGTAGACCCATCACGATTGATTACTTTGAAGTCAGGAGTGTAAAACCTGTTTCCGCGCTTAATTCCATTGAACTCAAAAGTTTCAGCTTCATATTCCCATGATCGGATTTCTCCCGCCTTCAAGAGAAAATCCAGATATCTGGCGTAGTTTGCTTCCCATGTAGATCTCAAATAAATGCCGAGATCTTCTCTGAATCCGCCTTTGCCTCTCCTGCCGGTTGTTCTCGGAAATTTATTCGGGTTGATAGCCATTTCTCTTGCCCTGCAATTGTTGGAGCAACACAATCCCGCTGCTCCACCTCTTTTCAAAATTGATGGCGGGACATGAAAAGAATATCCGCAGCTTATGCAGATTCTGTCCTCGATGACGAACCTCATCCCTCGACTCCATCCTTTTCCCATTATGAAACCTTGGTAATTGAAAGAGTGAAACGTCCCTTCGGATCCACTGTCTGATAGAGTTTCTTGACCTCGGCTGGCGTGTTGTCTTTCGTGAGTTTGCCGAACTTCCCCTCGAGCAGAAATGTTCCGGCGATGGCCAGTTCGACCCCTCGGAACCTTGCCTTGATGTCCTTGTCGATGCGAGCGAACTCGTCGGCGGCATCCTCCAGTTCATGGCGCCGCTCCAGCATCTGCTCGATCGCAGGATCGGTGATGATCCGAGCGCCTTCGCCCGACATCAGCGGTGGATTGCAGAGGCTTCCATAGGCCCAGCAGCGTTTGCATTCCGCAGGGTCCTTAATGACCTCCGGCAGCGATCTAGATTCGATATGGTCAACGACCGATTCCGCGTCTCGCAGGAAGTCCTCCATTCGCTGAAGATTATCTTCCAGGCTGACGGGGATCAGTTTGGGAAGTCCGGAGCGGTCCAGGGCGAAGATCCCGAAAGGCACGTTCTTGGCGTACAGATAGGAGAGCAGCTGGTGCGCCCCGCTCCATGTCCATGGGCCGTTGCAGATGTCTTCAAAGGTCTGGATCCGGTCGACCACATTGGGGTGCCACGCTTTTATCTCGGTCGGCCAAGTCTCGCCATTCTCCCACCGGATGAAGCCGTCTATTTTCCCGCTGATGACCAATCGTCGTTTGCGGTCGTAGATCTTCACCGGCTCCTGAATCCCGATGAAATCGAAGCGCGGATCGCTGAGCTGGCCCGCCCTCGTCATCTCGAGCCGCAGGTCCACCTCCCGCTGGTCGCCCCGGAGGAACCGCGCCTTGGTTTCCACCTCAAACTCGGGCATCAATTCCGGACGTGTGCATTCGAGCACTGAACGGCGCAGGCATTTGCGCCTCGCTGATGCGTACAAGTAGGAATGCGGCTGCGGAGGGCTCTTCCTGCGCATGTTCTCAGACTCGATATACTCGGCCAGGGCGTTCCTTACGGCCTCGACGCTGGGTTCAGGCGGCTTCAATACGGTTGCCATAGCCTATGTCTCCTGACCCGGTTCGCGATTGGCCTGGGCTGCAGCAGCCTGGCGTTTCGCGATCTGTTCCCGATAGATATCGTCATCAAACCGGTCATGCCCGTTGCTGACCCGAGCTTTCGAGTCCCAGGCGTAATCCTTGCATTTCCAATAGGCTTTCCATGTGCGCCCGTCACGCTCTCCCGCCCTTATGAAATCCATGGGGCGATTGCATTTCGAACATGGCGGGATTGGGACTTCTGATGGAGTGCCTTCAGTAGTCGACGCGACACCGGCTCGCTCGTGCTTCGATCCGAATCCGCGTCCCTTTGCGCACATCTCCCATTTCTTCCACGTCCCGGCCCATGCCTCCTGAATTTCCTGCACATTGACCGACTTGAATCCAGTCAGTTCCCGGACGCATCCCCCGTCCAGGTTGGCCCGCGCGCCCTTCTTGACGAGGGTGTCGAGTTCGACTCCCTTCTTGTATTTGACGAAGTCGTCGGTCGAATACCGTATGCCTTCCATGTCGAGCACGCTCTGCCCGGTAAGCCTCGACACCGCGTGTCCGCGGATCCGGTATCCGAACGTGCCGTCGTCTTCATCTATCTTTTCGAAGTCGCCATCGGGAATGACGTCGATTCCCCACCTGGGCGCGATCTTGTCGCATCCGCGGTCCTGCAGGTACCCGGTGACGTTTCCGTCCGGGTCCCGGAACAGGACCCAGTCGGACGGGCTCGTCGCGGCCAGGGAAGATTTGCGAAGCGTCACGAGGATCGCGTCTCTGGTTTCCACGATGGCAATCCCCCGTTTCTCCTCGGCGGCCAACTGATCGATTGTGACGGGAACGCTGGGGCTGCGCTTCTCGACTGCGGTTTCCTTCGGCATCACTTCAGGATCGATCACCGGGGTTTCGGGATTCTGCTCTTTGTTTTCTTCCATGCTTGTCTTTCCTGTTCATCCGCTCGCGTTCACGGTCCTCGGCTTCGGCTTTCCGCAACTCCATCTGCAGCCATCGCAGCTGGGATTTCACCTTGACGATCCGATGCCGCAGAAGCTCCGGCGGATATGTCATGTTTCTCATAGCCAGACAATACACTTCGAAAATGCAGAATGTGATCCCGCCTTGGTGTCACTTCTGGTGTCGCCTTGGTGTCACTTCTCATATTTTTCACATTTCAGTGAGCAGATCGGCTACCGAGATCGGGCGTCCGAAGGCTTTGGTGAATGTGTCGGAGTACTCTTTGAGTACATGGGGCCAAGGTCTGGTCCCCTTGTTCACATGGTCGAGGATCCGCTTCTTGGATATGCCGGACACCCTTGCGAGGTCGTCATAAGACCAGCCCAATTCCAGCCTCAGCCTATCGATGTTCCGGCCGAGAGTGGTGGTTGGATATTCCCTGGGCGCTTTGCGACGGCCTCCGGCTTTCCTGCCGCCGGCCTGTTCTGAAAGTATGATCCGCCGGCGTATGGAAACCAGCAGGCGGACCGCTTTGTCGATGTCTTTGATAATACTGTTCCTGTCGTTCATAAACAGTTCGCGACCGGAACCATTTCCATCAACAGGTAGGACCCTTTCCGTTTCCTTATCTGCCTTGCATGTCTAATGAAGGGCGAGGGTTATTCGAGCTGCCGTCGCTCATGACGGCTTGGCTAAGAAATCGAGATACTAAGGATCGTCGGGTAGGAAATCCCGCATGGCTGCCGGGGTGCCGGTGTCTGTGGATGACGTTGGTCCGGCACTCTGTGCGAAACCAGCCGGGGTGCGGAATCCTGTCCTCGCTACTCCGCCTTATTACATAAATGCAAATCGCCGCCGCATCGGAGAAGGGTCGCGGCCTGGGCCCAGCCGGTTGTATTAGGGGCGATATGTGTCGGGAACGGAGCCTCCCGCACTCAAACGCAGGAGGCTCCACAAAAGCGGGCTTACTGAGATTGCGGATCTGATCTTTTAGTCTGCTTGGGGATAGCGATAGGAGTTCCGGTCAGTAATCCTTTTCGAGCCTGAGACCGGTACCAGGCCGCATGCCTCGAATCGAAGGCGGATTTGGGGAACTGCGCCTTCACCGCAGCCATCATCTCTTCGTTCGATATCTCGCTATTGGCCGTGATCAAGTCGATAACAACCTGCTTAATAGTGTTCTTCCCTGTAGGCACTGCCTTGATGGTCTTCGAGTGTTTCGCCTTCACCGGATTCCTGCCTTTCGTCTCCTTCTTCTTCATCTGGATTCTCCTTTTTGTCGTTTCGCGTGTCCCTTTTCTCGCGGCATTGAAATCCGCCGCCACTTCGCGCACCTCCTCTCCGCATTCATCGAGAAGTCCCGCATCTGCAAATGAGAAGTACTCCGACCATCCGCAAACGATGTGATCCAGGACCCTTATCCCGAGGATTCTCCCCGCCTTTACCAGACGAGCCGTGCATTCCCGGTCCTCCCGGCTCGGGGCGCAATCTCCGGAGGGATGATTGTGGACAAAAGCAACTGCTGCTGCATTGGATAGAAGCACCGGCTTGAAGGACTCGGCTGGTGTGACAATAGATCCCGTCAGCGATCCCTGCGACACAAGATTGACTCCTATCAGGCGGTTCTTGCTATCCAATGCAAGTGCGTAGAATTGCTCTCTGTCTGCGTCGGTATAAAACTGCTCGCGTGCAAATTCGTAAATCTGCCGCGAATTCTGGAAGACCTTCCAGTTGCTGAGTACTGAGCCGTCACGGACAAGAGAGATCCGTTGCCTCGGAATCCGGTAACGTTTCAAAAATGGATCTGTCATAGATCCCTCCCGCTTCTCGCCATCTGCTCCGCGACAGTCCTTGGACTGTAATGGATATCAAGCTCCACATTGTTCTCCAGCAATTCCTGAATCGAGATGTAGCCGTACTCTGGACCGCATCCCAGATCCGCAATTCCGAAAGCCTGCAGCTGATCTTCCTCGGTGTCCTTTTCCGTGATGTACCAGTCGCAGCTTCCGATGAAGTAATGCAGGTAGATGACAGCCCCGTCGCCTCTCCCTTCCTGCTCGTAGGTCTTCGGCATCCTGGCAACCAGGTCCCGAAGTTCGCAGATCTTGTCGATGAAGAACTGTCCTTCCTCGCCGCGCAGCAGAACCCTCAGGGCTTCACCTTGGCTCCGGCCGATGAATCCCGTCAGCTCATTCAACGCCTTCTTCGCTTCTGAAATCCCATTCATTTGGTCGCTCTCCTTTCGTGAAAACGCGGCCGCTATATTGTCGGGGTGTTCAAGCACTGCCCAGCAGAAAACAAGGCGGACAAAGCCGATGAGCCCTTTAACA
>JAAYAM010000021.1 GCA_012719355.1 Acidobacteriota bacterium
CTCACCACCCCATCACAAAGATGGAATAGTCCGGGATACCAAGGAAGAGGCCGATTCCAACGAAGCCGAATTTGACGGTGTCACGACTGAGCCCAAGCCGCCTGCTGCCACGCCGAAAGAATGACGTGCCCGGAGTTCCCCCCTTTCCGACTGCCATTCACGAACCCTTATCCACAAGCTGCACCGAATTTCTCCGTAAGAATTTCAGCCGTATTGGGGATGGTGTTAGTTGCACAGGGTGACGGATTAGGGTAATTTGTGAAATCTGTGGTCAAAATCTCGTGACCAACTGGCAGACTCGCAGCCAAGAACTGGCGGATTTATGTACAGACTACCCCTCGTTTTTCTCCTGGCTTTTACCGCACTGTGGTTTCCCGACATTCAGCTTGATCAGATTCTCCAGGGAGGATCGGCGGCTCCGGTCCGCGCCGGCTGTAATCTCAAGGTAGTAAGCTGGAACATCGAGCGCGGGCTCCAGTTCGAGGCAGTCAAGGCGGCTCTTCAGAAAATGAAGCCTGAGGTCGTGCTGCTGCAGGAAGTCGATCTGAATGCCCAGCGGACGGGAAGGCTGAATATTGCCGGGCAACTGGCAGACTCGTTGGGGATGAACTATTATTTCGCCCGGGAATTCGAAGAACTCGGTCAGGGCAGCCGGAAAGATCCGGCATATCACGGCCAGGCGGTACTGACGGCACTCCCGGTTTACTCGACGCGGATCATTCGTTTCAAGAACCAGACTGGGTTCTGGAAACCTCGCTGGTTCATACCTAACTGGGGTATGTTCCAGAGGAGAACCGGGGGCCGTATCGCGTTTGTAACCGAACTCCAGGCAGGATCCCGGAAGGTCGTCATCTACAACGTGCATCTGGAAAGCCGCAACAGCGAGCGTCTCCGGCTCAGCCAGATCGAGCAGGTTATCGAGGATGCCGCGAGATATCCGGCCGACACACCGATACTGATTGCGGGGGATCTGAATACGCGGCAGGAGAATCCTCCAGCCGTCGAGGCACTGCTTCGCTCGAATTTTCGACGGGCTGTCGGCCGGGAGATTACGACTTCGGAAGGCAAAGCCCTCGACTGGATGTTTGTTCGCGGTCCGCTGAATTTCACACAGGGGAAGGTTCATCGGGAAATCAGGGCCTCAGATCATTTTCCCCTTTCGGTGAACCTCGAGACCGGCGTTTCGGGATGTGCCGAGACGGGTTCAGGTGCAGGGCAAGTGCAATGAGAACAAGTCTCTTTCGGATGGTTTTTATGGCAGTCGTAATCGCGGCTTCAGGCGCCCATGCGCAGACCCGGACGGAAGAGATTGAAAGAGCGCGCAGGGAAAAGGAAGCCAGTGTGCAGCCCGAGAGGGTTTCCTCATTCGAAAACGTGATGCTCCAGTTCAAGAACCGGAAGATCATGGAGCGCGTCACGGCGGGATACAACGGGTTGCGCGCCCAGATCGGCAGCATGGCTACCGGGAGCGGATTTGCCGCCGGTCCCGATTTCCTGCGGGAGGATCTGGCCGACGGACGGATCCGCATCAGCGGCTCGGCAGCCATTTCGACAAACCTGTGGCAGAAGTACCAGGCCGGCATCGTCCTTCCCCGTCTTGGCGCAGGCCGCTTTTCACTCGGCTTTGACGCAGCCAGGAGAGACTACCGCTCACTGGAATTCTACGGCATGGGCATTGATTCAAGCCGCCGGAACCGCAGCGACTACCGTCTCGAAGACACCAGCGTCGATGCAACCGCGGCCTTCTGGGTAGCCAGGCATGTGCGTGTCGGGGGAAGTTTCGGTGGTTTGTGGACAGACATCCGACGGGGCAACGATTCCGAGCTGCCCGGAACGGAAACGCTGTTCGACGATTCGTCCGCTCCCGGCCTATTCAGCCAGGCAAACTTCCTGCGTCCTGGCCTCTTCGGGCAGGTTGATTATCGCGATGATCCCGCGGGACCGAAATCGGGCGGGAGCTATGTGGCCCAGTACACCTTGTATGATGACAGGTCTCTCGGCCAATTCGGCTTCCACCGCTGGGATGTCGACGTGCAGCAGTACATCCCGTTTTTCAACCGGAGCCGGCGCATTGCCCTGAGAGCTCGCATGACCATGACCGATGCAAAGGCGGGACAGAGGGTGCCGTTTTTCCTGCAGCCGTCCGTCGGCGGTTCGGATGATCTGCGAGGATTCCGGCCGTACCGTTTCACAG
>JAAYAM010000022.1 GCA_012719355.1 Acidobacteriota bacterium
CAGCCGGGCAGGTAAGTTTTCAGTGACACAGGGTTGAGCGGCAAAACATGTCCCTCAACCCTGGGTCAGTGTTGCCTAATCCTCGGGTTTGAACTCTGGAATAACAATCGGCTCGCCGGTCAGATTCACGCTCAGGGTGTGAATCCAGCGATATCTTCCATCGACCAGTCTGAACGTGTGGGAATCGGGCATGCCGTTGTTGTCGCCGAATCTGCAGAAGATGTTTACCGCCCCGAGCTCTTCATCAACGACATAGCTACGGTTCACGATGTACATGTTTCCGAGTGGACCGTCGATACGGCAGGTATCCTTGTTCTCATTCTTTTCATTCGTATACATTCCCCCCTCGAGCCGTGCGCAGGGCGTACCCCAGGGAGGACGGATTCCTTTATCCATGAAAACGAAATCCAGATACTGGTTACCCGCATCGATCAGGTCCTGCCTGGTGACGCGCGAATCTACAGGCAGAACGCTCCAGTCTTCAGCGGACGAATACTTGAGATAATTCTCGGCATTGAACAGCCAGTCATCAGCATCGGTGACCAGGCTGTCGATCTCGGTAATCGACCCGTTCTTTACGGCCAGCCGGGTGCCGATAACGTAGGGATAGCCTCCCTCGGTGACAATCACTTCAGTAAATGTCTTGCAACGCCCAACGTCGTAGATGCTGCGATGAAGGCTGATCGGCAATGCGGTGTTCCAAAGCCCCTTTTCCTTCGTCGTCTCGCTCATGTTTTCGAAATACTTCACAGTCGAAGCGAGCGCCATTTTCGATATGTCGCCCGCCTTCTGCGCCGCGATATAGCTGTCGGTCGCAGCCTGAAGCATCGTCCTTGTGCATTTATCCTGCGCATGAAGGACGAGTGTGCTGCTGAGCAGAATCATCACGCTGGCTATTGCCCTGAACATAGGACCTCCATGAAAGTTAGAGTTGCGTTTACGGGAATTGCGAAGAAATCGAACCGGCAGCATTCTTGCGCAAGCACCCTGGAAATGCAACTTCCTCCTCGAGAGGCTATTCCAGGAGGATTATCGACATCCGGCATGCATCACAGTCGAAATGCAGGCGGTAGCGGTGATCGCCGTTGGTGATTGACAGCGGCTCTTTGAGATGGTGGGCATTTCCGGTCTTCAGACATGCGTCCAATTCGTAACGCAGGCAGTAGCGCATTATCATGACCTCTCTCCCGGTGCTGTCCGGGAGGGTTTCAAAGGCCGGTTCTACCACTTCGGCGCCATGTTTGCAGTAAAAAGCCCGGGCGTGAGCGTTCAGGACATTGGCTCTGTAATCGACCCGGGACGCAGAATACGGAACTTCATTCGGTGTGACCGGAGCTTCGACGCGAACATATCCCTTCAGCCTTGTGCGGGAGAGTTCGGCGAGCGCGCTTCGTCTGATGCTGTTCAGGAAGCTCACGGGTAAAAATCCGACCGCGATGAAATGATAACTCCTATGACCTTGAACGGCGTATCGCCCGCGCTTGAGAGGTGCTTTTCCACAAGCTCCCTTGCCAGCCTCAAATTTCGCGGCGCTTCAAAGCTCATGGCAAAAACCGACTCCATGCTGACGCCGTCTTCGTCTCTCGCGACGAGCCGGGCATGATCGTTGTCATGCCGGAACTCCATCGTAACGTCGATGCGCCTTCGACGGGAGTCTTTGTTCAGCGCGCGGCTTAGCGCGTTGTTATGATTCCGATGCAATTGGAGGCCGGCCGACAGGTCCTTCATGGAGCTCGGGAAGATCCTGCGGTTTTCCACACGCTCTATCCGGAAGCCGGAAAGATTCCGGGCCTTTGTAAAAAAGCACAGTCCGTCTCCGCTCCTCAGATCCGGGCAATCGGCCGAGAAGGACCCCTTCCCCACTGAGGTGATGATCCCTGCAGGCTCGCCCAGCGATTTCGGAGTATCCATGGACGCGACTTTTTCCTTGCGCCCCCCAATGAAGTACCGGGTGAATCCGCGATTGAAGGTCTTCGACACATCGGGCGAAAGGCTGTATTCGCTCCGCCCGGAACTGCTGCGCCGATACCCGCCATGGCTGCGGATGAACTCGTCCAGCCTGCGACTATAGGCAGCCGTTACGTTTTTTACGTAATCGATCTCCTTGTATCTCCCCTCAATCTTGAATGACGTGACTCCCGACGCAACCAGGCCGGGAAGGATACGGCGGGACCGGCACGGCTGGGCACAGACACCCCCTACCGCTGGCCGGCGGCCGCGTTCACTGCTAGCTACCGACAGCCACATGCAACCCGCCTTCATTATCCGGTTAACCCTTGCATCTACTAGCGTTAGGGTTTCCGGGTGAAATGCCATTTCACGCGCCCCCGTAAACGGCTTGTTTGTACGCAGTTACGGCTCGATGAAACCCGCCTTCACTTTCCCCGCCGAGCTGAAGCTGAAGTTGCCTTTCACGTTTCCCCGGGGTTGGCGCGGGGCCCCTCGATGGTGGTTCCCGCTTCGTCCCGTAACCGCATGGCTCATGTAGCACTGCCCACTGTAGGAGACACAGAGCGCCCGTGGACAAAGCATTCAAGTTCGATGCTGGTGTTGCGTCGAATTGCAGCTATTTCTTTCAGTGTAAGTTCCCTGGCAAGAATCACCCGCCTAAACCCGACTCGAGGAAGCGGATCTTTTCAGGGCTGTCGTTGTGCATCTGGGTGCTTGCGATGAGAGGAATCGGGGGGAGGTCGAGCTCGAGCAAACCGGGATCCTGAATAATCAGTCCATCGGCTCCCGACAGGTAGATCTGGCGTATCAGCCCGCGTGCCTCCTCAATCTCCCGGTCGGTGAGAATTGTATTAAGCGCAACGTAGACTTTGCGTAGTAAAGATGAGCGTGCTGAATCAGCCGCTCGATATCACTCATCGCCACTCCCGCGTCGGCTCTGGCGCTGAAACGTGGAGCCCCGATATAGACGGCATCGGCCCCATGGTCGATGGCGGCAATCCCGATTTCCGCGTTGCCGGCAGGGGCCAGTAGTTCCAGCGATGTCGTCATACAAAGTCCTCGCTCGTCCAGGAATCACAAAGTATCGCACATAAGAGCGCCGGGGCTAAGGTGTGAATCATCACGGCGCCGTTGAAGCCGTCGCCGATTCTGCTATCCTGTTGCGCATGAATCGTCTGGAAAAGCAACTCGCGTTTATCATGGAGCTTGACAGGCTCAAGACCGTAATACGTCGTAGCTACATCTGCGGTGGGATGAGGCGGGAGAATTCCGCCGAACACTCATGGCATGCCGCCCTGATCGCCCTTCTGCTGGCCGAATACTCCGATGCTCCGATCGATCCGATCAGGACGATGAAGATGATGCTGATTCACGACATCGTCGAGATCGACGCAGGAGACAGCTTTATCTATGATGTGGATGCTGTCGGAACCCAGGAGGAACGCGAAAGGATCGCCGCGGACCGCATTTTCGGGTTGCTGCCGAAAGATCAGGCACACGAGTTGCGCGGACTCTGGGAGGAGTTCGAAGCACAGGAAACGCCGGAAGCGAAATTCGCGAAGGCTGCCGACCGGCTCATCCCCATGCTGCACAACTATCATTCTCAGGGAAAGAGCTGGAACGAGCACGGTGTCAATCGTGAAATGGTCCTCGATGCAAACAGCAGAATCGCTGACGCGTCGCACGCGCTGTGGGAATATGCGCGCGGCCTGGTAGACGCCGCCTGCAGGCAGGAATTCCTCAAGGAATGATACCGCAGGCGGCGCAGTTCGGTTTCCGCTCCGGGTTCAATCGATGATGTATTCGGCTCCAGGCTTCACCACAACAGCCTTGCGGCCGGCAGCCGTGACCTTTTGCACAAACTCGTTCGGATCGGCATCGATTACATCAAAAGTCTTATAGTGCATCGGGATATTGATTCCTGCCTTCAGGAAAGCCGTCGCACGCACGGCGTCGTCAATCCCCATGGTGAAGTTGTCTCCGATCGGGAGTAGGGCTGCGTCAAGCGGACCCCAAGCCTCTCCGATAAGCTGCATGTCCATGAAAAGGCCTGTATCGCCCGCGTGATATACCTTTTTGCCTCCCATCGTAAGAACGAAACCTGCAGGATTTCCCAACGCTTCGCCATTGGGTCCGGTGGAGCCGTGATGGGCTATGGTCAGTTTCACGTGTCCGAATGGAAACTGATGCCCGCCGCCGATATGCAGAGGATGCCCCTTGCATCCCTGGGAGCCCAGGTAATTGACAATCTCGAAATTGGAGATGATCAGGGCTCCCGTCTTCTTCGCGATGGCGGCGGCATCACCAACATGATCACCGTGTCCATGAGTGATAAGGATGGCGTCCAGTTTAGTGAAGTAGTCAGGTTTGACGTCGGCCATGGGGTTCCCGTTAAGGAACGGGTCGATGAGTACTCGATGGTTGGCGTCGTCCAATTCCCAGCAATCGTGTCCGTGGTATCGAAGTCTCAACATAGCGGCATCTCCTTTTCATTTCTCCCGGTAATTATAGAAGGTAGCGGCAGGAATAAAAAATAGTTGTGGACACTCCTGTTTCATTAGTGGATTAATGAGTATCCACATTGTGCGATAAATTACCGATGAGACAGGAGAGAGAAAAAGCATGAGTTCGACAAAAGAGGACAACAGCAAGAATCCGGCGAGAAGAGCCTTCTTTCAAGAGATAGGCACGGGTGCAGCGGGACTGGCGGTTGCTGCCGCCCTGGCGCAGCTGGGCGCCCCGGTCCAGGCGGCAGCACAGGAATCCAAGCCCAAGACTGAACCCGAAAAGGCTTCTTCGCCGTTCTTCAAGAACCCTCCACCATGGCCTAAAGGGACCATAGGGGACAAGTACTCTCATTTGTTCAGCACTAGGCTCAGAGAAAACTCGATCGTGCCGGACATCGTTCCCGGGCCACAGGCATATTTTCGAGGCGACAGCGATCTCCCCGGGGCAAAGATCAACATGGGCTGGCAGATATTCGTGAAGCCGTACAGGCTTGAACTGGAATCTCATCACCATGATACTGATGAGTACCTGTTCTTTCTCGGCGCCTCACTGCCGGATCTCGTGGGATCGTTTGATGCTGAGATCGAGTACTTCATGGGCCCGGAGTACGAAAAGCACACAATCACCAAAGCCACCGTTCTCTACATCCCGGCGGGACTGGAGCACAATCCCTGTGATATCAAGAGGGTCGGGAAGCCAATGCTGTTCAGCGCGCTCCAGCTGGCTCCCTACTTCAACGGGGTCTACCAGACTCAGGGCTACATGGAACTGAAAGGCATGAAGAAGATCGATTAAGATCCATTGGCCGCAGATTGCAGGATTCGCAGGTTTCTGCCAATCCATGCAATCTGCCGCGGCCGGGAATCGCAAGCGGCTTCGTCAGCACCCGTGATCTGAATACGACAGGATGATTTCGGCACAGGATTTGATTCGTGAATTCCAGATGCAACCCCATCCGGAAGGGGGCTTCTTCTCGGAATACTACCGTTCCCTAGAAGTGATTCCCCGATCGGCTTTACCGTCACGGTACGGAGGAGACCGCAGTTTCTGCACTTCGATATACTTTCTGATTCCGACAGGACATGTCTCCCGCCTGCACCGGATCTGCTCGGACGAGATTTGGCACTTTTATCTCGGAGGTCCGCTGGAACTTCTGCAGATCTCGCCGGAGGGACGGAAGCTGTACGTGATAATGGGGAAAGAAGTGACTGCGGGACAAGTACTGCAGCACGTGGTCCCCGCCGGATACTGGTTCGGCGCCACGCCGGCAGACAATTCGGAATACTCTTTCGTCGGATGCACCGTGTCGCCGGGCTTCGATTTTGCTGATTTCGAACTGGCCGATTCAGATGATCTCTGCCGCCGTTTTCCCGATCTGACGTCGGAGATCCGCCGGTTCTGCCCTCCCACATAAACTGCCTCCTCAACGATAGTCGCACCATATCTTATCCCCTACCCGCGGCCTCTTGACCTGAATCAAGGAAATCGTGCCCGAATCATGGGAAACTTGATTACCGGATTCAGGAGATGAACCATGAACAATGTCGAACGATGTCTTTTGATTGGAATTGCATTGCTGCTCTCCACAGGCTGTGCTTCGCGTCGAGTGGCGGCGATGAAACAGAACCTCGAGCCTGAAGCCGAGCGTGAGTTCCTCCGAACAAGAGTCACGCAACTGTGGCAAGCCAAGGTAGTTGAGGACTGGGATTCGGCCTTTGATTTCTACGAACCTGAGAAGCGAACAGCTTACAGGGCGACCGGAATCGCAGAATATGGGACGGAGCCTGTAAGGATTCTCTCCTTCAATGTCGAAAACGTCGTGACGGAAAATGATCTCGGGTGGGTGCTGGTAGCATATCAAGTCACGCTGCTCCGCTACGACTATCCAGTGCCGGTAGCGATGCAATCATCCGAAAAGTGGCGGCGAGTGGATGGAAACTGGTACTTTGTCCCGGACCGGGAATCAATCATGTATCCTGAGTCTCCCGAGCTGCGCAACCGATCGGAGGAAGCGGTCCTGCGGAAACGATTCGAGGAAAGCTGGTCGGCCCGGCGACGGTCCAAATGGGACAGACTTTATAAGATGATTGATCCGCGTGATCACGAGCAGGTCATCCTGGACGATTATGCCCACACCGAAGATGAGTTCCGCTACCTGCAGTGCAGAATCGGCTGGGTCGAGGTCATCGGGGACTCTGGGCGTGTGCTTGTAACCTACAATCGCCAATCAACGGACAAGAATTTCAGCGAACTGCCTCCCAGCGACGCGACCACTATCGAACAATGGGTAAGGATTAAAGGCGTGTGGTATCTCGATGTGAAATGAGCCGACCGAGTCCCGGTCCCCGAAAGCAAGTGGGAACCGGGGACTCCGGCTTATTGGCTTAAGCTTTGCCGAGCGCTTTGAGGACCTTGTCCGGCGTTGCCGGAGGATCGACCCATTTGCCGATCGCGTTGTGTATGGCCATGATGACCAGGTGGGTACTCGCCAGTGAGTGGCTGATGCCGTTGGCGCCATAGCAGGCGTTCCCTTCGCGTGTCTCCAGAAGCTCGAGATCCACCCGGGGCATATCCAGAAGAGTGACCTTCTTGTACTCAAACATATTCGTGCTGAGCTTTACTCCAGTCCTCGGGTCATAGACGAATTCCTCCTGCAGCTGGCATCCGACGGTGAAATCCATCACCTGTTCGATCTGACCTTCGAGTGACGTGCGGCGCATGATTTTGCCCGTATCGGCAACGACGCCGAAACGAAGAATTTCCACCTCGCCTGTTTCGACATCGATCGCGACCTCGCAAGTCGCCACGTTCATGGTATCCAGTACTTTGCCCCGCTGAGTCCAGACAGCAGCCGGGGGTCTTCCGGAGTACGTTGCAAACAGATTGGCGCGAACAGCCTGAGCCAGCGGCAGACCTTTGCTGGGATCGGCTTTTACGATAACCTTGCCGTCCTTCATGTCCAGGTCTTCAGGCTTCAGTCCCTTGAAGGGATTGGGCGGCCGCTTTGCACCAAAACCGCCGAAACTGCCGAAGCCGCCGGTATCGGGAGGATTGTTGGCTTCCTCGACCGCAGTCTCCAGGATGAGCTTCTTCAGTTTGTTCGCACACTCTTTCACGGCCCAGGAAGAAGCGGTCGATCCGTCGCTACCGCCTCCGAAGGGCCTGTAGATCTCATGATGATCCAGATCGATTTTGATATCCTCGAACTCGAGGCCCAGTTCTTCGGCCACTACCATTGCATTTGCTTCCAGGCCGTAGTGGCCGATGATGGGACCTTTTGAGGGGAGATGGACGATACCGTTGCGAAGCTCGAGCTTGGGGTTGTATCCCGAAACGGAATGGCGCGGGCATTGGTTGTAGCGGAAACTCGCTCCATGCATACGCCCGTCAGGAAGTTTACGGGCGCCTGCCGGATGCCAGTTCCAATTCATCATCTTTTTAAGCGACGCGACGCAGGCTTCATAGCTTGGTACGGGATTCGGATCCTCCTGTGATTTCGGCCCATGAAGATTCAGAGTCGCAATATCTATCGGATCCTTGCCAAGCTTATCTGCAATCAGGTAGAGCCCCACCATCAGGGAATCCCAGCCCATCGGGTTGTGCTGTCCGCTGACGTACATCTTTCCGCGGTTGCTGTCGACGATCTCCATGCTCTGTTTGATGTTCTGACACCTGGTCGTGAAATAGGGCCCGTAGGTCTGGTCCATGGTGTTCCCGAAATTGGAACTACCCGGAACTCCACCATCGGCAATGGAGAAGTCGTCTATGGCGGTAATCAGGCCGTTGCTCTTGAATCCTATCTTCATATGCACGTGGCGCTGATTAAGGCTGAAATCGTACATGTCATAGCGGCTGTTCATGCATCGCACGGGCCTGCCGGTCCGTTTTGCCAGCATGGGAGTGACCTGTTGGGATTTCCGTATGCCCCAGTCGCAATATCTGCCGCCTACGAACATGCAACTCTGGAAGACTTTGTCCGGGGACACCCGGTTCATGCCCGCCACCTGGTCGTGCCCCCACGGAACACCCTCGATCTGCAGATTCTTCCCTTCACCTCGGAGCGGATCATCAAACCACCAGGCAACTGTACCAAGCGGGACCGAGATATGGCCGGAAAAGGCGGAGGTGTTCACGTTGTATTCGATAATGTGATCGGCCTCTTTGAAACCTTTTTCTATATCGCCGTCATTGGTGTTTGAATAAGAGACGTTCCCCTTCTTTGGAGGATTCTTGGTGTTCCCTCCTCCGAAGGTCGGAGTAAAGACGCCGCTATTGTCTGCCGAAGCCGCAGGCCGTATCGTCGGCGCATTCGGCGCCCTCCCTTTGAGCAGGTCAACAACGAATGGAAGTTCCTCCCATTCCACGACGAGGGCCCGCAATGCTTCCTCGCAGATGTCTGCGTTCTCAGCAACCACGATAACCCCCACCTCTTCCCCTTCCTGATCGGCGATATTACTCAGAAAGCCCGGAGAAGGCCCCCTCCTGCCGCCGCCACTCAGGTTCTTAATGTCCTCATCCTCCCATGTGACAATGTCGACGACTCCGGGGATCGCCCGGGCTTTCGCAGTATCAATCGATTTGATCCGCGCATGTGCATAAGGACTGCGGAGAAATCTGGCTTCGAGCATGTCCGGAACGACGTAGTCTATGCCGAATTTTGCCACGCCGGTCGCTTGCGCCCAGGACAACACCCCTGGAAGGTTCGCTTTTCCGACAACCCTGAACTCTTTTCTGGTTCCGTTTACTCCTGCAAGATCCGCCATGTCTATAGCTCCTTTTCGTTTGCAGGTTGCGAAATCCTGCTCCGACAGTTGCCTTATTGTGCAGTGAGGTAAAGAGCAATTCCTTGATCTGGGTCAAGTTTCCAGAAACGAAAGCGGGTCCGCAGCAGAGGGTTAAAGGGATTGGCGCCGCGAGAAGAGAACCCGGCCGCGACTATATTGTCTCTTTGCCGATCCCTGGGCGGTCAGGTACTGAAGATAGGCAAAAGAGTGCCTAGTGTGGATGAACCGCATTGCAGATGACAAAGCATCGAGTGGATCCCGGTCGGGGAGTAGCCCGTCCAGCGCGACTGTCACCTCGTAAGCATCTTTGCCGTCTTCCGATAGAGCCCCGTAAACGGCTTCCACCCTTCCCTGATGGTGGGCACGCAACTGATCGATCCTCTTTCTGTGGTCGCCGTGCGGTGATCCGTGACCGGGAAGCGTCAGACTCACATCCATCGCCCTGAGTCGGTCGAGGCTGAGGAAATGGTCTGCCAGCGGATTGACACGGTCCCGCAGAAACTGCACCCCTGCTGTGATCTGATCACCTGATATCAGGATACCGGCGCCTGTCTCGTACAGGCAGCAGTGTCCTATCGTGTGCCCGGGTGCAATCACGCAGGCGAAGTTGTATCCGCCTCGAACCATGACATCTCCATCATCTAGGTGCACAAAAGGCCAGGGGCGCTGTAGCCTGAACTCGTCGCCATAAAACTTGGATATCAGATTCCCTGGATCTTTGTCTGGGAAACCGAGCATCTCGAGGAACTCTCCCATTTCGGCCTCGACTTCTCCCGAGGCCACCTTCGCGATGAACTCAGCCTCAAGCCTGCCAATGTAGATGCGCGAGGTGCGGCTGAGAAACCTGCTGACTGCACCGAAATGGTCGAGATGGTGATGTGTGATGAAGAAGTCGGTTCGCCCCAGGTCAATGCCCAGGACTTCCATCGCATTGGCCATCGCCTCGCAGCACTCAGGGTGAGACATTCCCGGATCGACAATGAGGGTCCGTTCGCCTCCGACTACGGCGTAGGAATTCATGAATCCTACCTCCGGGATCGGTACCGGAACGACAATTCTGAAAATTCCCCGAGCGACTTCGGTGATCGCCTGGGCGATTCCTACGGCTTGACCTGACATAGAATCTCTCTGTTTACCTCCCGCGGGCAACGCCATAACCTAACACATCATCGTAGCAGCGCAAGTGGTAAGAAACGGGCATGTTTGTGGACAGCTCACAGCATGATGATCAACTTGACACTCTTTCAGTATTTCAATAGCCTATCAAACCTTGCATGAGAGAACGCGGTGCGATTTAGGCCGAATGCGCCAGGACCGGCAAGGCTACTGCTGAAAGGCTGGATGATGAATCTGACGATCTCGTTGCAGTTCTGGGCTCAATACAGCGCGACAGGCTGTTTTCTGCTCTCGAGCATCTGCTATTTGTCGGTGAAGCAGAAATGGGCAAGCCCGCTCTTTCTCCTCCTTGGTTTTGGCCTCCATTCCTGGTTTCTTTGGAGCGTGGGCAACGCCACAGGGATGTTCCTGCCCAACACCATGGTCTCACTTGAAGCGTTTCTGCCC
>JAAYAM010000219.1 GCA_012719355.1 Acidobacteriota bacterium
CCTCAGCCACACGCTTCCAGATGTTCTGGATGCGCTGCAGTTCGGTCGTGCTGAAGCTCGAAGGATTGCCGTCAATGTCGTAGGGAGCGGCGTTGATGATTGAGCCGCCGTTGTGGTTTTCGTTCCAGACGGTCCCGGAGACCGTGGCACCGTCGAAATCGAGATAGATGGTCCGGTTCGATCCCGGCATGCTGTGGAGTCTGAATGTCTGGTCGAGCGGATAGTAGCCGGGCTGAGTGAGCCAGGGACCTTCCTCGATTTCCGGAGCCTCCGGCAGCGGGGTTTCGAGTTCGCAGATGTACATGAGGCGGCCGCTCCGGGATACCCAGAGATGCCGGTCGTGACGCAGGAGCCGCTGCAGCTGCTCGCGCGTCTTGCCATACCTGGAAGCGATCTCAGGAAGCCGGCTGCCCAGGGCCGCGACGGCTTCCTCGCCACGAACATGACGACCGAGCTGCAGCATGGGGAATGGGCCCCTGGCGCTCTGGGCAAAAAGAGGTGCCGCTAGAAACAAGAACCACAGTACCGCACACGTTCGAATCCACACGTTCATGTCACACTCTCCGGTGGAGAGACTATGTGACAATGCCGCCGATTGCGTGTGACGCGAGCCACAGATTGAACAAATTTCGAACGCCCGGGCGCTCATTCATCCCGAGGCGGTATCGTTTCGTGACCCAGGGTTGCGTTGCGGTCCATTTAAAAATGTTTCAGCGGGGTGCGACCGAGCGGATAGACATTGAACCCGATCTTGAACAGCCGCTCGTGATCGACGATATTCCGACCGTCAAACAGGAACGCCGGCTTCTCCATCACATCAAAGATCTTTTCCCACTCGAGCGTGCGGTAGAGATCCCACTCGGTCATGATCGCGACGGCATGCGCCCCGACGGCTGCCTTGTAAGGATCTTCCTGATACGCGATCCCTTCGACTTCCGCCAGATCTATGCGCGCATTGCCGAGCGCCTTCGGATCGGAGATCACGACCCGGGCCTGTTCCCGGCTCAGTTTCTTCGCAATGTAGATAGCCGGCGATTCGCGGGTGTCGCTCGTGTTGGCCTTGAATGCAAAGCCGAACAGCGCGATGCGCTTCCCGACAATCGTATTGAACATCTCACGGATCATGGCACGCACGAAGCGCGTCTCCTGGAACTCATTCATCTCGAGAACCGACTCCCAGTAGCGCGCGACCTCGTGCAGGCCGTAGGACTCACAGATGTAGACAAGGTTCAGGATGTCTTTCCTGAAACACGAGCCGCCGAATCCGACGCTGGCGTTAAGGAAGCGGTTCCCGATGCGCGAATCCATTCCGACGGCACGGGCGACTTCGAGAATGTTGGCATCGGTCTTCTCGCACAGGGCCGAGATGCTGTTGATTGACGAGATGCGCTGGGCCAGAAACGCGTTGGCGACGAGTTTCGACAGTTCGGCGCTCCAGACGTTGCTGGTAAGGATCCGCTCCCTCGGCACCCATTTGGCGTAGATATCGACGATTTCCTGCCTTGCCCTGAGACCCGACTCGGTTTCGTGCGATCCGATCAGGACCCTGTCGGGCTCCAGCAGATCCTGCACGGCAGTTCCTTCCGCCAGGAACTCCGGATTGGAGATCACTTCGAAATGGATTCTTCTGTCATTGGCGTTAAGGATGTTCTCCATCGTCTGGGCGGTCTTGACAGGCAGCGTGCTCTTTTCGACGACGATCTTCGGCGAACGCGATTCGCGCACGATTTCACGCGCCACCTTCTCCCAGTACTGCAGGTCTGCGGCTTTGCCCGCCCCTTCGCCGAATGTCTTGGTGGGAGTATTGACCGAGACGAAGATCACCTCCGATTCCCTTATTGCGGCATCGATATCGGTAGAGAAGAACAGATTGCGCCCGCGTGCCGCCTTGACCACGTCGAGGAGCCCCGGCTCGAAGATCGGGAGGTTGTCGGTCTGCCAGGCCTTGATGCGGGCTTCACTGATGTCGACTACCGTCACCTTGTACTGGGGGCACTTCATCGCAATAACGGCCATTGTCGGCCCGCCGACGTACCCCGCTCCGATGCATGCAATCCTTTTCGAAAACATCATTTCTATCTCCCGGCCAAAGGTTTAACGGAGTTGCTGTCGATAAGGCTTATCAGTTAGACTATGGAATTCCTATGCTGACAAAAATATATTCTTCGCCTGTTCTTGTTCGAATTCTCCCGTTTGCCGTCTTTGCGGCCCTGACGCTGGTCCAGGGGCGTTTCGGCGATGCCGGACAATACTGGATCTACGGCCTTAAGACCATAGTTGGCGCCTGGATGTTATGGCAGGTACGCCCTTACGTCAAGGAGATGAAATGGAGATTCTCCTGGGAAGCCGTGGCGGCGGGAGTACTGGTTTTCGCGGTCTGGGTCGGACTCGACGGCCTTTATCCTATGCTCGCCGAGCGCGAAGCTTCCTTCAATCCTGAACGGACGTTCGGGGCGGGTAGTGTGCTCGGCTGGATCTTCATCTCGGTCCGGCTTCTCGGTTCGTCTCTGGTGGTGCCACCGCTCGAAGAGATCTTCTACCGGTCCTTCCTTTATCGTTATCTGGTCAAGTCGGATTTTCTCGCCGTTCCGCTCAGGCACTTCGACTGGCGTGCATTTCTGATCACAGGCGCGGTATTCGGTATCGGGCACTACGAGTGGCTCCCTGGAATTCTCTGCGCATTCGCCTATCAGGGGCTGGTCATCAGAAAAGACCGCCTTGGGGATGCGATCACCGCACATGCAATCACCAACTTCCTTCTCGCCGTCTGGGTCGTCGCCCGCCAGGCGTATCAGTTCTGGTAAGCCAATCAACAGCACTGGCCGTGATTTGAGTCACACTAGTCGGGGCGGCATCCTCCGATACGTCCACTTTAACTGGGAGGATGCCCGTGGGAAAGTTTGAGTTGTCGGCAGTTCTCTGGCTTTAAAGTCTTAATCCCTTCCTCTTCAGGTCTCCGGTTCAGACCTCGAAGCCGCCGGGGCTGGGCGTCTATTGGTGTCTGCGCAATCGCAGGAACAGGCCCACCATTCCGGCCGCCGTCAGTACGATGGTGGAAGGCTCGGGGACAGGAGCCGGCGGCAGTGCCGTCTGCGCGCCTGACACGACCAGGTTGTCGATCCGGTTGTTACCTGATGAACTGGTCGCTCCCCAAAACACGATTCGAAATCCGGCATAAGGATTGTTGTTCAGTGCCGGTATTCCACTCAGATCAAATGCCTGCAGGCCGAAGCTCGTTCCGGGATCGTAAGTCCCGAAATCCGTCCACGACACTCCGGAATCGACTGTGTACATGAACTCGTTGTTGTTGAAGCCGGTGGCAGTGCGGATGCCGGCAAGACTCACATCGATAGTCTCGAAGCCTTCGGTATTGACCATCCAGGTGAGGCTGCCTCCGTTGTTGGC
>JAAYAM010000220.1 GCA_012719355.1 Acidobacteriota bacterium
AGGTTGCCTGGTAATTTGCCTCTTGGAACCTGGCGTTTGACCTTGTCCACTCCTGATTCAGAGGCGATTCTCCCTGTTTCGATGAGTACTTTCTGAAAGTGAGTTCATAGACTTGATTCATTTTTCTGGATACATCTCTGGCCGAACCCTCCGCGAAGGCGAAAATCGCTTGGGAGACAATGCCTGGCAATGCTCATCCTTTCTCAAGCGGATAGCCATAGTATATGATGATAATGCAGCCAAACAATTGACAGGAAATCCACTATTGGAGAGAGCTTCGATCGCGATCGGCTTGATCGGCCGGTGCAATCGACCAACGCACGATCTCCGGATGAAGGCATGAGCTCCTGGAAGAACCGCTTTGTCGTTGTTACCACCATTCTATTGAGCGTCTCTTTTCCGATCTTTCTCGTGACGGGCTACACTGCGCTTTATTGGGCGTGGCTGCGCTCCAATTTGGAAGCCGCTCTGCCTTATCTGCCGTGGGCCAGGAACTTCGGAATGTTGGCCATGGCCGGCGCCGCCATGGCTCTCGGAATTTTGTTCTCATCAAACACTTTCCCGATTTCACCGAAATTCCGACTCTCGCTTTCGCTGCTTACCACGGCGACGATCGGCTTCTTTGCCGAATTCAGAAACGACGGCAAGTTCCATTTAGAAAACCTCCACCACTTTTTCAAGCCAGGAACCTGGATTCACGACGGACTGAACCAGATCGTTCCTTCGCTCGGTGATTTCCTATACCGGCTTGAATACTCGCACTGGAACGATTTCCTCATGGGTCCGGCGATCGTCAGCGTTCTTTATGCCGTTGTTTTCGTCAAACTCTACAGCGCTTTCCAGAATCGGGGCCCGCTCAGCCTGAGCACGCCGGCTTCGGATGTATCTACTGACCCCATCCACGCGCTGCGGTTTGCCCGAATTCTCATGAATGTCGGACTCTTCTGGTTTTTCAGCCAGGCATGGGCGGAAAAGGCCGGTTATTTGAGCAATCCACATTCGAGCGATGAAATCGACCTGCCTGTTGAGTTTGGTGGGACGATGCTGGGTTTCTGGATGGCGCGTGTCCTGACCCGGCCGTTCGACCAGCGGACCGAAAAATTCAACTCAAGTTTCTTCATCGATTTCCTGTCGTCGGGAGTGATCGGCCTTTTGTACACGCTGCTCGTAGGTCCACTGATGGACGGCGTGGCCGGCGCCATTGGCCACGCTTTGTATCCGGTCGTTCCTGACTCGCTGGATGTCCGTGAATACACACCATTTGAACGGTATATGCGCCCTCTTGAGCTTATTCTGGTTGCCGGAGTGACATGGTGGAGTCTCAACCGGTTTTCCAAACCGGAGGAAATGTTGCGGCCTGGCGGCACTTACGGAAATCCGGAACCCGACTCCAAATGGGATGTCCTGAAAACAATGACCAAGGCCGTAGGAGTAACGGCCGGTTATCTGCTCATTCTTGCGGCAATGCTCTCGCTCCTCGAGCCGCAAGGTCTGGGCTGGACGCTGATGGCGGCGGGAACGGGAATGGGAGCCGGAACGGCGGCTTTCTTACTGATGAAGCGCACTGGAAAACAAGGCCTCACTACGCTCTTCGGTAAGAATGACGGTACGTCCAGCGGCACGCAGTTGGACGACCTCGGAAGCAAGCCTGCTTCGAAAAAGCGCTGAGTTGGATATTGAGAGTGTATCCGGAATGATCCAGGGGATCTTTGGGAGTCTATCTCTGGAAATGTAAGCGGTCCAGAAAGAGGGTCATGATCATGAGCGCAGTCACTATCCGCACCTGCACCGAGTCCGATATAAAAGCCGTGCAGGACCTCTTTGCAGAATTTGTCAGATACCATGCGGAACATGAATCGTCATTTGTCAAAGCGCCCCGCCATGAAATGGTCTTCGCAAATTACGTACGGGAAAACATGGCCAAGGACACGTCCCGCATGCTCATTGCCGAGCTTGAGGGACAGGTGGTCGGATACTGCCTTTGCCAGATACTGGAAAAATCCCCGCTTTACGAGCGCCCCGTCTACGGATACATCGATAACATAGCAGTGCAAGAGGGATTTCAGCGCGGAGGAATTGGCACGAAGCTCTTTTGAATCAGCCAAATCATGGCTGCAATCAAAAGGCATATCTCGCATCGAACTTTTTGCTGCGATCACCAATCCCAAGTCGACGCGCTTCTGGCGTAAACTGGGGCTCGTTCCCTATCTTGAGCAGATGTACATTGAAATCCTGTAACGCGACCAGATTGGTGGAGCAAAGACAGCGGAGAGGATAGCGATTGAACCTTGATCAGCGACGGCAAGACAACTCATTTTCTACGATGATGCGTAATAGACTCGATCGCTCGCTGCGCTGCTTTCCGCACATGCCCGTCTGGATCTGCCGCAAGCGCACGTAGACCTTCCATACAGTCAATCCCGCCAAATTCCTGTGCGATTTCACAGGCATGGACCCGATGACGAGGTATAGGATCGGCTTTCCAGATGTCGAACAGTACTTGCCAGTTTTCCGCAGTCACATGTTGAGCCAGAGTCCATGCGGCCTCTTTGCGGACAGAAGGAGAAGGATCCTGCCGGAAACAGTTCAAAACCGGCTCGAAGTCAGTAATTTGCCAAATTGATGTGAGCGCTCTGACGGCATACCGACGGGTACTCTCCTGGGAATTCCGCAGTAAGGATAAGACGCGCTCATGAGCTGAACGCAGGCCAAGTCTTTCGACAATCTGACATGCTGTACGAACAACGTATTCAGATGGATCGGCCAAATAGCCCGTAATCCTTTCCTCGAAGAAATGTGCTTTCTCGTGATGACTGAGAGCATGCAGCGCGACCCGGCGGACAGTCCAATCTGTCGAATCAACGTAGGCAAGGATTGCATCAAGGGAGGAAGGCTCGCTTGAGTAAGCCAGGGCCGTAAACGCAGCTGTCCGCATATGTGGCATATTGTCGATCAGGTTTACGAGATCGGCCGTAGAAGCACCATATGGAACAAGCACGCCGTTGACCAAAGGAGGCTTGTTTCTCATATCCATAAGACTCCACAATACCTACTTTTCAGAGAAACGGTGTTGATGAAATTACAGAATAATTCAGGTTTGTCTGACCAATCCATTAAATCATTCCGGTCTATTCGGGCATATTTCCTTCTGCCCCCCACAGAAATGATTCGAAAAACATGAACTGATTAAGGACTGGTGATTCATTCGATCGAAATATCGCAACAGGGAATAGCGACTATCGAGTTCGTGAATGCAATTCGGAAACGAGCAGTTCGGCGGAGAGGCGGAGGGACGAGGGGAGGCCGCGAGGGCTGCCGGCGCCGAAGCGGATGAAGAAGGATTTCTTCTGGGGAGCATATCTCAAATAGGCTTCGACCATAATGCCTGGAAGGGTGGTGGCGGTCTCACGTTCTTCGACACCGACTATACACACACCGATCTGGACGGGCGCAGCAGCCTTGATCTGCAGACCTGTTGCGGTGAGAGCTTTCTCCAGAGCCACTCGATAGGCGGCGGAATACCGGGCACCGGAAGTGATGTCTTTGAGGACCTGGATTTGGACTTCGCGTCCGGTAAAGACGAATCCATCGTCGTAGCAGTAGCCGAAGTAGGCATTGCCCTGGAGCTTCCGGTAGATGGGCTCGGTGAAGAACCGGTTCAGGCTGGCTGGCTCAAGATAGACATCGGGCGAATCTGTCAGGAAGGGCTTCCGTGCGCCCAGACGGGAAAGCTCGGACAAGTAGGGGCGCGGATCCATCTTCGTAGATGTCTCAGCGCCCCCCACTGCGACCGGAAGAACCAGTGAGAGTATCGCCAAGAAGGTCTTAATGGTTGGCATAGTAGCTGCGCTCGCTGATCTTCGCATAAGGTGAAATAAGGATGTCGTCTGAGAGATAGATCTTCATTCTCTTTCCCTGGTCGACACGGATCGTTGGAACAATCGTGGAATACTGAGACATGATGTTTTCAAGGATCCGGTCAAAGCTCTCCGAGGTCTTCCCCAGGATGGCAGATTCGGTTGAAAAGACGTCCCTGTTCGGTTGAGCGGCGCCGGAGAGTCCGTCAAGCACTCCGAAGAATATTGCCGTTCCGAACTGCAGGAACCAGTGTCGATCTACATTGGAGACGACTCCCAGGGCGCCGCTTTCGTCCAAGGCTTGGAGCGCCTTTTGATTCGACGGCAGGTCTATTGAAGGACCATTGGGCAGAATGATCCGGTTGAAGGTTATGAAAAGCCGGCTGGCTCCCTTGTAGTTGACCGCCTGGGATACTCCAATGATCCGTGAGCTTGCCGGAATCACCACGTACCGCCCGGTATGGTCGAACACATCTTTTGCGATCTGACAAATCACAGGGGATGGTTCCGTATCGGCGATGATCCGGTTCACGAGCACCGCTTCCAACATCTCTCCTTCATATAAGGTGACCGGAGGATACTCCGTGAAAATCAGCTGCGCTCTCTGTTCGGTGGCTGGTTCAGCTGTTTGGACAGGACTCTCCTGATTATCACTTCCCTTTCCCGACGAAGTGTTCACCGGCTGAGTGCTTTTTTTCTGCGGCTCGACGTATTTGGCTCCACCAAAGCTCCGGGAATAGACGAACATTGGAGTTATCACCCCCACATTCACGGAAGCTGCAACCTGAACGGATTGAGTGACGCTTCTCTGCTGGTAGGAAGATTCCGGCGGCACCCTGGCATTACTGGATCCACGGAGCACATGAGCAATCGCTTCCTCCTCGGCTCTGGCCTGCTGATCGGCCATAGGGATAGGGAGTCCTGTTCCGGAGTTCTTTCCGTTTTCCAAATCCTTCATCAGCCTGCTGAGCTGTGCCTGATTGTCATCCTCTTTGCGAACCAGAAATGATTGGTCGCGGATCTGATCTTCCTTCTGCTTCTCCCGATCGCGTTCTTCAGAGTCATATTTCAGCTGCTCGAGTTCCTCGGCTGTCAGGCTCGGCACATCCTGCTGCGGTTTTCGGACAGCAATCAACAGCACTGCTAATGCAATCACCAGAAGACCGGATCCAAGAGCTACCAGCACCCACAGACGTTTTCCCTTCTTTCTTGGAGACGGCTCCTGCTCTTCCTTGATCTCCGTCCTGATTTCGTCATTGTTCGGTTCCATTGCATCTCCTTCAGGATTGTTCAGATTCAATTCGCTCGCCGGATCTCGCTTACCAGGTTGCCCAGCTTCAGAAAGAACTTCTTGTCTCCTGTCGTTAAGACGCGGTGGACGACGTAGTACTCGCCTTCATCCGTATATTTGACCGGCTCCAGTTTCTTCTGGTCGTTCTTCTCGCCGATGTAGATCACCGGACGCTCCTGTGATTTGGCCAGCCGTATGTAGGTGAAGATGCCATCGTCGGCAACCCTGTCGACCGAAAAGACAGTTCCTGTAACTTTGTAGTTGCTGTTGATTGAAAACAGCATCTGATTCCTGAGCTGCTGAGTATTCTGTTCGAGTGATGCGCTGCAGCGGGCCTCCGCGGCCTCAAGCTGGTCTTTGGTTACTCTCTGAACCTCGCTCCTGACCTTCTGGTTGAAGAACTGGAGATTATTGGATTGCACGATGACCAGCTGATCGACATATCCGGCGGGATCGGGCTCGGACGAGACATGGAATACGAAGAGCTTGTCATTGTCCGTGTAAATACTGACCGACGTGCTCTTGTTGGGCACAAGGGGAGTCACAATCCCGATGGTACCGTTTGACTCGGCATGGAAGGATTTTGAGTCCGTGACCACAAAGTCGGAAATCTTCCAACCTTCGGGGAGGCGGAAGGTCGTCCCGACTCCGGGCACTGTTGCAATTTTGTAGACCTTGTCGGCATTCTCTCCATCAAAGTCGCAAACCTGAGTGCGAGGCCGCGTTCCGGCCATTGCCGAAGAAGACAAAAGAAGCAGCACAACAAAACAGAATGCTTTCATTTTTCCTCCAATTTGTTCTGAAATGGGCTTTGACGGTACTCGATTACAATCAGACCATGCGGATTTCGGGACGAACGCTTCACGGCCTTTATTCCCAGCACAGCCAGGAAGTCCCCCTCTTCCAGGAGCTCATCAGTCGGTGAGACGGCCTTCGCATGGAAGTAAGCCTGGACTTTGAGGAGCGGCTTTGTTTCAGTGATCAAAAAGCTGCTGAGTTCAGCCAGGCCCTGGGCATTTCTGCCGATCAGCTCCGCACGATGCGACAGGTTTAGGGCTTCCCGGACCTGGTTCAATGACTCGGGCGCAGTCCAGCGGGCGATCGATTCCAGCTTCGTCTTTACCGTATAACGGTTATATGTGTAGGATTCGGTTAAGAAATCCTCGCAGAACTTCCGGACTTCGACCGGCGACCGCTCTTCACCGGCGGCATCGACTACCTGGTAGTCGACAGTAATTGCATCGCCGGTAGCCTGGTTGATTACGATGGGCACAATGTGTTCTGACCGCCCATCAATGATCTTGACAACAAGAGCTGCCCCGAGGATCAGGCATAGCAAAAGCAGCACTACAGAAATCAGTTTCAACCAGGTATTTACGTACGCCAGGTTTCCACTCGAGCGGATGAAATCATCTGTTGCAGTCGACATCAATCCTCCTTACTTGCCGATCGCAGAACGGGCAGTGGAACTGAGTTTGGAGCCCACCGTCCTGCCGGCGCTCGCCGCCGCACTTACAATTGAGCGGCCGCCGGCAACCGTCGATCTGACGATGGCGCCTCCAGGAAGCAGGCTGGCTCCTATTCCGGCGGCTCCCATTGCCATTGATCCCAATCCAGAGCCTGCGGCTCCTCCGACCAGGGTGTTGATCACTTTGTTTGTCGAGAAGACGACGCCGACGGACATAAGCGGCCCAATCAGCTGCGCGGCAACCTGGGTGCTCGACGGAAGTCCAAAAAGCTCTGTGGGAACTGCGGCGCCGGCAATCGCCGCGGCGACAGTCAGGGCAGCTCCGTAAAGAGGAATTAACATGAAGTAGGACAGAACAGCCGCAAACCAGTGCTGCGCATGACTCCGGAAATCGCGATCGAAGGCAAGAGCAAAGAAAACCGGACCAAGGACGAGGTTCATAGCAAGGATTGTCAACGATCCGGCGATGTTTATCAGGATCAAGGCGTAACAGAAGAAAAGGACGATCAGGGCAATCGCCTCCAGAAGACCCCCGAGAGTGAAATTGTAGAGAGTGCCGAGAACGGTGCTGACGAGTCCCTGGGAATTGGCGACAGCCTGTTGATTCCCTTCCATGAAACGCATCGACCCCGCCATCGTGTCGAGCAGGGAATTCAAATTGGGATAGAAGGTTTCGGCAAGTACCTTGACGGCGGAAAAGATGCTGTCTGATGCCTGAGGCCAAATCGCGAATATCCCGGCGACGAAGAGGTACTTCACCAGGATCCGGGGCAATTCCGATCCGTGGCCTGTGACAACCTGAAGTCCTTCCTGAAGGAAGATTTTGAAGAGAAGGAAGGCCCAGAGAATGGCGCCAAGGGAGGTGTAGACGACAACGAAATCCTGGCCTCCGCCGATGTAACCGCGCAAGGCCTGCCAGAGGATGGTGAGTAAGTCGGAGAGATTCATAGGGTCTCGGTTGAGTACGGTGGTTAGTTCAGGACTGGCCAACTCGTGATTGGTCTACTTGGTGTCAAACCGGCGCAAGCGAGCTTGCGCCTCCGCAAAGCGGCAGCGAGCTGCCGCACTCCAAAGAATTACTTCGTTTTTGTCAGGGCCGGAAGGTAGTCGAGATTTTTGAAATCGCCGGACTGAGCTTCGATCTCCAGCTGCTTCATTCGCATGATGAGGTTTCGTTGCTCTTTTTGTTCTGTGAGCAGGCGCTGTTCCACCAGTTTGCTCTCCGCCTGAATCGATGCAAGCTCGATCAGGATGGCGTTGGTCAGCGCGATCTGTTGACTCAGGGCAATTTCATTGCCCATCTGGTCACTGCCCAGGGCGAGTGCAGCGTTGCGGCTTTTGAAACGCTCCAGGTCCACATGATGTCTGGCATCCTGGTTCTGCAGCTCAATCAAATGCGCTTCCTCCCTCTTCAGTTGCACCACCTGTTCTTCAGAGAGGCGAATGAGACTATCCGCATATCTCTGGTAGTCAGGATTGATGGAATAGAGAGGACTTGTTCTGAGTGCAAGCACCTGCGCCTGCCAGGCCGGCTCATCGAACGTCTTCCAGATCGTGATGAAATGGTCTTTGAGCAGAAGCCAGTTTGAAGGGGTGAAGTCCTTCCAGTCGGATGGAGAAAGACGCCGGTAAACCAGATGAAAGCTCTTCAGGTAGTTGTCGAACTCGGCCTTGTACCGGCCAAACTCTGTCCGATAACTGTTCAGCTGCCTGATGTAGTCGGCCGACTGACGCATCATCTCGATCCGCTGCACTTTGGCTACCATGTCGGTGAAGACGAAGGCGTCAGCACGACTGGAGATTATGAATAACAGAGGGAGGGCAAACAGCGTACTTTTCTTCATGACTTCCTCCTTTCTTATGTTTCCATTTTGTGGTCTTCGAGATATGGCTCCAGAATGGCGAGCCTTTCTTCGGTATTGCGGCACTGGGCGGTAAGTTGTACCAGTTCCTCGATAGCCCACCGCACGTTTCCATCGTGGCGCTCTTTCATCAGTCGCTTCACATTGCGTTCCCTTGCATCCGTTGTTGCAAGCCAGTAGGTATAGGGATCGGCGACCGATCGCAGCAGCCTCCTCAAGCCTCCATCGGACCAGTAGAGGACCTCGTACCGTGAAGGATCCAGCTTCTTGTACTGCTGAATGTGATAGTCGGTCAGCTGCAGTTTGCGGAAGGAGGTTTCGGCATCCTTTTGCCCAGGGAAGAAGAACGCCTGTTTGAGATTAGTGAGGATAGCCTTTGACCAGGGTTGATCTGGACTGTCCAGGTCTGCCAGAGACTGGGTAATCAAATCCAGCATGATGTTCCAGTGCCGTCCCGTCCGGGCAAGCAGCGCGATCCAGTGGGAGAATGCAGGATCGGTGATGTAGCGATGAGCCTCATCCAGGACAAAGCGCTTCTGGATGGAGCGCAGATTCTCGTCCGCAATATCCCGGTAAACTTTGGAGAAAATCACATAGACGATAGCCGTCATCAGCTCCGGCTCGCCATCCAGGTCACGCAGATCGAAATAACAATAGCGGGCGCTCTGAAGTGTGTCTCTGCCGGTATTGAAGAGTTCTCCCCGGCGTCCAACGGTCCAGAGGGAGAAGGCGCTTGCCAGATCCGGCTGCTGTACTTCCATCTCGAGAATGCTTGCCAGCAGTGTGATCGGTGGGATTGGAGTTCCCTGCTGCTGATTGCGAAGCAGGATCCGATATGCATTGAAGAATTCAGCCAGCCCTTTGCGCATGGCCATCTCGTTGGCCGGATTTGTAAGATTCGGACCTGCCATCAATTTCAACAGGCCCATACAGAATTCGAACTGCTCTTCAGGCACAGGCGCCTGTGGATCCGCCAGGAAAAATGGATTGAACTGAAAATTACTCTCGTGTCGGGAAACTCGCATAATTGCCGTCTCCGAAGGCATTTCCTCACGGAGCAGCTCGAAGAGATCCAGATAAGAAGCGGACAGATCCACAACCCAGATCATCGGATTCACAACCAGGTGGGAGAGCAGGTCTTTGATGACAAAGAAGCTCTTGCCGCCGACCGTGGGTCCGCATATTGCACGGTGATGCGCTCTCTCCCGGCTGGTAAAAGGATTGTAGGCAAAGACGCCGTGCAGCCGGTCCTGCAGGTAATCAACCGGATCCTTGTCGCCCTGGTAGAGTACGTAAGCGCTCAGGAGATCGCCGGCATTGGCCGTGCCAAGCAGTGCCCTGCGCAGGTAGAACCGATCATGGCCTGGCAGCATCGAAAAGAAGCCGGATTTAAGGCTCCGCTTTTCCGTAACACCGAAGGATCCGATCTCTTTGAGCAGCGAGATGACCTGGGCGCTCCGGGTGCGAAGTGTCTCCTTATCTTCGGCGCGTACCAGGATTGAGAAGTGCCACCACACCGGCAGCTCTTTATCGTTCTCGATCCGGCCGCGGAAATCCTTCACCTCTTCCACATATCTGAGGTTCTTAGAATCCATGGTGGAAAGAGCCAGTGCGATCGGAGTATTGAAGTCCTGCTGCTTGAACAGGCGCTCCTTTGATGCGAACCCGATCGACTGTCGCAGAATGAGCGGGAAGTTGAGTTCATAGAACCGCCGGAGGTACATGGCGAGCGATGTGGGCGGGGGATACTTCATCCCAATAAGCGATACGTACTCCCGATCGTTTATGACCAGGTATTCCTCCCCGGATCGGAAAAGGTAGTGGCTCTGGGCAAGTTGAGCATTGAGAGAAAGGTCCGGCCGATACGCCAGTGCTTTTGTGAAATTGATCAGCTCGTAAAGAGCGGCAAAAGACTGTTCCCGGTCCATCGGTTGGAAACCGAAACGAGCCAGGGCGCTCGCCAATGCCAGATAACCCTGTTCCAGCTTCCTGATACCGATCTGGATCTGATCGAGGTAAAACCGGAACAGTCTGGATTCCTGGATAAGCATGTTCCAGCCCGGCTCGTTTTTTCTCGGCGGGAAGTAACGCAGGCCACAAAGAATCCGGTTTCCGTAGCTCCTGGATATCAGAGAATCCCAGAAAGTTTGTTTCCTTGATTGGACGAACCGGATCAGCGGCGGTGCCTCTGAATTTTTCCGAAGCGGCGCCGGCTGGGGCGTATCCCGTATCAGGAGATTCGAGAGCATGAATCCGGCGCCTTCTTCCGGCAGCTGTTCCAAAGCGACCCGGGCATAGTGACTGAACTGTTCCTTTTGAGCTTCCGAGAGTCCTTCGTAATCCACACCTGAAAGCTGGAAGAGGACCAGCAGAGAGCCGTCCTTCAAAAGGATGATCGGCAATTCATGGTCGAGGAAATCGACGTACAGGAGAACGTTTTCGAGCTTCTGCTCATGCCGGTTTATATTTCGCATCAGGTCGCGAAACCGCATCGACAGCCTCCCGATCGAGGAACCGAAGCCGCTGGAGTGAAAGCGATTGCGAGTTCATCTCGCTTTTCAGGAAAGGGGATGAATCCTTCTCCAGATGATCGGTATTGTCGATCCAGAAACAAAGGCAATAGGCCAGTAAGGTAATAACGACTCCCACCCCGATCATGACGACCTTTGCGACGGCTGTTGCATTGGAAGTCAGGAAGAACCCCAGGGTAGTGGTCAGCAGTCCGGATCCCAGGGTGGCAAACAGTTTGAGGTAGGTCACGCCCCAGACTTTGGGAACGTGCTGGATGTTCCGGAAGATAGGCTTTTCCCTCATGCTGGTATTGCCATCACTGCGGAGCTGAAAGATTTTGGTCGGGTGTTAACTGATAAAGGTATTGGCTAGAAACCCAAGCACAATCCCTACGATTGCAAAAATGAGACTGGTCATCGAATCGCTATCGCCCTGGCTCAATTTGTAAGCTGTCCGGCCTAAACCGACCAAGCCGACCAGGCCGGCCACCAGTGTTCCGGAGGCAACTGCGATTGTCCGGATATCATTGACGGCCCCCTGAAAAGTAGGAGCTACCATGGTCTGGGCTTGCAGCAGGAGAGGCTGCGACAGCGCCAATCCAGTCATCAGTGCTGTCGAGGCTTTCCGAACAGGCCTCATCAGTCACTCTCCTTTTTTTTCTTATAGAACCATGCGGTAATCCCGATTGCGGCAAGCAGCAATACCACATAGAACGCATACATGAACTTCTGGAAAATCTCCATCTAGAGTCTCCTCTATTGTTGAAACCTGAACTCAACAGGCTGAAGAGATTACTTCTGTGCCTTACCTCCAAGGCTTTGTTGAGCCGCTTCGATGGCCACTGCAAGGTTGCCCCAGATCCGCTGGATTGGGGCGGCCGCAAACGAATTCAGCTCACAAAGGCAGGCAATCAGCACTTCAGCATCCTTCGATGCTGCAAGGAGTTTCCGCAAAACCGCAGGATCGGGAGTAAGCCGCAACATCGGCTGCGGTCCCGATTTGAGTTTCGGTGAAATTCCTATACTTTTTTCTTCGCCTCTTAAATCACTCGTGTTAAGGTTGGCGCACTGCATGTTTGGCTCCAGTCTTCAGTAGGTAAGAGGCTTGGAAACTCCAAAAACTTACCTGAAAAAATTCTAGTTTTTTGGGGCGTGGCTCCCGGTGAGTGGAGGTTTGCTATGCAGTCTCGCGTCAAAGGATTGACGGCTGCGAGAGTTGGAAAAGACGAGTCTTCGATCAAGGAAAAGATCGGATACAGCTTCATAGACGAGATCCAGCCATTGCTGGAGCCGCATGGAGTTCGGCAGGAAATCCTGGCCAAAGCCCTCAACGAAGCCCTCCTGGAAATCAGAGATAAACCCGATAACGGCCCACCGGAAGAGCAGCGGAAACTCCTTTTGGGACTGGTACTCTGGAAGATCTTTGCCAAAGGAAGTGCGCTCTGGATCACCCTGAGGACCCAGGCCGGAAATGCAGTCCCTCCGGAGCTGCTGATAGCGGCTTATGCCGTGTGGAAGGATGCGATGAACCTCGCGGCAAAGCATGGGATCGATAATGCGGCTGCTGCTGAGTCCCTGGTTCAGGTTACACACGCCACCGCGGACCAGATGGCCAAACATGGCCAGGATTCCGAAAAGGGCGAAATTCGTGACATCCGAAAGTACGTGTTCGCCTCGTACATGTATTCGATTTTCGCGCTTTCTGCAAAGCAGGGATCTAACCGGACTGATTACGTGGACATGGGGGAATGGATCGCGAGACGGGAATTCTCCGACCGGGGAGCTTTTGAGGAAGCGGTCGAGAGCGAGATTCTCTGCAATGAATTGTTACAGGCAATGCCGCCGAGAGGCAGAAGCATTGCGGTTGCCCGATACATTCTTGGGTACAGCTGGCCGGAAACTGCCGGGGCTCTCGACACCACAGTCAATGCAGCACAGAAAGCGCTGAGTACGGCCGTTCGACAAGCGCTCGGGACGTGCATGCGGGAATTACGGAAGATGGGACACCGGAAAGTGGCCAAAGTAGAGAGCCACCTGAAGAAGAATAAGAAGACCTCATTTATACGGTGATGAAAATGGCTACGCATGGCAACGAATCGGCAAACCGGTTTCTAACGAAGGATGAGGAGCAGCGATTTGGAGAGAACCTGCGAAAGGCTCTGATTTATCAGAATCCAAATCCTGGACGAGAGGGCTGTCCCGATCCAAAGATCATTCGTGATCTTGCTTTCCATAAGAGAATCGGCAAAGCACAGCTTTTTGAGCAGGTAACCGACCACATGTCTAAATGTTCCGCGTGTGTCCGGGATGCGCTGTCGTATGCGGAAGAGTACAAGGAACAGAAGACCCGCCGTCAAAGAACCCGCCTGATGCTGGCGGCTGCGGCGGCTGTTGTAATTGCAGTGGCATTGTGGGCAGTGATGCGCTTGCAGATCAAGCCAGCCACGGTCGTTGAGTCACCCGAAGCGCCAATTCAGGCTCCAGTCAATCCCGTTGCACCCGGCACCGGAGCTCGGGAAAACAAACCGCCGGAAATTGCCAGACTTGAAACTGTGGTACTTGAGCTTCCCACCAGGTGGAGAGGTGCAGCCGATACCGAGCATAAGCTCACCATTCCCCGTCGGCCGATGCAGCTCGAGCTTCGCCTCCCCATCGGCAGTCCCGAAGGAGAATACCAACTTCGGCTCATAGATGAATCCGGGAATGTGCAGAAAACCGGGGAAGGAATAGCACGCATTGTGAATGGCATTACCGGTCTTAAATTCACGCTGGACACATCCAATCTCTTTCCTGGCGATTTCGTACTCAGCATTCTAGAACCCGGCATGGATGAATGGAATGACTATCGTGTTGATTTGAACTAAGTCTTACTGGCCAGCGAAAAGAAGCTGTTGACGTGCTCAGAGCAAGAAAGACTGCACGACAAAAAAAATGAGGTCTTGAATGCACTGGGCACGCTGCTTAGACCAACGCTAGGAGCCTGTCCGAGAATTAGCTGAAATTTCTGTTGATCGCGGACAGAAAGGAAATTAGATTATGTTTCATGGCAAAAACATACCGTCCTTACTGTCCAGATCAAATGTTTCTGCTGCCGCCC
>JAAYAM010000221.1 GCA_012719355.1 Acidobacteriota bacterium
CAGAGGCGGACCGACGACTGGAAATGACAGTCAGCAAATACGAAAAATCAGCTCCAAAGCTCTCCGCCTGGCTGGCAGCCAACGTTCCGGAAGGTTTGACCGTGTTTACGTTCCCGTCCGCCCATAGACGTCGTCTTCGGACTACAAACCTGCTCGAACGGCTGAACAAAGAAATCAAGCGCCGCACTCGCGTCGCGACTCTGTTCCCGAATGAGGCTTCGCTGTTGCGGTTAGTCAGTGCAGTGCTGATGGAGATCAGTGAAGAATGAGAGACTGAAAAGGTTTATTTACGGATGGAGAACAGTGGTCCAGTCACACAGGAAGAATGAATTTGCAGAAAAAAAGTTGCTTCGCCTTTTGAAACCCGGAAAAACTTATTGATTGGCATGGGGAAGTTCTGCAGAATCGTGGCGAAATCAATCCTTTTGAGGGAGGAAAAGTGTCAGGAGACCAGAGGACAAAGTGGATAGTTGTGACCACAGTCAACCCACCAACCGAAGCCATCGAAGGCATCTCCCCCCATGCCAAAAACAAGCGTTCCATATATAATGTCCTCTCCTTTAGCTGTCCTGAAGGATAAGGACGGGATTAGCGATGTCCTGTGGAAGATCATGTTTGGTCTATCTCATAACCTCTTGAGCCGGCGTCGGTTCGCTGAATGAACTCGGAGATCCGTTATGAAAGGCGAAGTTGCCGTTCTTATTCCTTGTTATAACGAAGAGCTAACTGTCGGTAAGGTGGTGGATGAATTCCGGAAGGAATTGCCCCAAGCCAACATTTACGTATTTGATAACAATAGTAAAGATCGTACGGCTGAAATCGCGCTGGAACATGGAGCGAAGGTCGTTCGCGTTCCCAAGCAGGGAAAGGGACATGCGGTGCAAGCCATGTTCGACAAGATTGAAGCAGACTACTACGTGATGGTAGACGGGGACGATACCTATCCTGCAAAGCATGTGCATGATCTATTGGCGCCGTTGAAGGAGAGTTGCTGTGATATGGTAGTAGGCTCGCGTTTCGATGCGCACCATGCTGAATCATTTCGCCCTTTTCATCGGTTCGGCAACGATCTGGTGGCCAACTTGATACGATGGATATGGACAGCCAATTTAAGGGATATCATGTCGGGATATCGAGCCTTTAATTCCAATCTGGCAAGATCTCTCCCGTTAATAACGTCGGGCTTTGAAATCGAGACCGAGATGACCCTTCAAGCGCTCGATAAAGGGTTCCTGATCCTGGAACGGCCCATCACTTACGGTGTGCGGCCACAAGGGTCCTTTTCAAAACTGAACACAGTGCGCGATGGTCTTAGAGTGGTTTTTCTTATTCTAAGAATATTCAAAGACTATAAGCCGCTCACCTTCTTTGGGAGCATGGGAATCTGCTGTGGATTGCTGAGCTTGATACCCGGCTACAGCATCTTCAAGGACGTCGTTGAGGGCGGGACCGAAATCCCGATTGGCACCGCCATCACGTTCGGTGTCTGTGCGTTATTGTCAGTTCTCAGCATTCACATCGGTCTGATTTTGAATTCACTGAGCTGGAAGCTGAGAGAGATTTACAGCGTCATTCGACGAAACCAAACAAAGAAAGTCGTTTTTTCGAGCGAAGTTAAGAAACAATGGGGTTGAACGAGATAGTTGAAAACATAATCCACTCTCTTCGGTATCGCACAGTGAGAAAGTATTTAACATCGTGCGAGACTTTGGTGGATTTGGGCTGCGGGGCTACGTTCCGTTTTCTGAAGAGACACGGAGGCATAGCGAAACAATGTTGGGGTCTGGATGTGACGGTTGCTGATAAGCAAATCGGTCATATTCGTTTGCGGCATCACAATATCACCAAGCGGCTGCCATTTAAGGATAACTCGGTTGATTTGATGACCTGTCTGGCCGTCATGGAACACATTGAAGATCCCATTCCGATTTTGGGCGAGTGCTACAGAGTTTTGAGCCCTGATGGTCGCTTGATTGTGACGACTCCCTCCCAGGCGGGAATGATGGTTCATGAAGCGTTGCGCCGAATGCGCCTGGTTCAGGATGTTGAAAAGGACGAACATAAAGATTTCGCAATGTCGGCGGAGAAACTTGCGAATTGGGCCACAAAAGCGGGATTTCAGGTACAGGAAGCAAAAACGTTCGAAATAGGTCTGAATATTCTAATGGTCGCCCAAAAGCAGAACCTGTGCATGACGAATGCCTGAGGCAAGCGCCTGGTTCGAAACCACACAAGAAAGCTACGCCATGGAACAATCTTTAATTAATCGCGAAGAGAAGGCTCAACATCACCTTTGGGGCGATTTTGTCCCCTTTTTCTTGTTTGCCGTCGCCTTCCGATCGGTTCTTCTTATTATCGACCCGCAGCCCCGTTTTTTTCTGGGCGATTCGGAATCTTACCTGTTCACTGCGTGGCGCCATTGGATCCCTAATGACCGCTCGTGGCTTTACGGCCTGTTCATCAACAGTCTTTTCGTTTTTACGCACAGCCTGACAGCACTGATCATTCTTCAAAGCCTGGCCACGGCGGGCATGTGCGCCATTACGGCGACATTCTGCCGTACACTTGAGGTTAGCAGACACGTTTCATGGATCGCTCTGGTCTTGCTCAGCATCGATCCGATGCTGCTCTATTACGATCGGTCAGTTCTTACCGAGTGCCTTGGAACAGTGACGATCTGGCTGGCAATCGTCTTCTCGCTGTCGGCCTTCTTGCGGAACAGCTTCTTGCAGTCAACTGTGGCGGTGATTCTCTTTTATGCTGCCATATGCCTGCGGACGGCCTTATTGCCGCTGGTCATAATCATCCCCTTGGTGTTGTTTCTGTTCGCATGCCATAGATCATGGAGCCGCCTCAAGATCCATCCTGAAGGAATAAAACTTACCGACTTCGGCCGGAGTATTCTTGTACCGGGCATCCTCATCGTCTTTGTTCCGTTGGGCATGGCTGGTTACGCATGGATGACGGGATTAGTCACCAAATCTCCACCTTCATTGAATCCGAAAGGAGGGACCTTCATGATCGGTGTTGTGGCGCCCATCCTTTCACCCGAGGATTTTGCAGACCTTGGAGTCAAAGAACCCGCCGGATTACTCAAAGAGTCCAACCACACTGAACGATATCTTCGTAACTGGCAAGTTTTCGCCAAACAGGGAATTGCGAAACGTCTGGAAAATGAGGTTGAAGACTGGCGCGAAGTATCACGAATCGGGAAGATCGCTTCAAGGCGCGCCATCTTACGCAATCCGTTTGGATTCATCCGTCTGTTCATGCAGGAAGCGAAGGATTACATGGATATATCAGTGCAAAGGAAGTTCTTTCCCATAGCCTTCGGACTTGATCGCCTCCTGCCTGAATCGCTCGTCGAGTCACTCAAATTGAAAGTCAGGGAACACGTCGCAGCGGATCTCCCAGTCAGGCCGTCTGTCGTTCAGCGATGGCTCCAAAAAAATATCTGGGGGCTGCCTCTGCTTTCATTCCTGTCAGTCCTGGTCCCTGCCGTGGTTCTGGTAAGGTCATCGAATCTGAATCAGAAGCAGCTTCTGGTCGCGCGGGTCGTGAGCTGCGGTGCGTTGTTCTATACTCTTTCAATCTTTGCGGTAAGCACCGACATCGCTCCGCGATACCTGCTGCCCATGTCTCCAATGCTGGCGCTGCTGATTTCCATACAACTCGATGCTATGCTCCTGAAGTTCAAGAGCAGAGCCAATGTCCATCCTGAGGGTCAAGGCATGGTTTCCCAGATGGAGAACGTCGGACTCCGGTGACGCCACCGCGGCTCACAGCTGCAAGCATTCTCGTCCGCTTCACCGGATGAATGCTCTGTCGCACGGCTGATCCGGGCGAAGGTGTGAGAGCCATCCGCAAAGATGTTAACCATTCCTCCAAACGCAAAGAAAGTCTTGAGCCACATCCGCCTGATGCGTTTCGCTGCCGTTCTTTGGCAGAAGTCATGATTAACTGATTAACGCCGGATCCGATGAAAGGTGGAGCCCGGCCGTCGAACGATGCTATAATGGCCCACCATTGGATAAGCAGCACAAGGACCTTCCTGAGAATTGCCATAAGACGAGCAGACAGCAGCAGGACAGGAGAAGATTCTAACAAGGCTTCAAGAGGGGTTCAGATGGAATTCACGGGTGAGCGGTTCGTACCGGAGCTGCATGGCGATATTGAGCTCGAACACATCCATCGCTATCTGCAGGCTTCCGAGATCGCAGAAGGCAAGATGGTTCTCGATATCGCATGTGGTGAAGGATATGGCTCTGCCATTCTGGCAAACAAGGCCACTTATGTGACTGGGGTGGACATATCGAGCGCTGCCATTCAACATGCCGGCAGGACCTATCAGAAGGCTAACCTGGAATTCAAGGTTGGAAGTTGCGCTGATATACCTTTACCTGATGCCTCCGTTGACCTCGTCGTCAGCTTTGAAACGATCGAGCATCATGATCAACATCACGAAATGATGCGGGAAATCAAGCGTGTCCTGCGACCCTCCGGTGTGCTGTTGATTTCCAGCCCGGAAAAACGCAGTTATTCCGATCAAGGACAAAGCCGCAACCCCTATCACGTTAAAGAACTGTATCAGCATGAATTTGAGCAGCTTCTTCAGCTTTATTTCAGAAATACCGTCTACTTCGGACAACGAATCCTGTATGGATCCAGCATCTTTTCTTTTTCATGCCAGACAGCCGTCGTCTGCCATCAGAAGCAGGGAGACGGGATGGTCTCGACACCAGGGGTAAGGGACCCGTTGTATCTGATAGCACTCGCTTCAGACAACGCCCTCCCCAGAGTATCCTCCAGTGTTCTTGAGCAGCCACTCAGCGACTCTGAAACCGTTATGGCCTGGAGTCGGCTTGTCGCCGAACGCGACCAAAGTGTGCAGACACTCTCAGCAACAGTCGAACAAAAGGAACAGGCTCTACTTAATCTGAGGCTTCGTGTCGGTGAACAGGATAAAGAGATCCGATCGCTTGAAGTCAGACTGGCCGGGCAGGAAGCTCGGGCGGAAGTACTCTCGGAACGGGTCTCTGAATTCAATACCCAGGTGCAACTGCTGTCACAGCAGATCAAAGAACGGGATAACCAGGCGGCGGAGCAGGAAGCACGAATACAGGTTCTTACGTCTCAGGCGGAGAGCAGGAAGAGGGAACTTGCGGAGATTAAGACGAGCAGGGCGTGGATGATCGCGCAGGCGATTCGACGTATTCACCAGGCAATAGCTCCACCGGAAAGTCTTCATGCACGCCTGATTCACAAACGTGCAGACCGTTTCCTCAACTCGAGGACAAAGAAGGAAAGCGCTCTTATAAGAACGTCTCCCTTGTTCGATGAGGAATGGTATGTCTCCCAGTATCCCGATGTCGCACGGGCAGGGGTGGATCCTGCATTGCACTATCTGAAGTATGGTTGGGTAGAGGGCCGTGATCCTAGTTCAGGCTTCAGCAGTTCATGGTACCTTACCGTTTACAAAGATGTTGAGACAGCCGGGATCAATCCGCTCGTTCACTACATAAAGTACGGAAGGGCGGAAGGACGTCTCATCAGTTCCCAGGCGTCCCCTCCAGCCAGAGTCGCCGCAGGAAAAACCATTGAAGACCTTGAAGCTTTTGCGAAAACCATACGCCTCTCAACTTCTGCACATCCGGACGTATCAATCATAATCCCCGTACATGGACATTGCGTGTGGACACTTGGCTGCCTGTCCGCCATTGCCGAAAACCCTCCATCCACTCCTTTTGAAATCATTGTCGTGGACGACTGTTCGCCTGACAATACCGCGGAGATCCTCGGCCATGTAGCCGGCATCCGACTGATAAGGAATCCGGGCAATCTTGGCTTTATCAGATCTTGTAATCTTGGCGCAGAATCAGCAAGAGGCCGATTCCTGCACTTCCTGAACAATGACACGGAAGTGACAGCGGGATGGCTGGATGAACTGGTCCGCACTTTCGTTGAGTTTCCGAATACAGGATTGGCGGGGTCAAAACTCATATATCCTGACGGGAGACTGCAGGAAGCCGGAGGCATCTTATGGCGGGACTGCAACGCATGGAACTTCGGCCGCAACCAGCATGCATCGTTGCCTCAATACAACTACGCTCGGGAAGTCGATTACTGTTCCGGAGCCTCCATAATGGTGCCCCGCAGTTTATTCCGCGAACTGGGAGGGTTCGACGAATATTATCTTCCGGCTTATTGTGAAGACGCCGACCTCGCACTGAAGATTAGAAAGCGGGGGCTCCGTGTTATCTACCAGCCTCTTTCTGTGGTTGTTCATCATGAGGGAGTCAGCTCAGGCACGGATCTGACAAAGGGTGTGAAGGCTCATCAGGCTGAGAATATGAAGAAGCTCTTTGAACGCTGGCGCGAGTACCTGGAACACCATCAGGCCTCCGGCGAAGATGTTGATAAAGCGAAGGACCGTGCGGCCAAATTCCGTGTTCTGGTCGTCGATCATGTTACTCCCACGCCTGATCAGGATTCGGGGTCAGTAGACATCTACAACATGTTTCTGCTTCTTCGCGAAATGGGCTTTCAGATCACATTCATCCCGGAAGACAATTATCTGTACGTTCCTCAGTATACGGCCGATCTGCAACGCATCGGCGTCGAAGTGCTTTTCGCGCCTTATTGCACCTCGGTCGAACAGCACCTGCAGGTGCATGGCGGACGATACGACCTGGTTTTTCTCTTTCGCGTAGGCGTGGTTCACAAACACCTTGCAGATGTTCGCAAGTACTGCGTGCGGGCCAAGGTCCTGTACCACACCGTTGATCTGCACCATCTCCGGATGATTCGTGAGGCAAGACTGCTCAACGATCCCGCCAAGGAGAAAGAAGCGGATCGAATCAAGAACATCGAAATCGAGGGCATTCGCTCAGTCGACATGACGACGGTGGTGAGCTCTGCAGAACTTGATCTCCTGCGGTCGGAACTGCCGGATGCGAAGATTCGCGTTCTTCCTTATTCCAGACATGTCCGCGGGACCGACAGGCCTTTCGCAGAAAGACAGGGTATCGTTTTCGTCGGCAGCTACCAGCATCCGCCGAATGTTGATGCCGTCAGATATTTCATTGATGCAATCATGCCTCTCATCCGTCGCCGTTTGCCAGGTGTCCGGCTGAATGTCGTAGGAAGCAATATGCCTCCGGAAATCCAGTCACTGGCGGCAAGGGATATCTCCATGGTTGGTTTCGTACAGAAACTGCCATCCTTTTTGGACGGCATGCGTGTCAACGTCGCTCCTTTGCGTTACGGCGCAGGCATAAAGGGCAAAATCGGCTACGCGATGTCGGTTGGGCTGCCGACTGTTGCCACGTCGCCGGCGGTCGAGGGGATGTCGCTCAGTGATGAGGAGACGGTTCTCGTGGCTGACACAAGCGAGGAGTTCGCAGAAGCGGTTGTACGACTTTATCAAGATGAATCACTATGGAATAAGATGAGCCGGAAA
>JAAYAM010000023.1 GCA_012719355.1 Acidobacteriota bacterium
CAAGGCGCCCGTTGCTATCAAGTGTCGCAAGTATCTCTTCTTTGCTTCGGACCTCAACGAAGTCACCCACACGAAGTCGTCGCAAAGCATTCCTCCATGATTGGTATGATTCACAATCCCGGCATCGCCGCAAGAGAGCTTACGGCGTTGGCCGGGTCTTCAATGTATGGGGGAAACGGGGATACGAGTCGTCAATGACCGGCCGGGGAGGCCGGCCGACGGTTCGCGGTTAACGATACACTGCAGGTTTTGATCGCCGCAATTCGTGAAATTACTTAGAACTTCCAGGGGTTCGAATTCCGACGCTCGTACGCTCGATCTGTCTGATCAGGTCGCGGAAGATGAATATATGGAAAGGAAGGAAGACATACCAGTAGAACCTTCCCCATAGTCCCTTCGTCTGATAATAGGCAGTCACCGACAGTGAATTTCTGCCGTTCAGCTGATCAATCCTGAACTCAAGCCATGCTCTGCCCGGCAATTTCATCTCAGCGCGCAACAGCAGCCTTTCGTTCACCCGGTAATCTTCGACACGCCAGAAGTCGATCACGTCGCCTGCTTCAAGGCTGGTCGCGCTCTTTCTTCCCCGCGAAGTTCCAACCCCCAGGAGCATCCGATCGAAGGCGCCTCTGATCCTCCACAGCCAGTTGCTGTTGAACCATCCCTCTCGTCCGCCGATTCTGCAGATTGAGCGGAACAGGGCCGAGGCGTCTTTGTCAGTCACAAGCGAATATGAACTTTGATATGTCGGAAGTCCATCGAGTTCGTGGAGCTTCATCGCCAGGTCATAGTCCGGGGGATATGCGTCCGACCATCTCGTGTAGACCCTGTCCTGTTCTTCGCGCGAGAGAGCTCTCACCAGCGCCTCCCGGTATCCCAGCAGCCTGAAAGGAACGATCCTTCTGATTTCCTGGTCGCGGCACAGAAGATCGCCATGCCAGTATTCGAGCAGGCAGCGGCATATCTGCATGGGAACCGGGGTAAGGAGACTGGCAAGATATGCATACATCCCGGCGTGCTCGATCGGCGCACGCAGCAGCAGCTTCTTTCGACAGAGGACTTGTGCCGTGATCGTCAACATTTCTCTGAGCGACAGGACATCTGCTCCTCCAATCTCAAATGTCCTGCCGGACACTCCCGGCGTTTCCAGAAGTCCGACGAGATACTTGATGACGTCGCGCACCGCGACCGGCTGGCATCTGGATTCGGCCCACGAAGGAATCAGCAGCACGGGACAGCTGCGGACCAGGTGCTCGATCAGTTCATATGACGCGCTTCCGGAACCTATGATGGCGGCAGAGAAGAGAGCCGTCACGGGAATTCCGCTTCTTCTCAGCTCCTCAGGGACTTGTGCTCTTTGGCGCAGCAGCACTGACGGCGAAGTACGGGAATCACCCAAAGCGCCGAGGTATATTACATGGCTGATCCCCTTTTCTTCTGCCGTCTTTCTGAAATTCGCCGCAGCCTGGACGGTGGCGGATTCAGCCATCTCATTGGCCAGCAGCAATGGGTGGATCAAGTAGAAAGCGGTATGGATACCTTCCAGTGCCGGTCCGAGGCTCTCCGGCTGCAAAGCATCGGCCTTCACCACCTCGGCACCCGGCCACCGCTCTCGATGCTCCGGGGACAACTCCCTCGACATAACCCTGACATGGTACCCTCTGTGAAGCAGTTCGGGGACAAGACGTCCCCCGATGTAGCCGGTCGCTCCCGTAACCAGTATGGCACCGGTCCCGGGGCATGGACTGGTCGGCAGATCCCCGCAAAACAGATCGTCAGGATTCGATCGCATAAGACAGAAGAGGCTCCGATGCGTTGTCGCTCCTCATAGTAACGTTTTGTACGCTTGAGCCTCAATGAGTTCGCTCAAAAAAACCGTCGCTCTTGATTTCGGTCAAGGAACTAAACTATTAATAGAGCCAAGATAAACCGCCCGGGTGTCGACCGTCCTTTACCATATCACCGGTCCGGATGTACTGACATGAATCGGAATAGCTACAGACTGAAGAACGGCGCAAGAGTCGCAGTAGTCGGCGGCGGACCGGCGGGCTGCTTTTTCGCACTCTACCTGATGCAGTACGGCCGCGAACGCCATATTCTGCCCGATGTCACGATCTTCGAGGCAAGGAATGTTTTCGGGCCCGGCCCGAAAGCCTGCAAAGGTTGCGCCGGTATTCTCTCGACCTCGCTGCTCAGAAGCCTGGGTGAACTCGGGCTGGCAGTGCCGGAGGAAATCATCCAGCGGAGAATCGACGGCTACACAATCCAGAGCCCGTACACCTCGATAACCATGAGGAACCCTGAACAAGGGGCCGAGGTGATCAGCGTATTTCGGGGCTGCGGCCCGAGGTTGTGCGATTCCCAGAGACCTGTCGGTTTCGACGGGTGGCTCCTGATGGAGACGCAGAAAAGGGGTGCCCGCATCGAATACGGCACAGTGTCTGCTGTCCGGACGGGTCGAAACCCGCAAGTGGAAACGGCAGGTGAACTGAAGGAATTCGATCTGATCGTTCTTGCCACGGGCGTCAACGGCAGCCCCTTTGCCGTAGAGGGCGTGCAGTACATTCCGCCGAAGACCCGTACCATGGCCCAGGATGAGTTGCGCATCGATGCTGCTGCAACCGTCGATACCGCGCACGCACTGCTCATCCCCGGTTCCGGTCTGATTGCCGGCTGCTTTGTCCCGAAAGGCGAGTTTCTCAATGTCTCGATCCTCAATAAGAGCGACCAGCCGATGTCAGTCGCCGAATTCCTGCAGAACGATATCGTACGTACGCTCCTGCCGGATTCATACCAGCGCATGTGCGGCTGCCTTCCCCGGGTTCCTGTCAGCCCCGCGCAGAATTACTATGCGGACGGATTCGTGGCAGTAGGGGACGCCGCGGTCTCAAGGCTTTACAAGGACGGCATCGGCTCGGCTTTGCGTACCGCTCGCGAAGCGGCGCGTACAGCGATGGAGCAGGGGATTTCCAAGAGGAGCTTCCGCCGTCATTACCGTCCTTTTTGCCGGAGCGTCGATCGTGACAACCGTTGGGGGAAGTTCCTGTTCTGGCTCAACGACCGGGTCAAGGAATCCCGTACATTCCTTCTGGCCCAGCATCGGCTGATTGGAGATGAACAGACTTCAGCAAGGGAACTGAAACCATTTACGATCGCGGTCTGGGGGATATTCACCGGCAGTTGTTCATACAGAAGCATCGCTCGAATGACTCTGGCGCCGGCATCTCTGTACCGGCTCGGTCTTGCGTTTCTCCGTGAGAGTTCCCGCGAGATCTTTAACCGGAATTCAAGTCATAGGAAATTGCTGATCCGTGCCCGGAAAGTCCTGATACTAGGGAGTGGGTTCGGCGGCACGTACGTGCTGCGAAACCTTGTTCCCGCGCTGAACCGCAATGAGAACGTCGAAACAACCATGGTGAGCGACGAAAACTTCTTTCTTTTTTCGCCCCTGCTTCACGAAGCGGCTCTCGGCCGGATCGAGACCAGGCACATTGCTTACCCCGTGAGACGGCTCCACTGGAGGGATCGCTTCAGATTTGTCCACAGCACCGTACATAGAATTGATCTGGCCGGGCGCACGGTAACGACCGGGTCCGGAAAGTTCGAATTCGATTACCTTGTGCTCGCGTTGGGGAGTGTCACTCAGCTGGTGGAGGCCGCGCACGAGAACAGGAATATGTTCACGCTGAAAAGCCTTCATGACTCTATGTTGATCAGAAATCATATCATTCAGCGGTTTGAGCATGCCCTAGTGGAAACTGATCCATTGCGGAGAAGAGAACTACTCACGTTTGTTGTTGCCGGAGGCGGATACAAAGGAATTCAGCTCATCACGGAATTGACGGATTTCATAGAAGACACGCTGTTGAGACTCTATCGACCCATAGTTCGCGACGATGTCCGAGTCATTCTCGTAGAAGCGGAAGCGAGAATTGTTGCCGATCTCCACGCGAGCTTCGGCGCTTACATCATGAGGCGGCTCAAGGCGATGAAGATCGAAGTCAGGTCTGGGTCGCGTATCACAAGCGTCGGAGAAAACTACGTTGAGATCAACGGCGCCGAAAAGGTACCTGCAGGAACCGTCATCTGGGTTGCCGGTGTGGTTGCCAATCCGCGTATTAGCGAACTCGAAGTTGAGAAAGACAGTATAGGACGGGTCATCGTTGACGAAAGGTTGACTGTTCCCGGATATCGAGGAGTCTACGCCGTAGGAGATTGCGCGCATTTCAAGGATCCGGGATCGGGCAAGCCCATACCCGCGCGTGCGCACATAGCGGTGCGTCAGGCCAGGGCAGTCGCCCGTAACATCCTCGCAGACATACGTGGGGGTGAAGGGAAGCCCTACCGGTACCACCGGATTCCGCAGATGGTTTCGCTCGGCTCGTTCCGCGCGGTGGTCAAATGGCGCCGCCTGCGCCTCTACGGTCTTCCTGCCCGGATCGCCTGGATGGCCGCCTACCTCTTCCTGATCACCGGGACTTACAATCGTATCAGGATAACAATGGACTGGCTGCTTTCGTTTGTTTTCGGGCGCGACACGACACACCTTGATCTCGCCGACCTACAGAGACGGGAACGTCCTTTTCGCTGAAATCAAGGGTGCGAGAGCCTGTCGAGCTGCGGTATCAGGCGCTCATACATTACGTCGGGAATATGGCTGTCCCACGATCCCGTAAGCACCGCGTATCCGATAATTCCAAAGAACAGCACTGCCAGGCCGGCTGTGAGCGCGGCAGCTGAAACGGGTCGCCTTCGCAAAACCGAAATCTGCAGCGCTCCTTCGGCGGGGCAGGCCGCCACGCATTCCATACAACTGGTGCATTCGGCGGAGCTCACGGTAACCAGTTGATCTACCTTCAGGAGCGAGGGGCATGCTCTGGTGCACTTGCCGCAGTCAATGCATCTGTCTTTGTCCCTGGTTATCTTCGCGGGGCTGAAGAGCGCGACTAACCCCATCAGGGCGCCATAGGGACAAAGATACCGGCACCAGAAATTCTGCAGGAATACCGAGAGGATCAGCAGAATGGACAGCGTCACCGCCGCTGTCGTGCTCAGGTTCAGGAAGAAATGGAGCATTTTGATGTCGGCGACAAGCCCATAGGGGCTCATGGTAAACGCTTCTATCGCCGCGGCTGTCATTCCGCCGATTGCATAGAGAAAGAACCCCAGCAGCAGGTATTTCAAAGATCGCAAGGGCAGATCGACAAAACGCGGGAGACTCCAGTTCTTTTTGAAGAGCTTGTGGCCGAATTTCCACAGCGCTTCCGATAACGTGCCGACAGGACAAAGCCAACTGCAGAAGGCCTTGTGAAACACCAGCGACATAAGCAGAAAAGAGAGAAGCAGATACATCGCTGCGGGGTGGACTGAAGAAACATTTCCCGTCACCAGGAGGTACTTGAGATTCATCAGCCCCGCAATCGGAAGCCACCCTTCGACTCCGGGAGGACGAGATACGTGGGCGCTCTGTCCCCCCGTCTCGAAAAAGCGGACGAAAAGCACGAATTGAAGTCCGATGAATATGTTCAGGAGCAGGAAAGCTCCCTGGGCCATCATCCGCAAGTTCTGGGAATAGTCCCGGCTTTTCTTGCGTACCAGTTGCTTCCGCTGCCGGGTTTCCTCCGTTGCAATTGCATTCTGTACCGGGTTACTTGTTTGATTCAGGGAAGATGTCGCCATACAGTTTTTCCATCAGGCCGTGCAGGCGTTCATGCGTGCCGGCTCCCATCCTCTCGTTCTCGATCTTTTCGAAAGTGTCGAGCAGGCTCGCATGTTCGGATTCTGAAAGCAGCCGCTCAGCCATGACGAAGAGGATATTGTTTTCCTTGTCAATATGGGCGCGCAGCAGAGCAGCGTAATCGGCAGCCGCCCGGGCCCACTGAGACGCACTTTCGCTGCGACCGGAATTGACCCCCTCGGAGGCTTCCGCCATCGTACGGATAAGACCTCTCCCGAGATCGTGCTCATGCAGCATGACCCCGACGGGGCCTCCTTCGCGTGGAATCCCTCTCCGCTCCAGCAGCGGAAACAGGGAGTCTTCTTCCTTACCGTGGTGGCAACGATCGGCAAAGAGCCGGAAAAACTCGAGTAGTCCCGACATTACTTCCGGCGAAACGGCGATCCCGCTGTTGATCCTCCTTGCAGCTTCTTCGGCCACTTCCAGCATCTTGAGAATAGCATCGTGTTCATTCCGCAGTAGATTCGTTGCACTAGCACTAGCCATGATCGTTTCCCCCTCCTGGGCATATTATTGATCCTGTCCGGTCGTAAATCCTTGATCGAAGTCAAGAAACCGTTTTTCACAGTATAAGCCCTTAAACCGGCGGGAGTAAGGAGCCGCAGTTCTATGTAGGGAGGAATGAGTGTTTTTACGAATAGAGCCGTAGTAGGAAATGGACTACTCTGTTGATGCTTTGAACCTTCTCCCCTTGGCCTTGAGCGCCGAGGCGGAGCGACTTTGGCAAGAGAAGAAAGGTTGCCGCGATCGATGAACAAATTTCGGATCCTGATTGCCGATGATAACCAACTGATTAGGACGCTGCTGGTTCGGCTCCTCGAGGAATCAGGGAACCTGGAAGTTGTGGGAGAGGCGGCCGACGGGTGCGCAGCAGTCGAAATGACCAGGGCGTTGCTCCCTGACGCCGTCTTGATGGATGTGAACATGCCCAAGATGGATGGTGTTGAAGCGAGCCGAACTATCCATGATCTCTTCCCCGGTGTTCAGGTGATTGGACTATCCATGTTCGAGAAGTCGGACATGGGTGACAGGATGCTGGATGCAGGTGCGGTGACTTATTTCTCGAAAAGCGATCCGCTGAACCAGATCATCGCAGGTATTCACCAGGTCCTGTCGGCGGAAAACGCGGCCAGTCTTATCGCCTAGCGTATGATCGTGCCGCTTGCGCGCCGGTCAGGACGGTATTGACAAGCCCTGATAATCCCGAAGCTGAATCGTCCTATAGCCCCAAACCCCGGGTCAGGTGCAGGAGCGCGCCCGACCCAGGGCATTCACGCACGACGGTAACCCCGCTAAACCAGAATGGATTTCAGGTCCTGGTCCGGTGTCGAAATCGGCATGATGTTGTAATTCTTCACCAGTACGTTCAAAACATTCGGAGTGATGAACGCCGGCAGCGATGGGCCCAGCCGTATGTTCTTGATGTCGAGCGCAAGCAGCGTCAGCAGGATGGCGACCGCTTTCTGCTCATACCACGACAGGACGAGCGACAGCGGCAGGTCGTTGACCCCGCAATCGAACGCCTTTGCGAGCGCCACTGCAATCTGAATCGCTGAGTAGGCATCGTTGCACTGTCCCACATCCAGAAGCCGCGGGATTCCGCCGATGTCACCCAGGTCCTTATCGAAGAAGCGGAATTTTCCGCAGGCAAGCGTGAGCACGAGGCAGTCTTTCGGTACCCTATCGACGAATTCCGGATAGTAGCTTCTTTGGGCTTTCACTCCGTCGCATCCCGCAACGAGGAAGATGTGCCTGATCGATTTATTCTTCACTCCGGCAATCACCTTGTCCGCCACGCTCATTACGGTATTTCTTGCGAAGCCGACATTGACGGTCTTGCCCGGTGTGTCCGCACCGTAACCGGGCAGCTCCAGCGCCTTCTTTATGACAGCGGAATAGTCGCTGTTGGAGACGTGCGGAATTCCCGGCCAGCCGACGAGCCCGGTCGTGAATATGTTGTTCTGGTAGGCCGGACGCGGGCGCTGGATGCAGTTGGTGGTCATGAGTATCGCGCCTGGGAAGCGCTGGAATTCCTCCGTCTGGTTGTTCCAGGCGGTTCCGAAGTGACCGTAGAAATGAGGATACTTCTCCTTCAGTTTCGGATATCCATGAGTCGGCAGCATTTCGCCGTGCGTATATACGTTGATCCCTTTACCGGCGCTTTGAATGAGCAGCTGTTCGAGGTCCATAAGGTCATGACCCGACACCAGGATCGCTTTTCCTTTCTTCGCTCCCAGAGGCACTTTGGTCGGGACCGGATGACCATACCGCTCCGTATTGCCGACATCGAGGAGTTCCATCGCGCGCAGGTTCATTTTGCCGCACTTCAACACCATGTCCAGCATCGGTTCCAGCGCGAGCTTCTTGTCCATGACGGCAACCAAACCTTCCTGGAGGAACCTGTACAGCTGCGGGTCTTCGTGTCCCAGAAGCTGCGCATGATGCGTATATGCCGAGACTCCTTTCAGTCCGAACAACAGAATGTGCTTGAGCGAAAGCACATCGGGTTCGATGCTCGGCTCCGACTTGAGTCCAACCTGTGATCCCTGCTTGACCAGGCCGCTTACTCCTGAAGCCGGTTTGAAGGTGAGGGCTGCTCCGGTGACTGAAAGATTCGCAGGCGTCAGGCCCGCTTGCCGGCGGATCTTCTCCCTCAGTTCCACTGTCTTTTTGATAAGTGAGGCAAAGCGCTCCGGATCAAAGTCCACGTTGGTCAAAGTTGAGAACAGCGCCGAGGGAACGAAGCGGTTGACTTCGGCATCTTCCACTCCCTTTTCTCTCGCGGCCCCCGCATAAGCCGACAATCCTTTCAGCGCATGAACAAGCAGATCATGCAAAGCTGCGACTTCGGGGTCTTTGCCGCACACGCCGATTTTCGTGCATCCGGTGCCGTTTGCGGTCTGCTCGCACTGATAGCAGAACATGCCCAGCTGGTCCTGGTCGGCGGCGGCGCCGAAGGCCTTCGTGATGTTGAACAGGGCGGGTGCGCCGATGCTCGTTGCAGCAAGTCCGAGTGTGCTGCTCTTGATCAGATCCCTCCTGGTGATCCCAGGTTTACGCGACATAGTGCCTCCTTGACAGAATGACAAATTCAATATGTTCCAATTGACTTCGTGCGCATATTCTTAAGTCATGCCTGTCGCCACGGACTTGATCTGCGTCAAGAAAAGAACAATTAGTTTTCCGGATGTATGGCTTGATCCCATCAGTGAAGAGACTCGTCTGACGGCAGTCAGACTACTTCCCGCCATGCGTTCAGAAGCGGAAAGTAGAGTGCGGTCCGGACGGGACGGTCTTCCAATGCAGTGAAAAGAGTGTGATACCGGAGCATCTGTTCTCGATAGCGTTCGCGCTCGTTGTCCAAAAAATCGTCGATTCCTGCTCCCTCGTGTGAGCTTGATTTATAGTCGATCACCCAGCGGGTTCCTTCGCGGTCGATGAAGGTACGGTCTATTCTGGCGGTGACGATTCTGCCTTCCACCACTCCCGAAATCGAATACTCGCAGGCAGCGCCCTGATGATCGCCCAGCAGCCATTTCCCTCGTTCATCTGAAACCGCGCGCACCAGCGCGCGCTCAACCTTGTCTGCCGATTCGGCCAGCTCGGCGGAAGGGACGCCGAGTGCGGCCAGTCCGGAGAGGTACGCAGTCCGGTGATTGCGCAGCCGTTCCTCATTCCATCGGGACAGTCCGTCATTTGCAATACGCCTGAGCATTTCGTGAACGACTGTTCCGATATGCCGCAGCGTATCTCCCACCCAGCGGAAGCTGATGCGTGCTTCATCGCTCTCAATCCTGACTTGTCTTCCTCCGGATTGCACTCCCGGCGGGAGTACGGGAAGCCTCCAGTCCGACACTAGGCGTTCGATGGTTTGAGGTGTTCTCTCCGGGCGTGATGTCTGACTGCCTGTCGTCGTAAAGTGTTGAAACGCTTCCCGGAAAACGGGCTCTGCAACTCCCCACATGCGCTTCAGGAGCGAAGCCGATACAGGCTCTTTCAGCTGCGGGACGTCATTCTTGAGCGAATATTCCGTATGACCGATAAGGTGGAGTTCCCGCCTGGCACGCGTGGCAGCCACATAAAGGAGCCTGCCGCACTCGTGCTCAGATTTGATGTCATTCACGCGTTTCAGATAATCGTATATCTTGTCCTTCTCTGCGCCGGCTGCATGTATCGGCGCCAGAAGCAGGTCGGGCGTCTTTCCCAGACGAGGCCTTTCCAGCCATAACATGAGGCGTGAATCGTCAGAGACAGGCTTTCGCCCCATCCCCGGAACGATCACGACGTCGAATTCAAGGCCCTTGGCTTTGTGTATCGACATGATCTGCAGGGATTCGTCAGCGTCGGGGTCAGGATCGGCGTAAAGCTGCGCAATGCGCTCTTCGAATGCCGCAATGTCGAGTGAGCCTCCTTCATCCATCTGTTCGAGAAGGTCGAAGAATGTTGATGCATCCTCGTTCTCAGAACGTGAACAGCAGGCCGGCCCACCGAGTCCGAGCCACACGCCCTCGACCCATGTCCGCAACGAACGCGGCCGTTCTTCAAGCGCTTCCCGGAGCACGGAACGTATCCGGAGCAGTCTCCTGCTTGCTTCCGGGCCGAGACTGGAGATCTGCGATTCATCGTTCATCAAATCCCATATCACGCGTTTCAGATCCGCGCCGGCAAGGGTGTGCAACTCTTCCAGCGTCATTCCGCACCATGGGGCTCTCAGGAGCGCAAGCCATGCGACCCGGTCGGCACGGTGCATCAGCGCGCGGGTGAGTGCGGTCAGGTCGCGTATCGCCGGAAGTTCCGCCAGCGGGTCGATCTCAACGGCACGGAAGCGCAGATTTGCCGCGCGCAATGCAGGAACAATACGGGTCAGGTGATTCCGGGCCCGGACCAGAATGGCCGTTTTACCTCTCCCTGCCGCCTTTGCCGCGCGGATGATGTCCACTACCTGCGCAGCCTCGGCGTCATCATTGCGGCCGAAGAAAGGATGGATCAAAACTGCCGGATCAAGTCCGATGCCATGGACTGCTTCGGAGCGGCAGAACTGTATCGCCCCTGTGGTGATGTCGTCTTCCGCGGCCAGGATCCCGCCGAATGAGTCGTTCACCCAATCGACTATTCCCCGCTCCGACCGGAAATTGGCAGAGAGCCTGAGGAGTTCAAGACGCAGGCCGGCTATTCCTTCGCGTGAGGTCTTGAGAAAAAGCCCCACTTCAGCTTCGCGGAATCTGTAGATCGACTGCATGGGATCGCCGACGGCGAATATGGTGCGTCCGTCGGCGGGTTGCCAGTCTGCAATCAGCGCCTCCAGTAAGGAGAACTGACTGACCGATGTGTCCTGAAATTCGTCGATCAGGATATGCCTGATGCGGCCTGCAAATTCGCCGGAATTTCCAGATGCGGCGAGCGAGCGGCGTGCTGCCATCGACATCTCTACGAAATCGCAGACGCCACGGTTCCGAAACTGACGCTTCAACTGCTCCGCCGCCGTCGGGAGGAGCTTAACCAGCGCGGCAAGCACCTGCCACTGTGATGTGGAAAACCCGGGATCAGGGAGATGACGCAGTTCATCGAGTGAGAGCCGGAATGCTTCCGCATCGACAAGAGCCGAAATAAGCTGGATGGCGCGCTGCTTGAAAGGCTTGTCTGATGAAGGAAAGCCATTGCGGACCGTTACGGTCTTTCGCCACTCCCCCTTCATCGTCAGTAGAGTGTCGGCAATCCCCAGCCAGGCGTTAAGATCATCCGGTCCCGGCAGCCCCACCATATCGGCGCAGGCGACGGCAGGGGCATCGTGTCCCTCCGCCCGGAGATTGTTTCCGGCTTTTGCCGAGATTTCGACGATATGGCCGGATAATCCTTCAGGAACTGACGCGCGCGCTTTATTGACTGCATCAACAATGACGTTGCGCAGTGCAAGTTCGAGCGCTTCCCGGTTGCCTTCCTGATCTCCTGTCGACGCGATATGGCGCAGCCATTGATCCCGCCTTTCCAGCATTCCGGCCAGCAGATTCTCTAGGGTCCGGAAGTCGTTATCCACGTGCGCAAGCAGGATCCCGGTTTCAGTAGACCATCTGTCGTCCTCGAGGAGTTCCACGGTTGCACGCGCGGCCTCGAGATACAGCTCCTTGGCGTTCTCCATGATGGCGGGGGCTCCGCCCAGCCGCGAAAGCCAGGGCATCTGTCTTGTTATAGATGCGCATAGAGAATCAATGGTCTGGATCCTGAGGCGGCCGGGATTTTCCAGCAGCCGCCAGTTGAGCCCTTCGCTTCTCTCCCGGGCCCGGCGCGCCAGATTCCAGGTCAATGCCCTGTGAGGCTCCTTGGGCCGGGGATTTGAAGAATCGAGCAGGGCGTTCATTATGCGCCGGCGCATTTCCCCCGCGGCCTTGCGAGTGAATGTGATGGCTGTTATCTCTTCCGGCTGCGTTGCGGTGCCGAGAAGCGTCAGGTATCTCTGGATAAGGAGCTCCGTCTTGCCGGAACCTGCGGGAGACTGGACGATGAAAGAATGTTCCGGATCGAGCGCCCGCCTTCTCTGGTCAGTGTCAGAAAGCGGCATCATTCCATCTCCTCCTGTTCGACCAGCCGGTCGGCCTCGGAAATGCGGCAAAGGTATGCGAGGCCGCAGTATCTGCAGGTGTCGGCCTTCTTCGGGTCTGCCTCCGCACGTCCCGCGCGGAAATCCGAGCCGAGTTTTTCCAGAACTGCGCGCCAGCCTCTGATTGATTCCGCAAGATCGACAGCTTTGCAGTGCATCATCTCAACCCCGTCATCCACCAGCCCGATGAACCGCAGTTCACCAATCCTGATTTTGGCGAACAGTACGCCTGCAAGCGGACTCTCATGGATGGTGCTGTAGAGTGGCAACTGAGGTTCTTCAGGCCGGTCCGTCTCCCAGTAACGGAGCGTTGGCTTGCCGGTCTTGTAATCTATGATGATGTCGCGTCCGTCGGGGAGGCGGTCTATGCGGTCGATCTTGACTTTGAATCGAATGCCGCTCAGTTCGGCAAATCTTTCGCCCTCGGGCTGTACAACTTCAAACGAAGCGCGGCGCTTTTCGAACTCAAGCCATCCGCCGATGAGGCGGACGAGCCTGCCGCGTTCAAGGGCGGCGAAGCGTCTTGGAAGCTTGATTCCACGCTGTTCTTCCAGACGCACTATCGCCGTCTCGACAGAGTCTTGGATGATGTCAGGCAGACCGCTTGTGGAGCAGAGTGCTTCGTGCGTCCTGAGCTGTTTCCATATCTCCTCGAGAACGGAATGAACGAGAATCCCGCGCTGTCTCGCATCGAGTCCCGGAACAGGATCTTCCATTGGTTCCGCGCCGAGCCTGAGTTCAGCGAAAGCGCGAAAAGGACAGAGTGACTGGTACTGGAAGACCTTGCTTCCGCCCCGCTGCCAGGCGCTCTCTGCGAGCGGCGGACCGTTCTCATCCACCAGCATTTCGACTTCCCGTGAATCACGGATTGCGTCTGCGGCCGCAGGGCCGTTCCAAACGTTCAGGTCACCGGTCGCAGCCTCGGGAAGCCAGGCGATAAGAGGGCTTGGGGCAACTTCACGATCCTGTATCCGAACCGGGCAGCTCAATACGATATTTGATCCGCTGGTGAGCAGACGACGCGTGATCCGGGTTGAAAACTCGAGCTCCCTTTCAGGCGAGCAGCGGGGTACTCCCTTTTCACGCTGCAGCTGGATCGGGAGAAATGGATTCGGATTCGCCGCTCCCGGCCAGACCTCATCATGAAGGCCGGCGACCCAGAGATGAGTGAATCTTATCCCTGAAGCCTCGAGCGTTCCGAGGATCTGGACCGGCACATCTCCGGTTTCGGGCTGAAACATCGTTTCTCCGGCGATCCGTCTCAAAACGGATACGGCCTCGCTGCGGGTGAGTGTCCCTTGCGTCATGCCCGTGGAGGCGAAGGTCGACAGCAGATCAGACCACGCCTGCATCGTCTGAAACTCGGGACTGCTCGGCGTGAGGTCGCCGGGCCAGTTGAAGGCTTCCAGCATCAACGAAAACGTGCGGCTCCATTCTCCCGCAGTCTGGGCCTTCACCGATCCGGCGCGGCGGAACCACGCCGTGAGACCCTTTTCAAACAAAGGACACGGTGCGTCATGGCTGCGGCACAGGCGGCGCAGGTGGTCGGATGAGACGCGGTTGCCGCACTGCTGTCTCATGCGCGCATCCAGCAGCGCCCTGTTTGTTCCCTCCGATTCGGCGCCCTGAATATACCGGTTCCGGAGCATATCGCTAAGCAGGTTCCACTCATTCTCCTCGGGCGAAAGGCTGAGTATGGCGAATGCGCTTCTTATCATTGGGTGTCCGGAGAGCGAAGTGCCCGCCGAGAGATTGACAAGCGGCGCCGACTGACCATTTCCCTGCAATTGTGCAGCCGGATCAAGGATCCCGGTGAAGATCCGTTCGATCATGTTGCGTCGCGACGTGAGGTCGGTGACGACTATTCCGATCCCACCTGTGACTCCCGATTCGAGCAGTGCCCGGGTCCATCGAGCCGCCGTTTCAATTTCAGCTTCAGGGCTTGAGAACGAAATTCGGACTGTGCGGGCGCCGGTCTCCAATTCGGCTGAATCAAGGTTCTCAACGCTGCATCCGGCGGCAGCTGCTGCGACGAAGAATTCGCGCTGTTGCGGCGTCAGATCATCAAACCCGGCAAGAAGCACGCCCGGAGGGAGATTCAGCCTCCGCATATCGGCCTTCAGCACGTCGGGAATTATAGTCTTTTCGATCCACCGGTTCCGGCCGCAGATCTCCTGGAAACGCCGCACCCAGCGTGTGAATGCCCGGCTCTCTTCATTGCCGACCTTCTCGATCTCAGCCGGGTCGAGCCGGTATTCGCATGCAAGGCGCCATGCCTGCTGTGCTGTCGAAGCCGTGACGTGGAGTTGAAGGAGTTCTCCGGCCTCAGGCGCTTCCCTTATGATCTGTTCCCAGACCATCAGTTCCTGCCACCGGCTCATCAGGATCCGCGGTACGTCGAAGCTGTAGAGGAAATCCTGCCAGAGAGATTCAACCCAGCCGCCCCAGGTCATTATTGCGGGCGACTCCCAGGCCTTCAGTCCGGCCGACTGTTGCGATTGGTTGTATTCCAGCTGCAGGCAACGAGCCAGACGACGGGTCGCCGTAAGTATCAGCTTTCCCTGCTGTAGTGCGCGTAGAACCTGTACCTGCATTCCGCCTCCCGGCTTACGGGCGACATTCTAACCGCAGATTGCGATCGATTACAAACACCGCCGGAGGCGCGAATTCAAGTAAGGCACTCAGCCCGTTGAAACTGGCAGTGAAGCTGAAGTCACGGAAGTGATTCCGGGAGTTTATCCGGACGTTCCTTGATGAAGCGTTCCCGGGCTTTCTTCACGAATCCTGTGAGGCAGATTGCAGACCAGGCACAGGCCGCCTCGCACATGCCGCATCCTGTGCATTGATCGACCTGATCAAGCCACGGAACCATGGCACCCGGCTTCGATGTTTCGATCATGGAAAGGATGCCCTGAGGACACGCATCGGCACAGCATCCACAACCTTCGCAGTGTTCAGGAATAACCCAGGGAAGCGCACTATACCTTCTTGCCATATCCATATCCTCTTGGTTGAGGCGACTGATGTAGTTGTTACGCGATCGAGTCGACCCGTGATCTCACGCCTAAATCCATAGAATCCTGCATCGCCGTTGGATCAATTGAAAACTGCGAAGAGGTTGATTGTCCGGCGTAATTCGCCGGACCGTTACCAGGAGTGCCGACCAGTGGTTGGCTGCCGTCCGCAGACTACACTGTCGGCCTTGTACAACAACACTGCGGCGTCATCCTGCCACTGTAACCACGCGGTAAATCCATGGACCTAGTTTTATCAACGGCTTTCCTCAATGTCAAACACATATTCGTTGTGCTGCGAGGAAGATCGCGACTTCATTTTTCACGCAATTCCCTGGTCGCGTGATCGAGATCGCACGGGTCAAACCTCACGAGCGCAAGGCCGGGCCCGTCGTGTGCTCCGGAGATTGCCAGAGTGCTGCCGATATACTCTTTCCAGATTCCGGTGATCCGTGCCGATTCGTGGACGTGGCCGTGCAGAGTCAGGAAGGGCCGCCGTGCCTCAATGAAGCGGCGCACTGCGATGCTGCCGATATGGACGTCCAGCTGGACGTGATCGACCATCTTGCCGTCCAGTGCCGCCCTGTCCAGCCCGCAGCCGTAAGGAGGCGCATGGAACAGTATTATGGCGCGGGAAAGATCTCTGTCCGCAGTCAGCTTCTCGAGGTCGTTGAGGATAGTTTCGTGTCTCAGGATTCCTTTCTGCACCTCGACAGAGAAGCAGCCCTCCTCGGGCGCAATGCAGAGCGGGTCCAGATAAGCTGATACATCGTAGCGTTCCCAGTCCTTCAGGAGGAAAGGGGTCGGAGGCACACAGGAGTAGCCGTATACATGGTAGCCTCCCCACTGCAGGCTGCGGTTATGCACATAGTTCCAGAGCGATTCCCGTTCGTATGCCCGCACCCGTTCCTCTTCGATTCGCACATCGTCGTTACCCAGTATCAGGAAGACCGCGGGATAATTCTTGCTCAGTTTCCTGCGTAGTCTTCTGAATCCCGGTGCCATGAAACCGTCGAGGAAATCTGCGTAGTCGTTCACCCCCAGGATGCCGCCCAAGCCTGAGGGGAAGAGATCACCGCCCATGAAGACAGCGGCGGGCTTTTCCTTCTCAATGCCGTCAAACAGCATGTCGTAGCGCTGTCGATTTCCGTGCAGATCGGAGACAAAAAAACAGACGGACATCACCATACCTCACAGATAATCCTACTATAGGACGGGAGGTTGCCGGATTCTCCGTCAGAAAAAGCCACTCTATGTTTTGATTTTTCTGCCGAGAGGGATCGGGCGTGCGGGGTCGGTAATCGCCCCGATTTTCACGGCATAGCTGGTGCGGTTGCGGATGTCCTGGTCCGTAACAAGGTGGACGTTGAGCAGGCCTTCTGTCTTATGCCCTGTCCTCAGGTAATTCATGTGGCTGAGGCAAAGGCTCCACCCTTCCAGCCATGTAAGGAGATCGTGCTTCTGCACCTTCGTTCCTGCAAAATGGATCAGGAGGTCGACGTCGCTCTGAGGTCCGGCGGTTGCATTCTTGGTGCTGCCGAACAGGTACATCGCCTTTACTCCGAACCGGGCCGGGTCCATATGGTCGGCGATCTCTTCGACGCTGTGAAGCCGCCAGCGCCAGTGTTCATCAACCGTTTGCTCACTGTCACGCATCCTGCGCCCGCCGCGGACAGGTCTTTCTTCAGGCTCCGTCTGCTGTGGAGTTAGGATGGCGACTGCTTCATCGAGTTCCCCATTCATCAGCACCTTGAGCATCATTCCCGGAGCCGTTCCCGGCAAATCGATCACCCGGACAGTCTCGGCCAGATGCGCGAATTCCGGGAGCAGTTCCGGCAGCCAGTTAGGCGATTCCTGAAGGATAGACTCGTTGAGGAACGTGCCCCAGCTTTCCGGGTAAAGGGGCAGATAACGGATTGAAGCCTCGACGAGATCCTGAAAGAAGTGCGTGCCGAAGGAGAGCTCGGGAACGTACTCTTTATGCTTCTGCGCAATCTCGATCAACATCGCCGTGTTGTTGATGTCCGAATACGATACGCTTACTCCCAGCCGTATATCCCCGCGGCTCCCCCAGCGTCCCGGCCCCATCAGGATGAACTGACGCTTGGGCAGCAGCTGATTCAGGCGTCCGATGGCCTGGCCAACCGAAATCAGATCGGAATGCTCCGGCAGCCGGGAGTATTCCTGCGGATCCACATAAACAATGTGGGTGATGCCCTGCACGGTGCCGTTGGTTACGTAACGGTTTGCGGAAAACACTATCCTGTCTTTCGGCACGTCCCGTGGGATAATCGCAGGCTGAGAGAGTGCCCCATAGCTTTGCGGCCGGCACTGAAGCAGGTAAAGGTGCTTTCCGTCATGCGCGAACTCGATATCTATAGGAGTTCCGTATTCCGATTCGAGGACCTTCAGCATTGTCGAGACCTGTTCCACAAACTGCGTTCGGCTGAGAAGCCCGTCGAAGGTCACGACCAGGTGGTCACGGTACTGATCTATTCCGATTCCCCATGGCTGCACCAGCCTCTCTTCCTGCAGAATCGAAACGAGCTGGTGCACGTCAGGATACTCGTAGCCGAATTCCTGCATCAGCTTTCCTACCTCCACCGTTTCGAAAGAGCCGGTCTCGAGATCGATAACGTCGAGCTGTCTGGGAGAATACCGCACCTTTTCGTCGACGGTGACGTTGGTCCGCAGTGTGGGTTGTCCGGGGGAGACGAGAATCGGGTAATCGTCAAGGAGACGGTCGACCGCGCGCGTTCCGAGCCCTGGCACCATCCGGAGAAGCCCGTCTTCCCTGCGGATTCTGCGCGACCACTGGAATTCATTCCTGCTGAAGCCGACGCCGGCAAATGTGGGCATGTAGTAGCGGCCGATGCGAGTCCCGACCACTTCCTGTATCAGGATCCCCATTTCCTCATGAAGATCGATCAACCCACGTTCCTTCCGGTAGCCGATCGGGTCGGGGCCGAAAGTCGATGCATACACTTCGGCGATCGCGTCCATCAGGGCAAGCAGGCGCTGGTGCTTGGTTCCCTGGTTGGCGATGAACAGGCTCTTGTATTTCCCCGCGAATGAAGTCCCCCAGCTGTCCTCCAGAAGGCTCGAACTGCGTACGATCAGCGGCACTTCCGCGAAATCGTCGAGGGCCATTGAGAGTCCGTTGACCATCTCGGGAGGGAAGGAGGCGTTCTTGAATACCTGGACTATCGATGGATACTCCTGTCGCACCTGGCCGATGTCCTTGTATTTATGCTCGACAATCTCCTCGAGGTCGTTATAGTTGATGAAGCTGAGGAGCCCGTCCGAGGTGATGTGCCAGGTCTTGGGGATTCTGACGTCTTTCAGGATCTCGTGGCCTTCCGAGTGTTTCTTCAGGATCTGCGATGCGACAAAGAGCCCCGCGCCTTTTCCCCCGAGCCTGCCATGGCTTCCCGCCGGGTAGATGATCCGAATCAGGAGATCACTGAAATCGTTAAGGCTGATAAACTGCCTGGCCACCTGAACAAACTGGGGATCGTCATTCAGCAACCGCTGTATCAGGGAAACCTGGAAGGTACGCTCTCTGGTAGGCGAGAGTTCTATTCCCTGGGGAAGGAGGTGTCGGAATCTTTCAATAGCCGCCGCAATCTCAGCCAGCGAAGAATTGGGATTCTCCAGGGTCTTTATCAGGAATCCTGAACGGTCTTCTTTGATGCACTTCTGGATGAAGTTCAGTATGTCCGCTTCAGGAAGATGCTCTCCGGCTATTTCGAAGACTTCCCGGGCGACCGACAGCAGTTCCTGGCTTGCCGAGACTCTGGATGGACGGTTCTCATCCTGGATCTCTCCGGCGCCGTTGCGGGCCGGAGGCGGACTGACGCGTTCGAGAATCCGGTGCGCCTCTTCCAATCCTCTCCACGTCAGCTGGTTCAGCATTTTTCTCGCAATGCGCGTGAGAAGCTTCGGATCGGTGCGTTTCAGCAGGTCAAGGATGATTGCCCATCCTTCGGAGGATTCGCCGTGCCGCTTTTCTCTGTCAAAAACCGCCTTGAGATTCTCGTGGAGTATCCGGTGTTTAAGACGGTCGGCTATCGTGTCTATCAGCTTGCGCTCTTCTTTCAGGAACGGGCCTTCGTCTGACTGAGGACGTTCTTCCGTGTAACAGACACTGATTCTGCCGACCTTCTGATCCTGGACAACGATATCCGCGTGCTGCTCCCAGGCTGTTGAGCGGTATGACTCGGTCTGAACTTCGATTTTTCCGTAGGCTATTTTGGCTTCGCAGACGTCCGGATACTGCCATCCGGAGGGGATTGTGTTCACAATGCGGGTAAACAGTTCTGTCGAAGAGAGGCCGGGTTCGCTCATTATCCCTTCGACCTGGTAGAGGCAGTTGAGTTCCTTTGCCCTTTCCTTAAGATCGATGAGAAGTTTGTCGACAGGTTTTTCATTCATCGGGACAGATTTATTGTGCCACAGATTCCACGGATGACCATGGTGTCACCCGTGGAATCTGCAGAGGATCTCAGCACCAGCCCCGGTCCTTGCATGCCCTGGCAACCCGGTCGATGGCGAGAAGGTATGCTGCATCCCTCATTCCTACTTTGCGCTTCACCGACACTTCTCTGACTGCGTGAAATGCCGCGGTCATCTTGGAGTCGAGTTTGTCGAATACTTCCTTTTCTTCCCAGTAGTAGTTCATGTTTCCCTGCACCTGTTCGAAGTAGCTGCAGGTGACTCCTCCCGCATTGCAGAGAATGTCGGGTACAAGGAAGATGCCTCGCTGCTCGAGGAGCAAATCGGCTTCCGGCGTAGTCGGTCCATTCGCCCCTTCCGCAATCAACTTCACCCTACGGTTAATCTTAGGCGTGGTTTCGACCGTAATCTGGTTTTCGACAGCGGCAGGTATGAGAATGTCGACATCCTGTTCCAGCCAGGCTTCACCCGGGAGGATTTCGTACCCGAGTTCCTGCGCCTTCTTCCGGTCGATCGTTCCCCACGGATCGGTGATTGAGAAGATTTCATCGAAAATGATCCCGGATCGCTTCCTGCAGCAGAAAGTCTTGTTATCTGCCGGATCCCAGCTCGAAACGCAGACAACGGTCCCGCCGATTTTATGATAGAGCTCGAGGGCATGCTGAGCGACGTTTCCAAATCCCTGGATGCTGGCGGTGGTGTTTTCGGGCTTGATGTTCAGCTCCTTGAGGGCTTCGCGAACGGTAAGAATCACCATGTAACCTGTGGCTTCCTTCCGCCCCCGGGACCCTCCAATGGTGGTGGGCTTGCCGGTGATGAATCCCGGGTACCTGCCTCCATGTATCTTCTCGAATTCGTCCAGCATCCAGAGCATGTCCTGGGGATTTGTCATCACGTCCGGAGCCGGCACGTCGACGAAAGGCCCCACATCCCTCGCAATCTGCCTCACCCATCCACGGCAGAGCTGTTCGATTTCGTGCACGCTCAGATTGTGTGGATCGCAGATGATTCCGCCTTTGGCCCCGCCGAGCGGAATATCGACCACCGAGCATTTCCATGTCATCCACATTGCAAGTGCGCGTATGGTGTCGATGGTCTCCAGCGGGTGAAACCGCACTCCACCCTTGCAGGGTCCGCGTGCATCATTATGCTGCACCCTGAACCCGCGAAAAATCTGCATGCCACTGTTGTCCATCCGTACCGGAATGCTGAAGTGGTATTCCCGTATCGGATTGCGCAGCAGTTCGCGAGTCGGTTCGTCCAGGCCCAGAAGACTGGCTATCCTGTCGAACTGCTTCTGAGCTGTGTCGAATGGATTGTAGGAAGCCACAGCTGTGGCCGCGGTCTTCTTGACCGCCACTGTCGTTGTTGTTTTTCGCAAAGCCATGTTTGTGCCCTTTGAATAAGTTCCTGTAGTTTACAACTGTCACTGATGATAGTTGCCCTGTGGAGAGCCGGCCCGGCTCCGGCTTCCGTGGGCAGCGCTGAACACAGACCGTTATTCTGCGCAGACCCTGAATGTCAATATTGACAAGGGCGTAATTGTATCTACTGGACAGGGACGAACGCAAACAAAAACCGGACACCCATCAGACAGGAACGTCTCGAAGATGGCCGCTCCAATGCGCGTTTGGGTGCGGCCATTTCAGTCTTTTTCACGCGGCCGGTTTGTCTCTGCGAGGTTCCGGTTGGGGAATGAACACCAAGTCTTGTTTCGGCCTGTCGTAATCGACCAGCACATGCTGTCCGTCGGTTACTTCGCCTTTGAGAATCATCCGGCCAAGGGCGGTTTCAATATGTTTCTGTATGTATCGCTTCAGGGGTCTGGCTCCGTAGTTCGGGTCATAAACCGCGCGGACGAGATGAAGTCGCGCCTCGTCGGTCAATAGCAGTTCGATGTGCCGTTCGGCGAGACGTTCCCGGAGCCTTGCCAGCTGAATGTCAACAATCTGCATCAGTTGTTCTTCCGACAGTGCGTGGAACACGATGATGTCGTCCACGCGGTTGAGAAATTCGGGCCTGAAGAAACGATGCAGATCCTGCAGCACCGCGTCCTTCATGCGTTCGTACTCCGCTCCGGAAGTGGCGCCGCGGTATTCGAGAATCCGCAGACTCCCGATGTTCGAGGTCATGATCACGATGGTGTTCTTGAAACTTACCACGCGCCCCTGTCCGTCGGTAAGCCGGCCGTCATCTAATATCTGCAGCATGAGATTGAAAACGTCCTGATGAGCCTTCTCGACTTCGTCAAAGAGCAGGACGGAATAGGGACGGCGCCGGACCGCTTCCGTCAGCTGTCCCCCCTCTTCGTATCCCACGTATCCCGGCGGTGCACCAATGAGCCTCGCGACGGTGTGCTTTTCCTGGTATTCCGACATGTCGATCCTGATCATCGCGTGTTCGTCATTGAAAAGGAATTCAGCGAGCGCGCGGGCGAGTTCCGTCTTGCCGACGCCGGTGGGACCGAGAAAAATGAAACTTCCTATGGGACGGTTCGGATCCTGCAAACCGGAACGAGAGCGGATGATCGCTTCCGAGACTGCAGTGACCGCCTCATCCTGGCCGATGACCCGCTTGTGGAGTTCCTCCTCGAGATGCAAGAGCTTCTGGACCTCGCCTTCGAGCAGCCGCGAAACCGGGATGCCGGTCCAGCGGCTCACCACCTGTGCAATGTCCTGTTCATCGACCTCCTCTTTCAGCAGCCTCGTCGTCCCCTGCCTTTTTGTCAGCATCTCGTCTTCGATCTGCAGCCTGCGCTCGAGATCCGCCAGATTCCCGTACTTCAACGCCGCCGCCCGGTTCAGGTCATACTCGCGTTCGGCCTGTTCGATCTCAATCTTCGTCTGCTCGATCTGTTCCCTCAGGGCCCGCAGCTTGTGAACACCCTGCCTCTCAGCTTCCCACTGCGCTTTCAGCGCATCTGTTCCGGATCTGAGATCAGCAAGTTCCTTCTCGATTTTTGCGAGCCGGTCTTTCGATGCAAAATCGGTTTCCTTCTTCAGCGCCTCGCGTTCGATTTCAAGCTGCATGATCCGCCGAAGCATTTCATCCAGTTCCGAGGGAAGGGAATCGATTTCGGTACGAAGCTTCGCTGCAGCCTCGTCCACAAGATCTATCGCCTTGTCGGGGAGAAAGCGGTCCGATATGTAGCGGTTGGAGAGGACCGATGCGGACACTAGAGCGGAGTCCTTTATCCTGACTCCATGATGCACTTCATAGCGTTCCTTCAGTCCTCGCAGAATAGATATGGTGTCTTCCACCGACGGCTCGTCGATGAGAATCGGCTGGAATCTGCGTTCGAGCGCAGCGTCCTTTTCGATGTGCTTGCGGTATTCATCAATTGTGGTCGCTCCGATACAGTGCAGCTCGCCTCTTGCGAGCATGGGCTTCAGAAGGTTTCCCGCGTCCATAGCCCCTTCAGCTCTTCCGGCTCCCACCACTGTGTGCAGTTCGTCAATGAAAAGGATAATCTCCCCCTGAGATTCCTGAACCTCCTTTAGGACGGCTTTGAGCCTTTCCTCGAATTCGCCGCGGTATTTGGCCCCGGCGACGAGCGCGCCCATGTCGAGCGAAATGATCCGTTTTTCCTTCAGCCCCTCGGGGACATCTCCACGCACGATGCGCTGTGCGAGTCCCTCGACAATCGCCGTCTTCCCCACCCCGGGATCGCCGATCAGGACAGGATTGTTCTTCGTGCGCCTTGAAAGGACCTGCACCACCCGGCGGATTTCATCGTCGCGGCCGATCACCGGATCAAGCTTTCCCTGCCGTGCAATGGTGGTGAGATCGCGGCCATACCGTACCAGGGCTTCGTAGGTGGCTTCCGGATCGGGCGACGTGACGCGCTGGCTCCCTCTGATCTGTCTCAGGGCCTGCATCAGCCGGTCTCGTGTTGCGCCGGCACTACTCAACAGCCTGCCCGCCGCTCCGGTATCTTCAGTCGAGGCAAGCAGCAGGTGCTCAATGGAGATGTATTCGTCGCGCAGGTTCTTTGCTTCATCCTCGGCACCGGCCAGCACGCGATTGAGCCGCTCAGTGATGTAGACTTGGTTCAGTCCTCCCGTTGGACCCGATACCCTTGGCATGCGGGCAAGTTCCTGCTCGAGGTTTTTCTTCAACTGCTCGATATCGATTCCGGCCCGGGCGAGAATCGATTCGGCGAGCCCGTTTTCCTGCTCGATCATCGACACGAGCAGGTGCTCCAAGTCTACCTGCTGATGGCTGTGGCGGATTGCGATGGACTGGGCGTAGGCCAGGGCTTCCTGTGCTTTCTGGGTGAATCTGTTGATGTCCATGGTGAATCTGTCTCCCGTTCAGGTCTCAGTCCGAAACATTTCGAAGTTCCCGAATGATCTCCAGCAGCTGCAGGATTACCGCAATACCCGGAAGATTTATGCCCAGGTCGGCGCGGAGGCGTTCTATCTTTCTTACCCGGGGTACGGCAGAAGCATCGAAAAGGAATTCAGGCTCTGATTCCGCCGGCTCAATCAAGCCGTACTCGATATAGCAATGTATCCGGTCAGGGTGAACTCCGCAGCATGTCGCAACTGCATCGACTGAAAGATACCCGTGGATCTGCCTCGCGGGGATTATCTGGTATTCGCAGCTCATGATCTTCCGGAACCTCTCATGAGTTCTCTCGGATTAAAGCGTGATTCGGCAGCCAGCTTCTGGAACAGATCCCTTTCTGCCCCGCTGATCTGCGGCGGGTTCACGATCTTCAGCCGGACGTACTGGTCGCCGCGTCCGCCGTCTCTGCGCTTGAGTCCCTGTCCTCTCATCCGGAGCTGCTGCCCGCTTTGAGTCCCGGCCGGTATGGTCATGTCGACCGGCCCTTCAATCGTAGGAACCGTTACCCTCGCTCCCAGCGCGGCTTCCCACGGCGCCAGCGGCAGTTCCATGTGAAGGTCATCTTCCTTGGGTGTAAACAGCGGATGCGGCTTGAGGCGTATTCGCAGATAGAGATCTCCAGGCGGCATCCCGTCGCCTCCGGGATCTCCCTGTCCCGCGAGCCGAACCACGGATCCGTCACGCACCCCGGCAGGGATGTTGACCTGAAGTGATTTCGGCCGGCGGATTAAGCCGGTTCCACGACAGGTCGGACAACGCTGTCTGTCTTTGATCCCCGCTCCTCTGCAATCGGGACATGTTTCGGTTGCCGTCAGGTTTATGACCTTGCGTGTGCCACGGTACGCATCTTCCAGTGCGAGCTCTATCTCGGCTTCAGCGTCGCGGCCGCGTGCTCGAGATCCGGCTGTCCGCCCACCTCTCCCTCCGAAAAGCGTCGCAAAGAAATCGCTGAAATCTCCGAATCCTCCCTCCACGCCTCCGAAGATGTCTCCCAGATCCCCCTGTTCAAAACGAATGCCTTCCCATCCGGGAGGTGGAGTGAAATCAGCGCCTCCTTTCCAGTTTTCTCCGAGCATGTCATAGCGTTTTCGTTTCTCCGGATCCGAAAGCACTTCGTACGCTTCGTTGACCTGCTTGAATTTCTCTTCCGCCGTTTTGTCGTTGGGGTTGACGTCAGGATGGTATTGCCGGGCAAGTTTCCGGAATGCGCGGCGGATTTCGTCTTCGCCGGCATTGCGCGGTACCCCTAGTATCTGGTAGTAGTGCTGAAATTTTACGGCCATCGCTTAAAGCGTCTCAGTCTACAGGCTACATGCCTCTATCGAGCGACTATGACTCGCGCCGGGCGCAGCAGCTCAGTTCCCCATCTGTACCCGCTGCGCACTTCTTCCACTACTGAACCGGGGGGATGCTCCCCTGCCGCCACGGTCCCTGCCGCTTCGTGCAACCTGGGGTCGAACGTTTCTCCTTTACTCTGGAACCGAATCACACCCTCAGCCAGGATTCTCTTTTGAAGGAGCCGATGGATAATCTCGAATCCTTCCAGAAGCGATGAGTGATCACCCTGAGCAAGATCCAGAGCGCGGTCGAATTCGTCGGCGATTTCCACGAACGCCAGGAGGAGATCCTTTCTTCCGTCCCGGATCGCCTTTGCCTGCTCGCGCTCTACTCGCTTACGGTAATTCTCGCAATCGGCCAGGGCGCGCAAATACATCGAATGCTCTTTGTTGAGCTGTTCCTTGAGGTGCTCGATTTCGGCACGTTCATCCCGGGTTTCCTCGGGCTCAGGATTCATCTCTCTCATTTTGGTCTCTCGGGGTGAATTCGGCGTCGATCACGCCATCAGTTCCCGTCGCCCGTCCTTCGCCGGGTCGGGAATAATTACCGGATGAAAGCGCATACGAAATCTGCTGCAGGTCGCCGGCGAGCTGTCGCAGGTGTCCAGTGTCGCCGGACTGGTTCTTCACAAGTGTCCGGACTTCCGAAATCATCTGATCCGCCCGTGCCCGCACATTGACAGGCACCTGCTCTCCAAGCTCCCTGATCTGGCGCTCGACCTGGTAGGCCATCGAGTCGGCGGTATTCCTTGCTTCCACTTCTTCGCGCCTCCTCCGGTCCTCGTCGGAATGCGCCTTGGCATCAGCGACCATGCGGTCGATCTCTTCTTTTGAGAGCTGGGTGGATCCTGAAATCGTGATCTTCTGTTCCATGCCGGTAGTCTTGTCACGGGCGGACACGGTCAGAATCCCGCTGGCGTCAATATCGAACGTGACTTCGATCTGCGGCTGCCCACGTGGAGCCGGGCGTATGCCCTCGAGACGGAAATGCCCCAGTGTGCGGTTGTCGCGCGCCAGCTCGCGCTCCCCCTGCAAGACATGAATGTCGACCGCGGTCTGGTTGTCTTCGGCGGTGGAAAAGATCTCCGACTTACGGGCAGGAATGGTGGTATTGCGTTCAAGGAGCTTCGTCATCACCCCCCCGAGCGTCTCGAGCCCGAGCGACAGCGGCGTGACGTCGAGCAGAACGACTCCTTTCACCTCGCCGCTGAGAATGCCTGCCTGAATCGCGGCTCCGATTGCCACCACTTCGTCGGGATTAACCGACTGGTTCGGTTCCCTGCCGCCCGTCAGCCTTCGAACAAGAGCCTGTACGGCAGGCATACGGGTTGCTCCTCCTACCAGGATGATTTCCTGTATGTCCCGTTCGGTCAGCTTTGCATCCGCAAGCGCCTGCCTGACAGGCCCGACACAGCGCTCGACCAGATCCGCTGTCAGCTGGTCGAATCTGGATCTCGTGAGACGGGTTTCAAGATGTTTCGGGCCAGACGCGTCCGCGGTGATGAAGGGAAGGCTGATCGTGGTTTCGAGCGTAGAGGAAAGCTCGATTTTGGCTTTTTCGGCCGCTTCGGTAAGGCGCTGCAGAGCCTGCCGGTCTTTCCTGAGATCTATGCCCTGGTCGCGAAGGAAATCCTCCGCTATCCAGTCAACTATGCGCTTGTCGAAGTCGTCCCCGCCGAGATGCGTGTCTCCTGAGGTTGACCTGACCTCGAAGACTCCCTCTCCGACGTCGAGGATGGACACGTCAAATGTACCTCCTCCAAAGTCGAAGACCATAATGGTCTCGTTCTGTTTTTTATCGAGTCCATAGGCGAGCGATGCGGCGGTGGGCTCGTTGATTATCCTGAGTACGTTCAGTCCCGCGATTCTTCCTGCATCCTTCGTAGCCGTCCGTTGTGCGTCATTAAAATACGCGGGAACGGTAATAACCGCATCGGTGACCTTTTCCCCAAGATATCTCGAAGCATCGTCTGCAAGCTTTCTGAGGACCGCGGCCGATATTTCCTCGGGGGCGACCAGCTTCCCAGCCACCTCGAAGCGCACGGCCTCGTTTTCCCCCGGCTTTACCCGGAAGGGCACACTCTTGATTTCGGATTGGACTTCGAAGAAGCGGCGGCCTATGAACCGCTTGGCCGAATAGATTGTGTTCTCCGGATTGAGAACCGCCTGACGCTTTGCCAGCTGGCCGACAAGACGTTCTCCGGTCTTTGTGTAAGCGACAACCGAGGGAGTCACACGGCTTCCCTCGGCGTTTACTATCACTGTCGGTTTCCCAGCCTCCATGACAGCAACCACCGAATTCGTCGTTCCCAGATCGATCCCTATCGCTTTTGCCATGGTATTCCTCCACGTGGAATTGCCTTGCAAGAAGCGCGCCCTTCCGAACATGGACGACGGAGATACTTGTCGGCGGGCCCCTGATCCGGCTACATGAAGAAGGTGATCTTGATATAGCGCTTTATGCTTTTCATGTTGACCGCGACCCCGGCGACGACTGCTGCGGCCGCCACGGCCCCGGCGACCGTCCATACCTGCTTCGCAGCCGTCCTCCGCCCGCAGATCATAGTTCGTATATCCATAGCAGACTCCTTACTCGAGGTAATCTCTGATCAGCCTTTGAACCATCTCGATTGCACCGTCCAGGGATGCCTCGACAACCTTGCTCAATCCCTGTCTTTCCAATTCGTACGGCTCGCATCCAACGAGATAGAGATGGCCGGGTTCCCATCCAAGCCTGCGAGCGAACCGAAGCACCAGCTCCGGATCCATTGAGTGAGCGTCCGGCAATCCGGCCGGCTCCATGGCTTCCGGATCGGGTTCGATCAGGTAAAGTGTGCCGGGTGCACCGCCCCGCTTTGTGGCATCGAGCAGGATGACCAGCTCATAACCGTCCGCAAGAGCGTACGCAAGATCGATACCGCGTATTCCGAAATCGGCGACATACACTTCGTCCGGCAGATCATACCCGATCAGCCTCCGCGCGGCATGAACGCCGAAGGCGTCGTCTCCCAGAAAGATATTTCCTATACCTGCGACCAGTATCGGTTTGACCGGAATCATGCGGCATCACTCCCTGAGCGGTTCCACCTCGTCGGGCGTGAAGAAAAAGCGGTGCCCGGGCTGCCGCAGGAATCCCATGTCTCTCCCGGGATCATCGTCGAGCACCACCGCGAGATACACAGCGTCTTCATAGTCCTGCTCGATCGACTCGATCACCGCGACCTGTCCAGCAAGTGCGGTGTCAATGATGTCGCCACCCTTCCGGGGATGAAGGCGGACGCGGCTGCCCGGCCGTATTTCGACGCCGCGTATCCGAACGGAAGCCGGCCTCGGCCTGCCTTCGAGATACTCCCAATCATGATTCACCGCGGATTGTCCTCCCGTTCCGCCGGACGAACGATACCGTGCAGTCTGAGCAATTCTTCTTCTGAGAGGCTTGCAGTCCGTTCGAGAATACGGCGTGTGAATTCGTCGGCACGCGCCATCCGTACTTTTTCCTCGTCCGTGAGAGTCAGGATGCGCAATGCAAGCAATTCATCTATTTCAGCTCCGTCAAAGAACGGCGTGACGCTTTCGGGCGCAACTCTGGGATAGTCGTACAGGATGATCGGCGATGCCAGCATGCAGTCGGCCGTACCCTCTTCACCTGCCAGCACCGGCCATAAGCCGTCATTACCGCATGTGGCAGCGGCTGCCTGATACTCTTCAGGCGGGTCGAGCAGTGAGATGAATCGTCCCCCGGCGAGCTCCATAACCAGGTGAGCCGAAAGTAGTGAACGCATCAGTATGTTGTCGCGGCTTTGCACGGAGGCCGCCTTGTCGAAGCGCATCAGGTTGTTTACCGACACCGAGAACTTGAACAGGTCGTCTGCGACCTGTGCTGCGCTCACCTGGATGGATGCTCTTATGACATCCGTGCTTCGGGAGAGGGCTGCCGCGATAGTCCCGTCTTGCTCCGGGAGAGGCTCAAGAATACTCTCAGGACCGAATGTCACTTCGGCATTGACTGCGCTTGCGGAAAGCTGCTTTGCATTAAGTGCGTGAACCGGCGAAGTGCGCTCCACCGCTTCCTCCCACGTCTCGTAGGACGTGCCGGCGGCTTCTACCGTGTCGACCGGTTGAAGGAGGTCAGGGGTGATCTCCCGCTGATCGCGCACAGGTCGTGCAAGCTTGCAGGCCTGCCGCTTCTGTAACTGCAGAAAGCGGAGATCGACATTAAGAACGGCGTCTTTACACAGCGCGATGCATTCAGTCTGAATGCGGGAGCGCTCGTTGCAGCCTTCGGGATGCACGATACCGAAATTCCAGCGCTGCCTGTTCTTCAGTGCATCGGAGCGGTACGGATAGAGAACATAACCCTCGTACAGCAGTGCTTCGAGAATACGATTGATTGAATCCGTGCTCATCTTGCCGCCCTCCCTCAGGTGCGGGTCTTCTTGGTCGCAGTTCCGGCCCTTTCGGCGAGACCTGCAAAGAAGGCTTCAATCTCATGGCGCACCTTGCCGCCGCCCGACAGTCCCTGCCAGTGTTTGCGGATCAGTCCTGCAAGTCTGTAGCATTCGTCGATCGGGCTCAGAAAATAGCTATGCGGCGTGGAGAGCCTGTTGATGAGGAGTGCTTCGATATCCGGAAGCATTTCGCCAAGGGACGGATTGGCTGACACGACTTCATCCCAGGCGTCAGGATCGAGTGGTGATTCGACCGGCCCCGCAGGACTGGGGTAAAATGCCTGGGCCGTGTTCTCCAGGCTGCTGTTGAAGACGAAAGCAAGGCTGACCGGAATCCCAAATCTCTCCCATTGCGCGTCGGTCAAGCGCAGGCTGTCAAGCCGTCGTACACTGCGTCCGATTCTGCGGAAGATCGTTTTTCCTCCGCTGCTGAAAAGAACGGCGCAGGCCCCGCAGACACAGCTGATCTGCCGTGCCGCGGGTTCTATCAAATGGTCGTGCCGCGGCGGAAGGGGAGAGTTGCACAATTCGCACTCTCCGGATCCTGTTCCCTGCAGCAACTGCCGCATAGCGTTGAATGAACCGCGTGCAATCATGAAATCCTCTGGCCTCCTCATGGAGGAGGTATGTAGATGCTGCCAGGATGTATCGCCTTCATGTGATCCGGGTTTACGCCCGTCACATCAATCGGATTGCGGTGGGCCTCTCTTCCCTTGGCCGGATGCGGATAGCGTCCGGCAGGCTTTACCACCGGTTTGATATCACGACGGATGGTCTTCTGTTGTTGTGAACCGTTCATAAGCCGTCTCTCCCAACGCGTGTCAGCGGGAATCCGTCTCCGGGCTCGAGCTGCACCAGGTTTTCGTCGGCCGGTGCCGTTCGCGGCGCGATGCCTTCGATTTCGACTCCAGCGGCGTCAGGTGCTTTGCCGTAGATCGCGTTTTCAATGACTTCCCGTGCCGTTATTGCTGATCCCGGGCAGTTCCGGCAGCTCCCCTGAAACCGCAGCCGCACCGTTCCTTCTTGGATCCCGAGGAATTCGAGATCGCCTCCATGCGACCTGAGATAGGGAAGGACGCTGTCGAGCGCCTGCGTGACCCTCGTTTCGAGATTGTCGGGATGAAGATCATGGAGCACGAGAAGACTTGATATGAGGTCTGACCGCACCAGGCTGTCGATGGTCGAGCTGCCGCCCTCGGACAGAATTTCGATGATTTTGGCCAGCCCGGCGCCGTGCAGTTCCATGACGGCCCGGGCGAGCTCGAGCGCGGCGGCGCGGCTGTCCGGATCGGGGATGGATTCAGCTTTCCGCACGAGTTCTTCTATATCACCCATGCGTTTTGAGTATTCACCGGTCTGCATTTTCAGTCACTTTCCCGAGAGCCCGAACATCGGTGAATGATGGGTCTCGAGGGTTCGACCCCGGCCCAGGTACATGTGAACGCCGCAGGGGAGGCACGGATCGAAGCTGCGGACGGTTCTCATAATGTCGATCCCCTTGAAGTTGTCCGGCCCGTTCTCTTCGAATATGGGGGTGTTCTGCACAGCATCCTCGTAGGGTCCCGGTGTGCCTAATGTATCCCGCGGGCTCGCGTTCCAGGGTGTGGGCGGATACGGATGGTAGTTCGCGATTTTTCCGTCGCGTATCACCATGTGATGCGAAAGCACTCCCCTGACTGCTTCGTGAAATCCGCAGCCGATCGCCTCGTCCGGGACCTTGAAATCGGTCCATGTCCGTGTCCGTCCGGCGCGGACCTCATTAAGTGCTCTCTCTGCGAAATAGACGGCGAGCGCTGCGGAGTATGCCTGGAAATAGCTCCTGGCGCGGTTCCGCTCCAGGGCGTTGCTCCATTGGGGCACCTTCCACTCGAATTCGACTGCGGGGCGCAGGGCCGTCTTCGGGAGGTTGATCTTCACGCTGTTTCCGGTCGCCTTGACGTAGTCGTTGTTGACGAGCCCGTTCAGCGCCGTGGCCCAGAGTCTTGCGATCGGTCCGCCTCCGGTATCGAGAGCGAGGTAGTCTCCTGTCCTTTCATCGTACCAGCGGGGCGACATGACCCAGGTGTAGTTTCCGGTGAAGTCCCTCTTTTGCGGCCGCGGAATCGTCGTCTGATTCCACGGATGGCGTTTGTCGACAGGATTTCCCAGCGGGTCACGAGGTACAAAGGTCTCAGAATCCTGCCAGTCATCGTAATAGGAACTGCCGAGCAGAATGCGGATGCCGAGGTTGATCTTAATCAGCTCGTTTGTGACGACTTTGCCGTCTACGATGACGCTGGGGGTGACGTACATCGCCTTTCCCCAATTGTTCATGTTCGCGTACTTGTAATCGCAGACATAGGGATCGTTGAATGCGCCCCAGCAGCCAAGCAGGATTCTGCGCTGTCCGACTTTCTCGTACCCGGGAAGCGCGTCGTAGAAGAAGTCAAACAGGTCGTCGTGCAGCGGCACCACCTTCTTCATGAACTCAACATACTTCATGAGCCGCACCAGATAATCGGTGAATACCTGCACGGTTCCTGCAGTTCCGACTCCACCCGGATAGAGGGTCGAAGGATGGACATGCCGACCTTCCATCAGGCAGAACATCTCGCGCGTCAACCGGCTCATCTGCAGTGCTTCACGGTAGAACTCGCCGGTAAACGGATTGAGAGAGCGCATGATGTCGGCGATGGTCCTGTATCCATGGGCGTCGGCACCCGGAGAAAGCGTCTTCTCGGCCTTCTCGAGTACCCCGGGATTGGTCTGCTTCACCATCTGTTCGCAGAAGTCGACGCCGACGAGATTCTCCTGGAAGATGTTGTGGTCGAACATGTACTCCGCGGCTTCTCCGAGATTGATGATCCATTCCCCGAGAGGCGGGGTCTGAATTCCGAAGGCCATATTCTGGGTGTACACGGAGCATGTCGCGTGATTATCGCCGCAGATGCCGCATATCCTGCTCGTGATGAAATGCGCATCTCTGGGATCCTTGTTCTGCATAAATATGCTGTAGCCGCGGAAGATCGAAGAGGTGCTGTAGCACTCGGCGACCTCCCGGTTGCTGAAGTCTATCTTGGTATAGATCCCCAGGCTGCCGACGATTCTGGTAATCGGATCCCAGTTCATCTCGACGGTGTTGGGCGACTTGGGGAGTACTTCACGCTTGGTTTTGATAATAGTGCTCATTCGACAGCCTACCCTCCGTTCAGTAGCTCCGCGGCTTATAGCCGGTCGTGAGCCGGGTTCCCCGATGACGCCACTTCGGTTCTTTGTTCACTGTGGAATGGGTGATGCCGCGAAGAGCGCGGATCATCCCTCCGTAGCTCATGCTGATTGCGCCTGAGGAGAATCGCGCTCCTAGGGGTTCTTCCATGAAGGGCATGAATTTGTCCGGGAAACCGGGCATGGTGCAGGCGATGCATATTCCCCCGACATTGGGACATCCACCGATTCCGCGCATCCAGCCCCGCTTCGGTACGTTGCAGTTCACGACCGGACCCCAGCAGCCGATCCGGACAAGGCAACGTGGTGAGCCGTATTCATGCGTGAATTGTCCCTGTTCATAGTAGCCGGCGCGATCACACCCTTCGTGCACCGTCTTACCGAACAGCCACGTAGGCCGGAGCATGTCATCCAAAGGAATCATGGGTGATTGTCCGGCCGCCTGATATAGAAGATAGAGAAGCGTCTCCATGAAATTGTCCGGCTGAACAGGACACCCGGGAACATTCACAATGGGAATTCCGGCCTTTGATTGCCAGCCCCAGCCTAGGTAGTCAGCCAGACCCATGCATCCGGTGGGGTTACCCTCCATGGCGTGAATGCCGCCGTAGGTGGCACATGTCCCTGCGGCGACGACCGCCCAGGCCTTTGGCGCGAGGCGGTCGATCCACTCGCAGGTCGGAATCGGTTGTCCTGTGTCCGGATCCTGTCCTTGTGCAGCCCAGCATCCTTCGGTCTTTATGCTTTCATTCGGGATCGACCCTTCCACTACGAGCACGAAAGGATCGAGAAGGCCCATCTCGGCCTTGTAAAAGTATTCGATGAATTCGTCCCCTACCTCGACGGCAAGTACGGGATTGTGCAAGTGCACTTTGGGGAGTCCGGGAATCGCGCCCAGCAGCACATCTTCTATGCTGGGCTGTTCGGCGGCGGTAACCGATACGGTATCGCCGTCGCAGCTGAGCCCGGCGGTAAGCCAGATTATGTGCACGTCAGTGACTGCCGGAGGCTGATCGCTCGGAGGTGGAACGTTGCGCTCTTGCATTCGGTACCCCCTCTACCAGGGGGAAATGACAAGGGGGTAAGGTTTCGCGGGGGGGTGCAGGAATTTCCTACAGGTTACCTGACGACAGGATTCGTTACAAGTGCGCTGCTGACCCACAGTCATTCCTTCGCTCCTTCTCCATCTTGGGAAGCCGTGCCGCCCGGTGTGGGCACGCCGCAACTCCCGTTGGATGCGGCCATCTACATTTACGAAGATCTCTCTCAACAGGAAGGAGTCCCCCGATGGGTAATAAAGGAAGAATTCTCGCTGCCGGTCTGTCGCTGGCGGTGCTTGCGGCGGCGGTCCCGTTATATTCGCAGCCATACTGGGGATGGGGCCCTTACTGGGGTTATAACCCGTACTACTACCCGTACTACTACTATGATCCAAGGGGCACGATTGACCTTGAGTCTACAAACGAGACAGACCAGGTCTACATCAATGGCGCATACGCCGGGACAGTCGATGATCTCGATACCATCTGGCTCAATCCCGGCAAGTATAATGTTAAGATCGTGCGCGGGAACCGGATCCTGGTACAACGCGACGTTTATGTTGTCAGCGGCGAAGAGGTGGACATAGACGTCAGATAGGAGCCTCGGCGACTACTGCTTCGGCGCCGGTATCGTGGTGTCGATAGTCCGAACCTGTCCCAGAGTTGAAAGCGGCTTGTCGAATTCGTCTGGATTCCCCACAACCAGGATCTGCAGTTTATCCGGATGAATGTGCGTCCGGGCCGCGCGCAGAATATCTTTGGCTGTCACCTTGTCGATCTGGTCACGCATCTTCATCAGAAAGTCGGCAGGATATCCGTAATACTCGTAAGTCAGGATACGTGAGACTATTTCCCCTTCCGTGTCGAAGTTGAATACGAATGAGTTCATGAAGCTCTCTTTGGCCAGTTTCAACTCCTCCTGGGTGACTTCAGATTCCCTGATCTTCTTGAGTTCCGCAATCATTGCCGAAATTGCCTGGAGAGTGCTTTCGGATTTCGTCTGGCAGCCGACCGTAAACATGCCGGGATATACGTAATTGGTTCCGTAGCTGCCGAATACCGAGTACGCCAGACCTTCACGGGAACGCACGTTCTTGAACAATCGTCCGGTGAATCCCCCACCGAGGATCTGGTTCATGACCACTAGGGCAGGATAATCGGGATCCTTCGCCAGTCCTCCGATGTGGCCCATCACGACATTCGACTGGTTCAGGTCGGGGCGCGGCACCATATTCACGGTGTTGACGAAGCGGTAATCCACCTTGGGCGGTGGAGTAGCGGCCGAGTCGCTGACTTTTTTCCATCCTTTGAACGCAGACTCGATCACCTTAACCATTTCGTCGGTTTGGAAGTCTCCCCATACCGCGGCAATTACCGCGTTTGGTCCGTAGAATTTCCGGTGGAAAGCGACGAGATCGTCGCGGGTGATCGCATTCACGGTAGCGTATTCCGGATGTCTCGCGTAGACGCTCTCTTCGCCGTAAATGAGCTTGGAGAACTCGCGCCCTGCAATCTGGTCGGGTTCGTCATTTCGGCGGGCAATCGCACTGCGCATCTGGATCTTGGCAAGCTCGATTTTGTCCTGAGGAAATGCCGGATTCATCAGGATATCCGCCAATATCGACAGGGTCCTGGAAATGTCCTGTTTAAGTACCGAAAGAGAGGCAAATCCGTAGTCCGCTCCCATCCCCGTCTCAACGGAAGCCGCCATCGATTCCAGCAGCTCGTCGATTTCGTCCCCGCTCATCGTGGGGGTGCCGCCGGTCCGCATTACCTCGCCCGTTATGTCAGCCAATCCTATCCTGTCAACGGGATCATATATAGAGCCTGTCCGGATACGAGCCGTCAGCCGGATCAGCGGCAACTCATGATCCTCCAGCAGCAGCAGTTGCATTCCGTTTGAAAGAGTGACGCGCGACACTTCAGGGATCTTGATCTCCCGCAGCGGAGGGTACTCCAGGTTCCTGTAGTCAGTCGTCGTCTGCTGGGCAGCAGAGGCCACAGTTCCGAACGCCAGCAGGACAAGCAGACCCGCCTTTACCACAGATGAATTTACGGTCTTCATCGTTCCACCCCCGCTCTGGATTTCTGATCTGTTGCTGCGGTTTCTATAAATCCCACTGTCCGGTTGTCGGGCCTGAAGTATGTTTGGGCGACGCGCTGGATGTCCTGTGCCGTCACCTTCTCGATTCTCTCGAGCTGCCTGAAGAGATTGCGCCAGTCGCCGGTTATGGTCTCGAAAAACGCCAGCTGCTGCGCCAGTCCCTGGTTTGAATCGAGCTGCCGAATCAGACTGGCCCTTGCTCTGGTCTTGGCCTTTTCGAGTTCCTCGGCGGTTACCTGCTCATTTTTCAACCTGTCTATCTCTTCATAGATCGCTTTCAGATTCTCCTCGTTCGTGTGGCCCCGCGCGGGCACGGAATAAAAGAGGAAGAGGCCGGGATACTTCACCCCGGGCATTCCCTGAAACCCCGAGGCTTCGACGGAAATCCGTTTTTCCTTCACCAGGCTCTTGTACAACCGTGAGGTGCGGCCTGTGCCCATTATGTCGGTGATGGCATCAAATACTGCGTCGTCTTCATGATTAATGCCCGGTTTGTGATAGCCGACCAGTACGAAAGGCTGGGCGGGATCGCTTATCACAACGCGTCGTTCTCCAATCTGCCTTGGTTCGACGGTCTCGACCGCCTCCGGTTCGGGCTTGCCGGGAATGCGGCCAAAATACCTCGCGGCCAGTTCCTTGACCCGTGCCGGCTGCACGTCTCCGACGATGGCGACGATCATGTTGCTCGGGACGTAATACTTTCTGAAGAATTCCTCCGCCTCCTCGCGGGTTACTGTCTGCAGATCACTCATGTGACCGATGACCGGCTCTCCGTAGGGATGTGCCTTATACGCAACGGCGAGGAACTCTTCGAGCAGCCTTCCCACCGGCTGCGTTTCGGTCCGCAGCCTGCGTTCCTCCATCACCACATCCCGTTCCTTGTAGAACTCACGCAGCACAGGATCCAGGAACCGCTCCGATTCCATCAACATCCACAACTCCAGCTTATTCGAGGGGAGATTCACCATGTAGACCGTATAGTCGTAGCTGGTTCCGGCGTTCAGTCCGGTGGCTCCCTCCCGCTTCAGCGCTTCCTCGAATTCATCATGAACGAGGTACTGCTGCGCTTCCTGCTGCTCCTTGGCAAGTTGCCGCCGCAGTTCCTCGACCCGCTTCGGATCTGATCGCTTCCCCTTTTGAAGCTCTTCCTTCAGCGCCTTGAAGGCCGCATCAATCCGCTCCAGCGCCTTGGCTTCCGCCTGGTAATCCTTCGTCCCTATGGTCGATGTCCCCTTGAACGCCATGTGCTCGAAGATGTGGGCCAGTCCCGTGATTCCCTTGACCTCGTCGACCGCGCCGACATCGACATGCGTGTAGCACGAAACCACCGGAGCATCATGCCGCTCGAGCACAATGAACTTGAGCCCGTTGTCGAGCGTAAACTCCGTCACGTCCTTTTCAAAATCGGCGAGATTCTGGGCCGCAGCCGCCGGCAGCAACAGAACAACGAGAAGAAGCGATGCATATCGCATGCGTAACCTCCGCGAATTACGAAAGAAGTGATACTTCCCGCCTCGATAGGAAATAGACAGGCATCACCTGTCGGTAAGTATACCGCATTGCATCGATATGTGTCGGATCTGACTTTGCTGCGTCTGCACCCCGGGGGCCGGATCCGGTTTAGAGATGATGCCGGGCATAAAGCGGAAAGATGCCGCTGCTGACATGCCTGACATCTTCGATTGTGTAGAAGGCGTTCGGATTGAACTTCATGATCTCTTCCGCGATGTTCCTGACGTCGAGACGGCGGATAACTGTCATCAGAATACTGACTTTGCCGCGTCCCCCCTGGCCGGTGATGTTGGTGACGCCGTAATTCTTCTTCCGCAGATGCTCCAGGAGCGACGAAGGGTCTTCCTGTGTGATCACCCTCAGAAGAACGATCCCGACTGCCAGTTTTTCCTCGATGATCAGGCCCACATAGTTTCCCATGGCAAAACCGCCGCCGTAGGCCAGATAGCAGGGGATGTTTGTCAGGTTCCTCATCACCTGTCCTATTGCCAGCAGCCAGATAAGGACTTCAAAGAACCCGACAATCGGAGCAAGCAGTTTCTTTCCTTTCGAGATGAAGATAATCCGAAGTGTCTGCAGGCTCACGTCGATAACTCTCGCCAGGAATATCAGCAGCGGCAGAACCACCCACGTGAAAATCTCCGAATCGAACAAAGAGGCCAGTACCATCTCGATCTCCTGATGCTGGGCAGCTAGGAATCGCTGCCCGCGCCTTTGGTTCTCCCCATCCAGTCGAGGTTCCCCATCTCACCGAAATGATCGCGGAAAACCCGGTAATACATTAGTTCTTCCTTGGAGTTCAGCACCCAACCGTTTTTGAGTTTCCTCTCGCTTGCAAATTCCGCATCTGTGATGCTGCGCTCCGCGTGTCCGGCGATCACGTCGCCGACCCCGGCGCCTTCCCAGAACTTTGCCTTTGGGCGCGCGACGATCTCCTGCGGGAGGCTTCCGTCAATAGCCTGCCGCAGTATCCATTTCTCCATGCTCCCCTTCAGCTTGTACTGTGTTGGGATGGTCAGTGCCAGTTCGACCAACTCAGGATCAAGGAAGCAGACGCAGGGAGTCAGCCCGTGAGCCGACGCGCACCGGTCAACCCGTTGCAAGGCGGTGTTGTGCAGGCGGTTTGTGATATCGATCAGTTCTTCGGCCAGTTTGGTGCCGGGAAGCGATTTCAGGTACGCGTATCCGCCAAAGAGTTCATCTCCCCCTTCGCCCGAGAAGACTTCCGATACGTAATCGGCAGCAGCCTGGCCTGCGAGAAAATTGGTCAGACTTGAGCGCACCAGGAGCGCGTCGAACGATTCCAGGTGATAGATAACGTCGGGAAGTGCGTTCAGCAGATCCTGAGGAGTGACTACAATCTCGTGGTGTGTCGACTTCACGAAATCGGCCACCATTCTGGCTGCCGGCAGGTCAGGGGCGCCGGCAAGTCCCGCGGCAAATGTGTGGAGCTGCTTCACGCGTGGACGCGCAAGTGCAACGATAGTGCTTGAATCGAGCCCGCCCGAAAGCCAGGATCCCATGACATCGCCTGAGGCGTACTTCTCGACTGCTTCGGTCAGCTTCCGCCGCAATTCGGCCGTGAGAATTTCGGCCGGTTCGGTGCGTGGAGGCCGTAGCTCGAGTCGGTAGTACTTAGTACTTGTCGTGCCGTCGAAAAGGGTTCCCGGCTCAACCTCGTGGACCTTGCGGGTTGCCTTCAGCAGCGCCTTTACCTCTGAAGCGAAACACAGGTTGCCTTCTGCGTCGAATCCATAGTAGAGGGGACTGATGCCCAGCGGATCGCGCCGCAGGATGAGCTTGCCGTCCGACACGTATACGCGCGTCGATAGATCCTGGTCCGAGACATCCCTGTGGTTGCGGGAAAGCGCAAGGGTGCAGATTTCATCCTCCACTATTTCCAACGGGTCTCGTGTCCTGTGTTTTAGCGCGCCGGCCATCTCCCGCACAAGATCCCTGTGCCCTCTGCCTGCAATTCCTGCTATCGTGATCGTTTTGTACATCCATAGTCCCTTTCGTCATCAATTCCGGGCGAGGCGCTGCATCCGTTCGCCTGCGCTCACCGGTATTCCATCCTTGTCAACAATCCTCACGCCTCCTTGTATCATCCGGGTTTGCCACAGTGTAGCTTTTCGAAACTCTTCCTTGCATTCCCAAAGATATGGGACCGGCAGATACCCTTCGGAAAAGATCCTGTACAGGCCGTCGACCGAGTAGGGTTCCGGGACCGTCGTTTCGATGGTCTGCAAGACCGTGCGGGCTTCGGAAATCAGGGCATTGGTCCGCTGGAGTACGTCCCTGTCCTGCGACATGTCGTCGATCAATCCACGGCGCCGCAGTTTCCGGTATTCCTCAAGAGCGTGTCGTGTGATCTGAATGCTTTCGTTTACGACCGCGGGATCCGCAAGATGCGATGCTTCGGAATAGCTGACGACGTGGATTATGGGCGGGCTTGCCGGAGAGTGGGGCTCAATATCGTCCATCAGTGCCGTGACTGCAGCAAGCTGCGCCTTCGCCTTCTCTATATCGGGGGAGAAATAATCGAGTCCGCCGCGCGGCTGCAGAAAAACTGAAAACCGCTGGTCCTGCAGTTCACGCACCAGGGTCAGCATTGCCCGTGACTTGGCCAGATCCTGCACTCCCCAGGTGTACTTGGGGGTATTGAGCATATTCTGCAGCACCAGATGGCGCACTCCCATGTGTTTGGCGAGTCTTGCGGCCAGAACAGCCGAAACGACATACGTCACGTCGTCGGCGCCGCGGAAAGCGAAGTGATGCGGCACATTGGGCTCAAAAGGCTTTCCGGAGGACGCTATGTACTTCAATGTGTCCAGATGCTCGCCCAGATTGTCGTAGACTGTGTTTGGTCCTCTGCCGTCAATCCGGCAGAACCACCACAGAGACAGGGCGTGCCAGGCTATGTTGATCGTCTCTTCGTACATGCGCGCAAGTGCGGCCAGATTCCTCGTCCCCGCATAGCAGCGGACCAGCAGCGGCCTTGCAGTCTGCCACACGAGCGCAAATTCCTCCCTGGTGTTCAGCGGGACGCCGCCGCCGTCGGGTGAATCGCCCCAGTCTTCACCGAATCTGGATTGCGATAACTGCGAGGTTCCTATCGACAGAACATCAAGAAAGCCCGTTTCGGCAAGCGTCCTCGTCCATTCGAGAAACGTACGCACGGCTTCCGTCCGGTCGGGGCTGTAGGGTCCGACATGGGCCCGCATCAACGGAGAGAGGCCGCGTTCCAGGTGGTATCGTACCCGTGCCACAAGCGTGTCGTTCCCTGTCCCGAACGCCTGGTATTCTCTTTTCGGTGTCGGCATCACTTTGAAATAATCTGCCCGGCGGACGATGTCCCGCCCGAAAGCAAGGCGGTCCTCGTCATAGCTCACTCCCGCTATTGAAGAAGGGAGCAGGCTGGAACTGATTCCGAAACGCGCGAGTGTTTCTGCCGCGGTTTCATCGCCGCGGAATACGGCGGTCACTTCGGGATGTTTGGCCGAGACTATGTCACAGGCCCGGGGAAGCCCCGCAAAATAGATCGCCCGGATCGGTCCTCCCTGTGGAGCGAGAAGCCGGAGCCGTTTTAGAAGCGCCAGCAGCTCTGCGAAAACGGCTGCGCCGTCCACCGGATCGAGCCTGTAGCTGAAGCCCAGTACAGTGATCTTATTGGCAGCGATCCATTGTCGTATGCTCCCTGTATTTGCCGGATCAGCCGGATCGCCGAATGCGGCACACGCGGACGCGTCGGCTGTCACCGATTTGAACCCGCATTCTGAAAGGAGCTGCTCCAGCGCATTGATTCCGAGGACATGGACGTCCACCATGGGATGTACGAGTCCGAAGCAGTCATCACGACTTAGAGTGTAGAGAGACATTCTTTCAATCCTCTGTCTGAGATATGGAGGAAGACGGCGGTGACGAAGATCCGGAATCTGCGCCGGCTACGAGAAACCTTATTTCCTTAACCGACATATTGGCGATTCCCAGGCGGTCCACCGTTCGTCCCTCGGCCCAGTAATCGACGCCATGCATCGCCGAAGCAAGGAAAATCATCGATCGCATTGCCGGCGTGGCCACTCCCAGCATTTCGCCGATCGAGACAATAGGCACGAGGCTCGTAGGCACATCCTCGGAGATGTAGCGGTGATCTATTATCGGAGGGGCTTTGATGCCGTTATAGCCGATGTTTGCACGCATAGCTTCGAACAGGGTTCTGCCGGCCGCATCATAGGCCAGATAGAGCCATTCCCGGGCAGTCGTTGCGCGGATCCCGAGCGCGTTTGCAACCTCGACGCGCTCGCGGTCGATAGCCTCGAGGACTGCGGCTATGGCCGGCGTGACTCCTTCGACATAGTACTCGAAATCTCCGTGAGTGTCCTCAATGCGCCCCGCATTCAGAATCGTTATGGCCGGATGGAAGACCGCACCGATATTGTCGAGACTCGTTTTCAGAATGTTATCGCCGGGCACGAACTGCGGCAGCGCCTTACGAATCATCGGGAGTACGTCAATGATGTGATAGGCGGGGAGCGTTGCCAGAGGCACCGAATTCTTGATGCCGAAAATCTGAACCTGTCCCGGATTAGTTACTCGTGCCGCGTAAAGCAGTGTCTGTGCTTCCGCTATGAACGGACGCACACGCGGATTGTGCCGTCGTATGACCTGAGCAACTTCCAGCGCCCCTCCGGTGCGTCCCGGATTCAGTACGAGCACTTGGCCGTCTTTTATGTGCGGCGCGATTAATTCAGCGATTTCGGCATGCCCTATCGCGGGCACAACCACCATGAGAATATCCATTCCGAAAATCGCCTCTGCCGGATCGGATGTAACCTTTTTCAGCGGCGCAAATCCGCTGACCACGCCGCGGACATCGATTCCGCCCAGTTCTTTAACCGGGAGAATCCGCGCTTTGGTCCGGTTGAAAAGATTGACCTTACATCCAAGCATCGAGAGGTGCCCTGCCATGGCAGTCCCGCCGTGTCCGGCTCCCAGCACACAAAAGGACGGCATTCCGTCATCCGTGACAATCTCGCCGAGGGAGGCTTCGCCTTCCGAGACTCTCGCGATCAACTCGCCAACCGAATTGGCCTGTGTCAGAGCATCGATCATTTTGTCCGCTTCACAAAGGTGACCGATCCGACTTAAGGCCTTCAGATAGAGGCCGTGGGCCTGCGGGGGGGCGATAAGGACGAACACGACTTTGAGACGCGGTCCATCGGATCTGTTCCAGGAGATGCCGTCAGGAATGACGGCGATGGCGAGAAGCACCTGCTTGCATGCGGCCGTAACCGCGTGTGCTACTGCAACGCCGTTGCGCTCGCCCGAGAAAACCGTTGTTCCTTTTCGTTCCCGGCTGGTGATGTCTTTGATGGCCAGCGGCACGTCGACTCCTCTTGTTTGTGCGAGGCTTTCGATCAGAAGTCGGATGACTTCTTCCTTCTGCCTCGCTGAGACCCTCAAGAGAGATGACTCCGCCACCAGAAGAGATGCAAGATGCATTCTAATCTCCTTTTCCTGAACTTTCCCTTTGATCTTTTCTGAAAGACCGCCGTTCGGCTCAATCGTGGTTTATCGTCCGTTAACCATTATAGGGTAGAGACAGATGAGGGCAAAAAAGAAAAGCCCTGAACAGCGGCTGCACCGGAAGCCAGGAATCGCTGCTCAAGGAAGAGGTTCTTCCGCCGTTCGGGTGAACTTGATTCTGAGCGAGAGGATTTCTGAATCGCCCGCGGTCTTCACCGGCGGACCCCATGCCTGGACGCCGCTGCTGACGACAAATATGGTATCGCCCTTCCTCATCTTTCCCCACGCGAGCTCATATTCGAACGGCATGACGATCCAGTTTACCGGGAACAACTGGCCATTGTGCGTATGTCCGGAGAGCTGCAGATCAACCCTGCTTCTGCTTACATTGGTGATGTCGCTCGGACTGTGATCCAGGAGAATCACCGGCAGGTTCCGCGGGGCATCCTGCAGCAGATCATTTATGGATTTCCTTTTGAACCGATGAGTATCACGTACCGCAAGATAGAAGAGATCATCGATCAGTTCAACTCTGTCTCTCAGGAGCTTCATGCCTGACCGCGCGAAAAACGCTGCGGCGTCCGTGCGACGCCTCTCGTGGTTGCCCAGTGCGGCGTATACACCATACCTGGATCGCATCCGACGGAATTGTTCTTCGAAAAGTGGCAGGTTCTCACCCCGGTCTCCTTCCAGGACGTCTCCACCTATCAGGATGAGATCGGGATTCAACCCGTTGACCTTGGTGACGAATCGTTCGACAAGATTCTCGTCCGTAATCCATGTGAGGTGAAAATCCGAGGCGAAGACAACATGCAGCCGCTCAATTGAGGACGATCGCTGAGGCAGCTCAACGAGGATTTCTTTTATCTCCAGCCTGTCGTTATGCCATGCTCCAAAAGCCACTATCAGGGCGGGTATCAGAAGGTAGTAGGCAAGTCGGCCTGAGCGGAACCGGGTTGACCGGACAGCCTCGTAATTCAGGAGGTTGAACGTGCGCGCCAGTAATATGCCGATGTCCAGGGTGACCACACAAAGCGTTATATACAGCAGGTAGGGAAGGCAGTAGTAGCCGGTGATCATGAGCGGATGGGTCCACTCGGAGGGCTGTCGGCGGGACAGCGTTTCGGCAAACGGGTAGCCGAGGAATAGAACAAGGTAGAGCAGGACGCTCGAATGCTTGAGGAGACGACCCGGAACGAGGTTTCTGATCCTGAGGCAAGAATACGCAATAAAGGGAATAGACAGGATCAGTTCACTCAGCAGAAACATCCGGCTTTCCTCCATCGACCGCCTGGGCAGAGGCAAACCACCTTTCAGCCGCGTCACAGATGACGGCCACCGCCGGGTGCTTGATCCTGCGCTCGACCGTGACCCCGTAGAGCGACTCCCGGATCCCGGAAGCGGTGCCGATGGATCGCACCCTGTAATGAGCCTCCACTTCTCTGGCAATCGCCTTTGCAGCGGGAAACACTCCCGCTCCGCGAAACCCGAAGACGGAAAGAAGCGCACTGTCCTCGAACTCTCCCACAACCGCCGGGCTGATTTCATGCGATTCGAACCACTGATCGAGAGACCTGCGCATTACCGTGTTTTCGATCGGCAGCAACATTGGCGCGCCATCGAGCGACTTTGGGAAATTATGCCGGTATTTCGATGAAAGGTCGGGGCTGGCGAAGAAAGCGATTTCCGACCCGCCGAGCAAATGGTTGAATGCGCGAACCTTCGAGTACGGGCTCACCGGCGCATCGGTCAGGACCAGATCGAGTTCGTGCAGGGCAAGCTCGGCAAGCAGACGCTCGGGTTTGCCTTCTCTGCATACCAGCCGGATGGCTCCCGGAAGTCTCAGCGCCGGCGAGAGCACGTGTTCAGCGACCAGTTTGGGTACCACGTCGGCGACTCCAACGGTGATTCTCAGCGGCTTTCCGACCGGACGATCCATAAGAGTGTCCAGCATTTCTCTTCCGAGGCTGAAGATCTCGTCCGCATACCGGTAGACGACCCGACCGCTCTCGGTCAAGGTGAGGCGCCGGCCATTTTTCACGAAGAGTGTGTGCCCAAGCATGGTCTCCAACTGGTGAATCTGCTTGCTCACAGTTGACTGCGCGAGCCGCAGTTCGGCACTCGCGCGAGCAAGACTTCCTTCGCGCGACACCAGCCAGAAATACAGTAGATGATGATAGTTGATCCATTCCATACCTGATACTTTGACGCAATCTAACAATAAAGTCCATTTTATCTGTTTGTCGAAGTATTCTGTGACGGGTATTGTATACCATCGTTTTGGTTCCGGCAGGCTGCGTTGGTCTGCATTGTTGCAGCCGGACCCGACACACACCGGCAGGAGTGGAAATGGAAGCTTTGACAATAGGAACGCCCGCTTTGTGGGTTGGATTCATAGCGTTCGTTCTCGCGATGCTCGCGCTCGATCTGGGGGTGTTCCACCGCAAGGCGCACGCGATCAGCATGCGTGAAGCGTTCGTTTGGACTGTAGTGTGGATCAGTCTTGCCTTGATATTCAATCTGGGGGTCTACATCTGGTTTGGGCAGCAACACGGCCTGGAGTTCTTAACCGGATATCTCATCGAGAAGGCACTTTCCGTCGACAACCTGTTCGTCTTTCTGGTCCTCTTTGCGTATTTCTCAGTCCCTCCTGCGCTTCAGCACAGGGTTCTGTTCTGGGGAATAGTGGGGGCGCTGGTGCTGCGTGCGCTGTTCATACTTGCGGGAACGGCACTCATCGTGAAGTTTCACTGGATCATATACGTGTTCGGGGCGTTCCTGGTGTTTACCGGATTCAAACTTCTGGCTGCGCAGGAAAACGAAATTCATCCCGAGCGCAACCTGATGCTGCGGATGTTCCGGCGGGTTGTGCGCCGCTGTGTGCCCGACTACCGCGGGGCGAGGTTTTCCGTCAAAGTTGACGGGAAGCGGTACGCCACGCCGCTCCTGATGGTGCTCATCGTAATAGAGGGGACCGATATAGTATTTGCCGTCGATTCGATTCCCGCGATCTTTGCGATCACCACCGATCCCTTCATAGTGTTCACCTCCAATATCTTCGCCATCTTGGGACTGCGGGCTCTCTATTTCCTGCTGGCGGGTATGATGGGCAAATTCCGGTTTCTCAAGTTCGGGCTCGGGCTTGTGCTCGCCTTTGTCGGCGCCAAAATGCTGATCAGCGACATCGTACACGTGCCGATCGGCGTTTCGCTGGGGGTGGTTGCCGGGCTGCTCGCGTGTTCAATAGGGGCTTCGCTGCTGTTTCCGGAAAAGGGGCCCGGCACGGAGGATGCCCCGAAGACGGCGACTTCGCAACCGACTGGGTCGGAAGTGCTGTAAGACGGCAATAACGGGGGTTCCGGAGAGGATGGATTATCTGAGCCTTTTCGTGTTGGCATGCGCGCTCGCGATGGACACCTTTGCCGTCGCTTTGGCCACAGGTTTCACGATCAATCGTCCAGCGGGCAGGCAGGTTTTCCGGATGGCGTTCCATTTCGGCCTGTTCCAGGCACTGATGCCCACGATCGGCTGGTTAGCCGGCAGTGCTTTGCACTGGATCATCTACGCCGTAGATCACTGGGTGGCGTTTGCCCTTCTTGCATTCGTAGGGGGCAAGATGATCTGGGTGGCTATCCGGAAGGACAAGGATGAAAAGCCGCAGAATGATCCTACCTCAGGCTGGGAGCTTGTAGTGCTGTCGGTGGCGACCAGTATCGACGCCCTTGCCGTCGGGATCTCGCTCGCGATGGTCGATGGGCAAATACTTCTTCCCGCGCTGATCATAGGCTTGGTCACAGCCGCATTCACCGCGGCCGGCATGCTGCTCGGCGGACGCGTCGGCATCATGTGGGGCCGACGCGTCGAGGCGCTGGGCGGAATTGTTCTGGTGGCAATCGGAACCCGAATAGTGATGGAGCATACGCTTGGATGGTAGAGGACCGTAAGCGTTCCGTTTATGGCTCGTTCATCCTGCGCTTGAGCCAGGCGGCGTATCGACGGAACGTAAGCGCGATTCCCGTCCATACCAGGATGACCGCTCCAGCGGATACGATGCCGGCGACAGTCTGTCCAGCCAGTCCGTAGTACTCCCCTGTGTGAGCGAAACGCATCCACATGCGCGCCTTCATGCCCGGGTCCATCTTACCGAAATCTTCAACCCGCACGATTTCTGCCGTAGTCCTGTCCAAGGTGAGGGTGGCCCTGTGCTGCGGCTGGCCGCCATAGCCCCTTTCGACGGCGAATGACACCGTCTTGCCATTCAGGGCAGACGGCTGGAAAGTGATTGTCTTCCAGTTGTTGCTGTATTGCTGTGCCTTGCTCAGGAGCCTGTCCACGCCTTCAATCTGCAGGGGAGCTTCGATACGTGCCATTGGAGGGCCGCCGCGTCTTCCTCCGGGACCCATGCGCGGAGGCGCGTCGCTGCCGGCCAGCCGGAAGACAAGGTTGCTTGCCCAGGGATAAGAAATGACGACGCCGCTGGCTATAATCACGACCAGGGGAATGACGCACCAGACGCCGAATACGTTGTGCCAGTTCGAATCGCGCATCTTGCCTTTTGCCCCGGACCGGAACCACGCCATAGCCCGTAGGCTGGAGAAGCTCCATCTTTTCGGCAACCAGAGGTAAAGCCCCGTGAGTGAGATTATCAGGAATACCAGATTGCCGGCTCCCGTCACGGCTCGCCCTATGCTTCGGCTTTCACCCGAAAGCGCGAGCCAGCGGTGCCAGTCGGTCATCAGGCGAAAAAAGACCCGGATCGCCTGAGATCCTGTCCCCAAAATCTCTCCCGTGTACTGGTTCACGAATATGGTCTGGTTGGGACCGGTCGTCACCGACGCAGGCATTTCAGGATCTGAAGAAAGCGTCACGCTTGCAGGAATCACTGACGGCCGCGCTTCTTCGAGCTTCCTGAGCAGCAGCTCGGCCGAAAGCGGGGCCTGGTCTGCGGGCGGCTCTACTCTGTGTATACGCTTGTCGGCCCATGTGGTCATCTGTTTCTGATACGTAAGCGCGACACCCGTCAGCGACATGATCAGCACCAGTATCCCGGCGGCAATGCCGCCGGTCAGGTGAAGCCAGAAGATTACCTTGCGAACGTTCACGAAATCCCTCCATGTGCAGGAAGTTTGACGCTATGATCTTAGATTACGCAGACGCTTACCAACTGTTGCACTAATTGATGCGGGAGCCGGGCGATCGTTCTATGTGCCGGGGTCGCGACCCGCGACTCCGTATTCTTTCAGGCGGTATTGCAGCGTACGCAGACTGATGCCCAGTTCTTCCGATGTCGCGCGCCGGTCTCCCCTGTTGCGGGCAAGCGCACCAAGAATCGTGGTCTTCTCCACCTGCGCAAGCAGGCCATGACGCGCCGGGCCGAAATGTTCCGGCTCGCGTTTCATGGGCAGGTCGTCCGGTTCAATCGTGCCGGACTGAGAAACGATCAGTGCCCGCTCGATTGCGTTGGCGAGTTCCCGCACGTTCCCTGGCCAGTTGTGCTTGAGCAGAAGTTCTCCGGCTTCCCGGCTCATGGAGGGAACGGGTTTGCCGATGCGGGCGGAGATCTTTCTGGTGAACGACTCGGCGAGGGGCAGAATATCCTCCGGCCTTTCCCGCAAGGGCGGAATATGGATCGGGAAGACGCTGAGCCGGTAGAACAAGTCCTCTCTGAACGAGCCTTCCGCCATGCTTTGGCTCAGGTCTTTATTGGTTGCCGCGATGACTCGGACATCTACTGAAATGGTCCGGTCGCCGCCGACCCGTTCGAACTGCTGTTCCTGGAGAACACGTAGGAACTTGGCCTGCAGGCGCACACCCATCTCGGCCACTTCATCAAGGAAGAGCGTACCCCCATCTGCCATCTCGAATCGGCCGCGCCGCGTCTGGGTCGCTCCTGTAAAGGCGCCCTTTTCATGTCCGAGAAGCTCGGATTCCAGGAGCGTCTCTGTGATGGCAGCGCAATTGACCGCAACGAATGCATGGTCGCACCGCTGGCTGCGCCGGTGAATGAATCGTGCAACCACCTCCTTGCCGGTTCCGGACTCGCCCGTCAGCAGCACCGTGGTCGGTTGAGGCGCGACCTGGTCGGCGAGGCGGAAAACCTGTTTCATGGTTGCGCTTTCCGCGACAACATCCGCCGGAAGCGCGGCATTTGTCTCCTCCTGGTGCAGTTGCGTCCGGTCTCTCATGGCCCGGCTGCGCAAGACCTTCTCGACTATCAGTCGCAGTTCTTCCGGGCTTTTCAGCGGTTTGGTCAGGTATTCCTCGGCGCCCAGCTTGATGGCCTCTACTGCCGTCGCCACCGATCCGTAGGCGGTCAAAACCACGACCGGCGTTTCCGGGGCGTTCTCGCGTATCCAGCGCAGGAGTTCGATTCCGCCCATGTCCGGCATCCGTTCATCGGTTATGACCAGGCTGAAACTGCGATGTGAAAGTAGCTGGGACGCCTCGAGTCCGCTTGCAGCAGTTGTGACTTCGTACTCTCTCGCAAGCGAGCCGCTGATGAACTGGCGCTGTCCTGGTTCATCGTCCACAACCAGAATGGAAACCTTCATTTGTCTGCCCCTGATGGCAGTCTGGGAAGCCGGATCGAACAGCGTGCCCCGCCCTGCGGCAGATTCTCCAGTTCCAGACTTCCGTGCAGTCTGTCCACAATCTGTTTTGACACTGCAAGTCCGAGTCCGGTCCCGCGTGCCTTTTTCGTCGTGAACGGCTCGAAAAGCTCTCTTGGGCTGCTCTCTCCCAGACCTTCGCCCGAATCGTCGATCTGAACGACGAGATCATCGTTGTTCCCGTCAAACGCCTTCAGCACGACAGTTCCACCGGGCGGAGTCGCTTCGATTGCATTCACAATCGTATTCAGCAGGACCTGCTTGAGCCCGTCGGGATCGGACCTGATGGGACTATCGTAAGCTGCAGATACACGAAGTGCAACGTTGGAGGCTTCCAGCCGGGGTTGTACCATCGTGGTTATTCCGGCTATCACGTCAGACAGCCGGAATTCCCTTATCTGCGGCTCCCTGGCGTGGGCGAAATCGAGCAGGTCGGTGACCAGTTTCTCCAGGCGTTCGGCTTCGCTCACCACGGTCTTTAACTGCGGTTGAGCCGAGTGGGTCGGTGGCAGATCTTCCTGGGCGAGTTGCGTCAGCCCCTTCATTGCTCCAAGGGGGTTGCGGATTTCGTGAGCCAGTGAAGCTGCCATCATACCAAGCGATTTGAGTTGTTTTTCTTCTCCTTCGCGCATCTTCAATTCAAGGAAACGGCTCAGCATGCGCAGGAGATTCATCGAGAGAGCAAACAGCGCCACGACGGCAAGGCCGGATACTACAAGCTGTAGAGTAGCCTGACGCTTGATGAAGTCGGTCTCCGAAAGCTGAAGCCCGACCCTGATTCTCCAGCCGGCAACGGTTGGTCTCGCCTCGCCGTGCGGGCTCCGCGGCTGCGGAAGCGGCTCTTCGAAGATGTAGAGGTCCCCGTGATCTCGAAGCGTGTCACCGGCTGAGGCTAGCACGTTCCCCGTATGGTCGACGAGTGCCAGCAATGCCACCGATCCGGAGTATGTTTCATAAGCCGATTCCAGTAGCGTCTGCCAGAACGCAGGATTATTTCGCCTTCCTGGACCTCTCGCCTGCGCTTCAATGGTGGCTGAGATTTCGCGGCCGCGGTTGGCAAGGTAGGAACTTCTCAGTCGGAGGAAGGTTGCGTAGGTAAAGACGGCGCTCGCGAGAATGGCGACGCAGAGAGCTATCACTACGGCCACAGCCAGGCGGGTGGGCAACCGGTCATTGCGGTTTGTGCGTTTCGGGGATAGTCTCATCATGCTCACGGGAACGATGACAGGCCTTGGCTTCCAGTACATGGCAGCCTGTCACCATTCCCGCATAACGTCAAGATGGATTCAGGGTCAGAAACGGGAGTTGCCCCAGGCGCCGCCTCTGCCCCGGCCCCCGCCGCGGCCGGATCCGTACCCCGCTCCGGTCCCCCTTCCCCGGGGACCACGTGCATCGTTCACAATCTCGGAAAAGACTGCCGGCGAGACATACTGCGGAGAGTATGACTGTCCTGTTCTCTGCAGCTGCCTGACGAGGGCCCGCATGTGGTTCGTCGAGCCGGTTCTCAAATTCCCGTAGATCATCTTAAGATCGCTTTTATCAGTTGCCGCAATCGCCTTATCAAGGTTGTGAATAGTGAAGTCTTCGATCGTGGCTGCAGCGCGCAGGGCGGATTCAAGCGACTGTTCGCCCTGGTTCATCAGGTCCCCGTACATCGTCTGCAATCCCGGGTCGCTGAATGTTCCCGCCGGCCTTTCCTGCACCGGGTCGGGCAGGTTGTAGCGGTCCAGAAGCAGCTTCATCGCTGCGAAATGCCGTTTTTCGCTCAGGCTGATGTTGTCGAACACCCGCAGGCCCCATTTTGCCTGCATGGCCGCATTGAAATCCATGGCGAGTTTTTCCTCTTCACGGATGTAAGCGAGCTCCCTCGCCTCAGCCGGTTCCAGAGCCTGTGCGGGTTCCGTGGCGAGCAGGCACATCCCCTGTCTTGGGCCGCCTTGCGCCCACAACGGCACAGTTGTCAGTGCGAGAACACAGCAGACCAGCGCACCCTTAAACATTTGCTTTCTCATTTTGTTACTCCTTGTTTGTTACGATGTATCATTACGCACGTGGTATGCCTGCGTGGCGGCCGCTCGCGCAATCCAGAGCTACATGACTACAGATAAAGGAGTTATAAAGCCGGACTTACCTGGGGTGCAGCATTGCTGGGCACAATTGAGTGCAGAATTTGCATCTCCGAATGCAATCTCTGCCGAGATGAAAAGGGCCGGAAAATAGGAAGAGCCAAAAAAAGCAGGGGGCGTCAGCCCCCTGCTGAAACTGGTGCCGCTTACAGGGCAGGTCGCTTGCCCCGGCGGATTACCATCCCAGCGGCTATGCCGGCCAGTCCCAGCTTCTTCCTGCGTCGACGCTACTAATTGGCATCATTACACATCAGAAGCCGGGATTTTGAAATCCGTAGTCTTACGCGTTCCTGCATGCGTAGTCCTACGCACAGATCATCCTTTGACATTGCCTATCGGGATGAATCTGGCCACAGGGTGACTGATGCCGGCCAGGTGCGTTGCGGCGACGACTTCGTCGATGTCCTTGTAGGCGGGCCCGGCTTCCTCGGCGAGTCCTGAATAGGTGGCGCTCCGGACATAGATGCCGCGCGCCTCCATGGTTTCTCTCAGTTCGTGTCCCCTGAAGCGCTTCTTAGCCGCTGCACGGCTCATCGTTCTGCCGCTTCCATGCGCTGTGGTGAAAAATGTCTCGCTCCCCCCTTCCATGCCGACGAGAAGATAGGAGCCCGTCTCCATGCTGCCGCCGATTATCACCGGCTGTCCGGTTTTCTGGTACTGCGGGGGAAGGCCCGGCATCCCGGGGCCGAATGCCCGTGTCGCTCCCTTGCGATGCACCAGCAGTTGCCTCCGCACGCCGTCAACCATGTGGTATTCGAGTTTGGCGGTATTGTGAGCGACATCGTACACCTGATGCAGCCCGATGCTCTCGGCCGGCTTCCTGAATACCTCAGAGAAGACTTCACGAATGCGGTGCGCGATTACCTGTCTGTTTGCGAAAGACATATTGATGGCGCACTTCATCGCGGCAAAGTAGTCCTGACCTTCGGGCGACTGAAATGGCGCGCATGCCAGTTCCCGGTCGATGATCTTCATGCCGTAGGTGCGTTGCATCACTTTGAGGAACGACTGCAGGTAGTCGGTGGCGACCTGATGGCCGAATCCACGGCTGCCGCAGTGGAACATAACCACCACCTGGTCAGGCAGGTCGATCCCGAAAGCCTCCGCCATGCGTTGATCGTAGACGTTCTCCGGCTTTACCACCTGAATTTCGAGATAGTGGTTTCCCGAGCCAAGCGTACCGATCTGCTTATACCCTCGTTCGACCGCCCGGTCACTGATCTTGGCAGCATCCGCCCCTTCGATGCATCCGTATTCTTCGGTGCGCTCGAGATCCTCCTGCCAGCCCATGCCGCGCTTGACGCACCAGCGGGCGCCCTGCTCGACCACATCCCGAAACTCGTCTCTGGAGAGTCGGACGAAGCCGGACACCCCGACGCCTGCGGGCACGCGGACGAAGAGCCGGTCTACAAGCTCCTGAAGATGCGGTTTCACCTCATCATAGGTCAGACGGGTGACCAGAAGGCGCATCCCGCAGTTGACGTCAAACCCGATGCCGCCCGGCGAAATCACCCCCTCTTCAGGATCCATCGCGGCAAGCCCGCCGATCGGAAAGCCGTATCCCCAGTGTCCGTCAGGCATGCAGAAGGCGTATTTGACGATGCCCGGCAGTGTCGAGACATTTGTCACCTGCTCGATAACTCCCTCGTCCAGGTCTCGTGCGAGTTTCTCCGTGGCATAGATGCGCGCCGGCACACGCATGCCGGGTTTGTACGACCGCGGGATCTCCCAGATCGTGTCGGAGATCCTGATTGTTTCTTTCGGCAGTGCCATGGTAACTCCAGCATATAAAGGTCTCTTCACCATTATATGTCGTGCTGTTATCCGGACAACCCCTGCTCGAATTGAGCAACTCTGGGTAGTTTTACGAATTGAGCGACTAACACGTTCGAGATACTTTTTGAATAGTAATTCTGGTTGGACAGCGGCAGTGATTTCCCGCTCAGGTTTCCAGCCCTGTTGCAGTATACCGGTCAGCACGCTTCACCTGAATTCTCAATAAACAAAACTATGTGTGGATCAAAGGAGGATTTTGGTCAATGGGAAGACTCCGCCTGTTGATAATCGATCGAAACGAACTGACTCGCGCACTCCTGAAACATGTGCTGAACGAATCGTCAGTAGTTGAGATTGTCGGCGAAGCAGGAGACTACAGGTCCTCTGTCGGGATCATCAGCGAACTAATGCCGGACGCGGTAGTTATCGGCGAAGATCGCCAATCGGAAGACTTCAATCTGCATGCCGTGATCCGTTCCGATTTCCCCATGGTGCGGGTCATCGAGTTGTCGGCTCTCGACAAGGCCGTGCTGAGCAAGATGATCGGGCTTCCCCCGGAACATCCGGGTAGAAGCGCCTTCGATGCGGCTATCATGAGTTTCTCTCCCGGTTCTTCGTAGTCCCTGGACGATTATCCCCCATTCGGCGGGCACGCCAATTGCACAGAATCAGACAGAAGCGATATGAGGAGGAAGAGTATCGTGAAATCCGGTCCTGTGAATTTTGAGACGGAACTCAAGGGTATGTCGGTCCTTGATATCGCCACCGGCGAAAAGATCGGCAGCGTGTCAGACATCATCATCAATCCCACAGAAGGGAAAGTTCTGGGCCTTGCGATCATAAGATCGGACAAGGAGGTGAGAGCCGTTTCGGCCGATCAGGTTCAGATAGGGGCCGATGCGGTCATGATGGCCGACCGGGCCATGGAAGCGCTTGACTACTCTGGCCGCTTTGCTCAGGCTGTGCCGGCCAGGGACCTGCTCGGATCCAATGTAGTGACGCAGGACGGCCGCCTCGTCGGCTCAATCCGTTCGATCCATCTTGCACCCGTGGAGCTGAATCTCTACTACCGTGTTGCCGCTTCGACACTTCAGAGCGTCTTCGGAAGGGGCTTCTATATATCCGGAGATCTTCCGACCGCGTTTTCGCGCGATGGGAAGAGAATGATCGTTCCACCGGATGTTGAAACCACACATGCAAGGAAATCTCTGTCGGAATTCACCGATTCCGGGGGAGTGAAGTAGCAGTCTGCAGGCGGGTTGATGGAGAAGGCTTCAGGAAATAAGCTGTTGCTAATCTGTATCAATATAAGTTCCAATACCCTTGAAGAGCTGAACATTTGTGCCGGTCGGAAGCTGCGGGCCGGCTAAATCCAGATTCAACAAGCCAGGTTAATTTTCCAGATCCCTGGTGAATCTCGGCCAGGAAGCTGGTGTGAGCACTCAAACAACAGGGGGTGGTAATGTACAGACGAAGCTTTCGAATCCGTCTTTGTCTGCTCTGCGCGTTTTCTGTACTACTGGTCTCGCAAAGCTTCGCCCAGCAGGCAGGCCGGCTTGAAGGGCGGACACTCTACGATGCACTCAGGAAATTCGAACTGAAAGGAAAGGCCTCGGTCACAGGCCTGGCACTCAAACGCGACCGAGCCGAGATGGTCTTTAACGGCGACTTCTACTTTGCGGCACCGGTGAACGGTCAGGTTACCGGCGCGGTGTTTCTGGGAAACGGGACTTTCCGCGCCCCAGCGCCGGGAATTCAGTATGAGAAAGAAGTAATGATGAGGTTCATCAACGCCGAAGTTGCCGAATCAAATTTTCAGTCAGCCGTACTGCGCTTCAGTGACGACACGTTCGATCTGATCGGCAAGAACGCGGATATGGAAGCGGCGCCTGCTGCTGCAGCGCAGACCCTTGCCGCGGAACTGCAAGGACGGCTGTTGAAGGAAACCGGAGCGAACATCTCTTCGAGACTCCTGATCTCGCTTGCCAACGGGGAATCGCCCGGTTTTTTCCTGGCCCAGTTTGACAAAGGGCAGCGCGGGCGCTTTACCTTCATGCTGGATCCCCAGGCCCGCATTCCCGTGGCGGTCTTCCGCATCAATGCCGGCGAAAAAGTCATGCTGTTCAGCTACGCTCCCTACTCGTACACAAACGATGTGTGGATTGCCACATATTCCGAGGAGGATTTCAAGAAGGGCCGCGCGAGTTTCTCGGACCAGTACGATCTGGTAGCGCCGATAAACTACAACATAGAAGTCGATCTGCGCGATCCGCGCGACAAGATACGGACTCGGGTCCGTATCGATATGGAATCTGCGATCGATAACCTGCGCGTTATCCCGATGGTGATTAACGAGGGCCTGACGGGGTACGACAATTTCCGGATGAAACATTCCATGCGGATACTGTCGGCGAAGTTCGAAGGGCAGGATCTGCCGTTTGTGCAGGAAGAATGGGAAACCGGCATCACCCTCGTGCTTCCGAAAGCCATGCAGAAGGGGGCGAAGTTCACGGTCGATCTCGATCTGGAGGGGGATTTCATCGACAACCAGCGTGTGATCGAAAGCGGTTACTACCCGCTGAGTAACTCAAGCTGGTATCCGCGCCACGGGTACCTGAAACGGTCGACTTTCACCCTGACGTTCCGGCATCGCAAGAACGATAGCGTATCCAGCGTTGGGACACTGGTCCGGGAAGAGGAATGGCCGGATGACCAAAACACCCGCCTTACCGAATTCAGGATGGATCACCCGATTGCGTTTGCCACCTTCGCTGCCGGGATGCTCGAACGCCATACGGAAAAGCGGAACCTGATTTTTGGCGAGATGCCGCTTGAGTTCTATTCGGTCCCATCTTCAGTCGGCCGCATCAAGGAAAGCTTTATCCTCACCGAAATGGGGAATGCCCTCAACTTTTTCAGTGACCTTTTCGGAGCATATCCTTACAAGAATTTCCGCGCGACCTTCCATCCCTTCAATTTTGGACAGGGATTCCCGACGCTGCTGTTAATCCCGCGGGCAGACGAGGCAAATCGCAATGTATTCGACTTCATCGCGCATGAAACCTCCCATCAGTGGTGGGGAAACATCGTGGCATGGCGTTCCTATCGCGACCAGTGGCTGAGCGAAGGTTTCGCGAAATACAGCGGAATGCTGTATACAGCACGGCGGGAAAGCGACAAGGCGGCGCGCGACCTGATCAAGACTTCACGGTTCAAACTCCAGCTTCCTCCAACGACGGACACCGGCATCGGCAAAAGGAAGATGGCCGAAATGGGTCCACTGATTCTTGGGAACCGGCTCAGCACCAGGATGTCACAGGGCGCTTACCAGACTCTGATCTACGATAAAGGGGCTCTGGTCTTGCGCATGCTCCACTTCCTGTTCAGCGATCCCAATACAGGCGACGGAAAAGCGTTCTTTCAGATGATGACCGATTTTGCCAAGCGCTTCGAAAACAAGGCTGCAAGCACGGAAGAGTTTGCAGTGGTCGCCGGGGCTCATTTTGCCAACACGCCGATCGCAAAGGCTTTTGGGCTGAAAGACCTGAACTGGTTCTTCCAGCAGTGGGTCTTCGAAGCTAAGCTCCCCAGCTACCGGATGGAGTACAAGGTCGAAACCGATGAAGGAAACGAGGCGGTTCTGACCGGGACCGTGATACAGGAGAACGCCGGCGCCAACTGGTTCATGCCGCTTCCTGTTGTCTGCAAATTCGGCAGCAAAGGAGAAGGGAGATCCCTGGTCTATGCCAACGGGCCGCAGACGCCGTTCAAAGTCGTTCTGCCGATGAAACCTTCTTCTGTTGAGCTTGATCCCGAACTCTGGATCCTGTCTGAAAAAACCACCACGAAAAAGCAATAGCCGCGAGGTTGGACTGCAAACGAAGCAGGGTTGGGGACGCGTCTTCTGCGTCCCCCCACCCTGTGCGGCGGGGTATTGAATCGTTCAAGATACGGGGTTGGGTGGAAGTCAGCAGAGGACTTCCAGTTTCTTGCCGAGTGACGGTTCGAGAATCTCACCGTACTTTGTGTACACTTCATCCGGTGTGCCGTCGGCAACCAGATTACCCTCATTCAGAAGAATCGCCCTCGTGCAAAGCTGCTTTACGCTCTCCATGGAGTGGGAAACGAAAACGATCGTCTTGCCGCGCTTGAGGAACTCCTGGATTCGCTGGTGGCATTTCTCCTGAAACGCCTCGTCGCCGACCGCGAGTATTTCATCAATAAGCAGGATGTCGGGATCCACCTCTGTCGCTATGCTGAAACCGAGGCGCATGAACATCCCTGAAGAGTACTGCTTGACCGGTGTGTCGATGAAATCTCCCAGCTCGGCGAACTCAATGATGCGCTCTTCGCACTCTTTGATCTGGCGCCTGGTCAGTCCCAGGATAAGTCCATTGATAACGATGTTCTCTCTGCCGGTAAGATCCCCATGGAATCCGGCACCGAGCTCGATAAGGGCGGCGACTCTTCCATTGACTGTGACTTTGCCGGCGGTCGGACGATAGACGCCGGCGATGATCTTGAGAGTCGTGCTCTTGCCCGATCCGTTTCGTCCGATAATGCCCAGCACTTCGCCATTTTCGATGCTGAACGAAATCCCTTTGAGAGCTTCAAACAGATGATAGTTCTTCTGGTGCTGGAAGATACGTACGAATACCTCACGCAGGGTATCCGGCCGCTCCCGGATCACACGAAAACGCTGGTGCACATTCTCAAACCGGATTTGCGACACAGCTCCTCACACTCGTTCCTAGAGATAATAGACGAAAGAATCCTCGTACTTGCGAAAGATGGCGTAGCCGATGGCGAAGCAGATGAAGCCGCACCCGAGCGACATTGCAGCCGACTGGATCGTCGGGAGACCGCCGTGGTAGATCGCCATCCGAAAGCCGTTCAGAATGTACACAAGTGGATTCAGACGGAAAAATATATAGAACCGCTCCGGAATGAAATCCAGTGAATAGATGATGGGAGAAAAGTAGAACCATGCTGAAAGCACAATCTGGATGATGTGAGCCACATCTCTGAAAAACACGTTTGCCGCCGAACAGAAGAAGCAGAAACCGAGCGTGAAGGCTATCAGACCAATCGTCGGCACCGGCAGGTATATCCATGTCCAGTGGAGCGGGAACCTCATGACTACGAGCAGTAGCAGCAGGGGAATCAGCGAGAGGACGAAATTGATGAAGTTAGCGAGAACCGCAGATACGGGAAAGACCGACTTTGCGATGTAGAGCTTCTTCAGCAGCTCGCCGTTGCTTACTATCGATTCCGCCGAGTATGACAGAGACTGCGAAAAGAACGTCCATGGCAGCAGGGCCACGACCAGGAAAACGGCATAGTTATCGATGTTGAACCGCATGACGGTCGAGAAGACGATGGTGAGGATTACCATCATCAGCAGCGGATGAAGAAGAGCCCAGAAGAAGCCCAGGGCGGAGCGCTTGTACCTGACGCGCAGGTCCTTCAGCGCGAGTGCCCAGATAAGTTCCCGGTAGCGTACGGTCTCTCGAAAAAACTGCAGCATCGAGGCAACTCCTGATACCGGGCGTCGCGTGGATGCGGGCTCGGTGGAAGCGCTTACTCTACCATAATTTCTGCAGAATCCAGAAAGGCTTGCGAGAACAAATTCAACTGCACGCTTCCAGAATCGGCCAGAGCTCGTCGAGCCCGCCGATCTCCCATTCCGGCCGGATGCCGTTGGTGCGCGGAATGCCCGGGCGGTTGAGCCATACCGCTCTCAGCCCGGCCTGCTGAGCTCCGGCCACGTCCGAAATCAGGTTGTTGCCGACCATGAGGGCGACCTGATTCGTGACATTCATCCGTTGCAGCAGTGTCTCAAAAGCGAGCCTGTCGGGTTTTCCGATCCCTATTTCACCCGAGATCAAGATCTGATCGAAGTATCCCGCCAGGTATGACCCTTCCAGTTTCCTACGCTGCACATCAAGAGCCCCATTGGTGAGCAGGCCCAGCCGATACCGGCCACACAGCCTGTCCAGCGTGACGGTGACATCGTCGTAGACGAAATGCTTCTGTCTCCTGAGCACAGGGAAGGTCTCGGCCAGTTCCGCCGCAAGATCCATATCTTCGATCCCGTGCTTCTGCAGGGCGGTGCGCCATGATTCCAGCCGGTACGACGGAGCCCAATCCCGCAGCGGGATCAGTCTTGGATCCGGCCCGGTAAACTCCGCCCACAGCCCCTCCCAGGAACTGATGCCGATGCGCTTGCAGTACGGGTGTGAAGGGAAAGCATGCCAGATCTCACGGCAACATTTCCTGAGGGTGGCGTGCAGCAGGCGAGGATCGACTCCATAGCGTCGCTGCGCCAGTTCTCCTGTTTCTATGAAAGCCGCTTCCGCCGATGCCTCTTCAACGACGAGAGTGTCGTCAAGATCAAAAATCAAAGTGTTGATTCCAAGAGCCATAAGGGCCTGAGTATATCATGCGGCCATGGGGGGACCTGCAGGGCTTGCACCTGCCGCACCGTCTCCGAGGTTGCAAATTGAGACAGAGAACGTATAATTTCCACCTGCTCAGGACTGCGGAGGAATGGCCGAGTGGTTGAAGGCGGCGGTCTTGAAAACCGTTAGGGGGGCAACCCCCTCGTGGGTTCGAATCCTACTTCCTCCGCCACAAATACGAGAGTACGGAACGGTCTCTATTCTCAATTGGAAACACGGCATAGGATGGACGCAGCTATCGATATCAGGAAAGGGAGTTCATCGTGTCGTGAGATTTCAGCCGGGTTGGTGTGCCCAAGGGGTACAAAGTAAGAATTAGGGGAATCGCAAGGCGAGGCATAGATCGTGCGAGCGGGATCGTTTGTTTTCGCTGCTACCTGATAACACCCTGAACCCAACGACCCCCTAGTTTATTTGATCGCATCAGCGATGTCTGCCAACTTACTTATCCAGTGCTGTGATCCATCCGGATCAACAATAACCGCAGAGAAGAAAGTGGCCGGGCCTGTTCTGATGCCGCTTTTCGATGTACCGACCGCAAGCGAGATGTAGAGCTTCTGGAGGCCTTGCACGGTATCTCTTGACCTGTTGCCAGCGTTCAGGAGATCCTGTACCTCGATTACTGCTTCCTGAGAATGTGCCGTGGCTGATTCTTCGTGAGACGAGGATGCACGGATCGGTTGGCAATGTGACTGACTCACCGAAAAGACTCTTTTTCCTCTTATGGCTGATGTGATGATGCCCGCGCCGATCACTAAAGTAAGGGTTATTCCGGCCCAGGGCGGAAACTGCTCTGGGTCTTCGCCCAGAAGACGAAGACCCAGAGTATCCACATTCCCTTTCAATCCTTCCAGATTGGCAAGCACCACGACCCCTGATCTTGCCGCCGGATCGAAGCCGACGAAGGCACTGTAGCCTCCTGTTCCGCCGCCATGCCAAATGATCTCTGAGACCTTTCCTGGTCTTTTCATCCAGCCGAGTCCTATACTCGTTCCCGATAAGGCAGGCCGCCAGGTGGACCGCGTCTGAGTGATCGCGGCGCTCAGATCGGAGGTTGTGTAGCCGAGCTGAGCGGCCAGAAATGTGAGGAGGTCGTTTGCGGTCGAACGCAATGCCCCCGCTCCGGCGAATGCTTCCGTGAAATTCCAGTTGACCGTCTCGTCGAACAGGGTATCGTGTCCGAGTGCAAGATGGGATTGCATCGCGGGTGACAAGGTGATCCCGGTACTGCTCATCTCGAGTGGCTCGATGACTCGCTTCAGGAGAAGCGCCTCATAGTCCTGTTCCGCCGCGCGTGCAGGAGCATGTCCAAGCAGTCCGGCTCCCAGATTCGAGTATTCATACTCTGTGCCGATGTCGCGCGGAAGCGGATACCAGGCAAGAAAGCGGTAGAGATCTTTCGTCGAATAGGCACGGTAAGGATCCGTCTGATTCGGGGTGAAAAAATTCATGGGCATCCGCGGCAGCCCTGATCGGTGAGTGGCAAGATCTTCGAGCGTGATTGAGCGGCCGCCGCGTTCCGGGATCCGTACTCCGGCAGGCATATACCTTGATACCGGATCGCTCAACCTGACTTCGCCGCGCGTCACCATGTCTGCGAGGAGGAGCGACGTGAAAACCTTCGTTGCCGAGCCGATCTCAAAGACTGTATTTGCGTCAGCGGCACGTCGTCCATCCAGCCTTCCGTAACTGATAACTCTTTTGCCCTGAGGCTCCAATACTCCCACGACAATACTGAGCTCAGGCTGCCTTCGTTCCACCCATTCGGAGACAAGTCTCCTGGTCTCCTCATCTGGCGGGACGAGCGGCGGCGTATCTCCACTGCAGGATTCGATGGAGAACAAAATTCCAATCAGGAACAAGACTGTCTTCATACTTGTGCCTTTTACATTAACGGACCCTTTCCTAAGTCATAAAGTTCCAGATTTTTCAAAAGCGCTATGCCCGGAGCGTGGGCGTCCATGGTCCCTCACCCCTGCAAAAGCCAAGTGCCGGGATAGGAAGAACAAGCGAAGGGAGTCCGTCCCTCTCCATCCTTCTGTGAACCCTCTGATCCCTTCCGATAAGATTCTCTGGGTTGATGCCGGCGCCGCTCGGGCTATCCATCAAAGAGTTGAGCGCTCGCACAACCTTTCTTGTAAAAGAAATACTCTTTTCGCTCGTTTTTGCTTACAGTTATTCAACTGGAACATAGGTTCGATGAGGCGGTTTCTGCCGAAGCGATCGGTCCATGGACCGCATTCGATGGATATGCCGCAATTTATTGAGGGAGAACTGATTATGCTTACGA
>JAAYAM010000222.1 GCA_012719355.1 Acidobacteriota bacterium
GGAACTGAAAATAAAAAAGGAGGATGCATAACATGGCACGCACTACGAAGGATACGAAGACCCAGCAAGCCCCGGCAACCCAGCAGGAACTCCAGGCCGCTGGACAGCAGCAGCCAGCCACAACCGAGAAGAAGCCCAGCGCGAGCGAGCGATTCACCGACATGGTGATGAAGCAGTACCAGAGCATGGGCGCGTACAACTTCACCAACAGGGAGCGCCAGCTCATCCGGAACTACTTCATCTGCATCGACCAGATGCTACAGAGGACCGAGGCGGAACGCCTCCGCAAGAACGCGAACAACAGGGACCATAAGTATGACAACGATTTGCCGTACACCTGGGCCAATCTCGATTTGCCCGAGCTTGCCCAGGACCTTGCCCATTACGCCCGCGTTGGCCTTGACATGATCGAGGACAACACCCTGTTTCCCATCCCGTTCAAGAACAACAAGGGGAACCAGTACACCATCACGCTGATGGAGGGCTACAACGGCATCCGATACCAGGCGGAGAAGTACGCGCTGGACCCCTTCCGCAGCGTGACCGTCGAGGTCATCTTTGAGAACGACGAATTCCGCCCTATCAAGAAGGACAGCAAAAACCCGGTTGAGGGCTACGAATTCAACATCCCGCAGCCGTTCAACCGGGGCGAGCCCATCGGAGTGTTCGGCTACATCGAATTCGATGACCCGGCTAAAAACAAGCTGCTCATCTATTCCAAGGATGACGTTCTCAAACGCAAGCCGCGGTACGCTTCCCCCGAGTTCTGGGGCGGCAAGAAGAAGGTGTACGAGAACGGGAAACCGGTCGAAGTCGAAATCGAGGGCTGGGTGTCGGAAATGTACGAGAAGACAATGAAACGCGCCATCTACGGCAGCAAGATGATTCCGCGTGACCCCGCGAAAATCGACGAAAGCTACCAGTACATCCGCAGGCGCGAAGCCCAGTACACCGAGATTGCCATCGAGGCCGAGGTGCTTGAAAACGGCAATCAGGAACCGCTCACGCTCCCGGAACCGGACCGCGTGCTGGAAGAATCGCCGGAACCCACGGAAGCGCCCCCAGCCACGGTGCCGGATGAGCCGCCTTCAGACCTGCTTTCCGGCATCCAGAAAGAAGCCGACACCGACGATACCGACGAGGTCCCGTTCTAATGGACCTGCAAGTAATAGCGACCGGCTCCGCCGGCAACTGTTACGTTCTGCGTGCAGGGGGAGCACACGGTCAATCGCTCCTCCTGGACGCGGGACTGCCGATAGCGCAAATCATCCGGGCGGTAAAGGGATGGGACCGCATTGTTGGGTGTCTCATCACCCATGAGCACCAGGACCACGCCAAGAGCGCTGTCGAGATAGCCCGGCGCGGCATCTGGACCTACGCCACGAAGGGCACCATCGAAGCTATCAATCCAGCGAACGGTCCATTGAAACCGGCACAGCTGCGCAGCGCCAAGTGCCTGCAGAGCATTACCATCGGTGATTTTACCGTTATAGCATTTCAGACGGAACATGACGCAGCGGAACCCTGCGGCTGGTTGATAAGATACGACCCGACCGACGAAACAGTGGTTTACGCCACTGACACATACTATCTGCGGCACACGTTCCCCGGCGTCCATTATTGGATTGTGGAGTGCAACCACACAGACACCATTCTTCAACAGCAGCTTGAGAACGGAGACCTGGACGCTGCCCTGCGAACCCGGTTGGTAAAAAGCCACATGAGCCTGCGGCGTTTATGCGACGCCTTGGAAGCAAACGACCTGACGGAAACGCGGGCCATCATCCTGGTCCACCTGAGCGACGAACGCAGCGACGAAAAGGCAATGGTGGAGGCCGTCAAGGAGGTAACGGGCATCGACGACGTATGGGCGGCGGAAGCCGGAGAAACATATCAGCTGCGATTGACCCCGTTTTGATAAAAAGTTGTCCGGCCTCGGGTCGCCGGGCAGCAGGAAGGAAAAGAGGCTATGGCATGGATAGAGCTGCACCAGTCACTTGCGACGCATAAAAAGACGCGACGGCTGGCCCAGGCGCCCCAGGACCTGGAGCCGGAGCGGGTACGAAAGGAGCCTGAACCGCCCACGGCCTGACGCTGTGGCAAATACGACCCGGGGGCGCAAGCCCCCGGGGGGAGGGAGAAGGAATCATGACATACGTGAAATGGATCAGGATTATCGGAGACGCTTTTAGCGATGAGAATCTGAACGCGCTCGAGGCCCTGAACGATGATGAGGTCATCGTGGTGTGGTTCAAGCTGCTCTCTATGATGGCGATCAGCGTTGAAAACCACGCCTACTTTTTCCAGAAGCGGATGCTTTACACCGACCGATTGCTGTCAAAGGCTTTTCGCATGGACGAAGACACCGTGAGGAGGGCCCTGGCGATATTGTGCGACCGGGCGATGATCGAGATCATAACCGATTCGGTCACCATCCCGCCCGCGCTAAAGGATGTGTAGCACATGGCAACCGGCAAGCGCTATTACTGGATCAAGCTGAAAGAGAGCTTCATGACCTCCGATACGGTGGACTTCTTGATGAGCCAGAAGGACGGGGCCAACTATGTGGTGCTGTACCAGATGCTGTGCCTCAAGACGATCAACACCGGGGGCAGGCTTGCCCGCCAGATCGGGGAGATCATCATCCCGTATGACGTGGAAAAGATCCAGCGCGACTGCAAGTGGTTCACGGCGGACACCATCCGGGTGGCGCTTGAGCTGTTCGCCAAGTTCGGGCTGGTGTACCGGGACGACGATGGAACGCTGGTGATGGCGGATCACAACGGCCTGGTGGGTTCTGAGACGGATTACGCCGTAAAGAACCGCAGAATCCGGGCAAATAAACCGAAACCGCTCCTTGAAAGTGGACACCGTGTGTCCAGTGATGTGTCCGATCGTGTGTCTGAACCCGTGTCTGAACCCGTGTCCGAACCTGTGTCTGAATCTGTGACTACAGATATTAGAGATAAGAGATTAGAGATTAGAGATAAGAGATTAGATACCAGAGTAAGTAACGCCGTAGGGGCCGAGCTCTTTGACAAGAGCTCTTGCCCGGAGGAGAAACCGGCGGTTTTTACCCTGCCGCTGAACAACGGAACCCAGCACGAAGTGACGCAGGAGGACATTGACGGCTATTCCGAGCTGTACCCCGCGGTGGACGTTCCGCAGGAAATCCGGAAGATGATCGGCTGGCTGGATGCCAACCCGAAAAAGCGCAAGACCAAGCGCGGGGTGAAGAATTTCATCAACGGCTGGTTGTCGAGGGAGCAGGACCGGGGCGGCAAAGGCAAGCAACAACTGCCAAGGGGCCAGCCACCGCCGCCTGTGTACGCCGACGAGGAGGATTTTTATTGACGAGGAAGGGAGGAACCACCATGCAGCACATCAGCAGCTTCATCCCCAAAGCGCTAGACATCATAGCGCCAACCGACCGCGTGAAAGCGGAGCCGGGCGACTACATGGGCGAGGACGGACTGCTGCGCTGCGGCGCGTGCGGAGCGAGGAAGGAAACGCGCCTGCCCATCGACGGGCGTTACTCCCGGTGCAGCTGCCTGTGCGAGCTTGCGCGGATCGCCGAGGAAGAAGAAGAGCGCGAGCGCCGTAAGGCCATGGAGAAGGTGCAGGAAATGGCGGCCTGCTCCCTGGTTGATGCGAAGTTCAAGGAATCCACCTTTAGCCGGTTCGTCGCTGAAACCGAGGAAGATGCCCGCGTGCTGCGCATCTGCCGAAACTATGTGAAGCGGTTTTCGGAAATGGCCGAGAACAATACCGGCCTGATCTTCTTCGGCGGGCCCGGCACCGGGAAGACATTTGCGGCAAGTTGCATCGCCAACGCCTTGATGCGGCTGGGCGTCCCGGTCCTTGCGACGAGCATTGTGCGGCTAACGGCCAGCGCCTTCGACGGAGACCTGAACGCCCTGCTTAACCGGATGAACGCAGCGGAGCTTCTGGTGCTGGATGACTTTGGGGCCGAGCGGAACACGGAGTTCAAGGCGGAGCAGCTTTTCGCCGTGATTGACGCAAGATACGCCGCCAAGAAACCGATGGTCATCACCACCAATCTGACAGACTTCAAGACCGAAACCGACGTGCGGCGGAGGCGCGTATACGACCGGGTTTTCGAGGTGTGCATCCCGGTGAAGATGGACGGGGAATCCAAGCGCCGTGCGGCGGGCCAGGAAAAACGAAACGCCATGATGGCGGTATTGGAGGCGTGAAAACATGGACAGCATAGTGGCGTGGGAGCGAAGCATGGGCATCCGGCGCTGGAAAGGAGAGAACGGCATGGAGTACATCTGCAGCCCGGACTGGGAATACACGAATATGCTGATGGACAGGGCGATGCGCGAACAGGCAGCGCGGCAGATCGATCAAGA
>JAAYAM010000024.1 GCA_012719355.1 Acidobacteriota bacterium
ATCCCGGCACTTCCGTGCCGGGCTAGTCTCAACGCGTCCCTGACGGGACGCGAAGGCCGATGTATCGGTTGCCGCGTCGGGAAGAAGGTTCTGTGTTTGCACCGGCAACGTTGTTTCCGATAGGCCGGGACGATCGTGCAGACGTGGACGGTTGTTTTGTTTACGTGTGGTGAGGAAGGTTCCGCGTTGGAACCGGACAGTCCTGCTGGGACGGCGGAAAAAGCGGTGTCGCGTTGAGGCGAAGTCCCGATAGGGGGGCGATCGGGTCCGTTGGCTGCAGTGGAGGGCGGCAATTTCACTGAGCCGGCACGGGCCGTTGCGGCCTCAGCAAATTGCCGTCTCTGTCAAAGTGCAGTTCTTTGCCGTTAGTGAGTGTAATCTCGTAACCATAGGGTTCTTTTTCAATCTCCTTGACTTGCTGGCCTGCATGTTGTGAGCGAATATGGGTAAGAATATCACCGGGAACTACGCTGTCAGGAAGTGCCACCGTTTTTCCGTCCACCTCGAGGACTTCTCCCTCGCGGTCAAAATCAATCTCGGTACCTCCGCTCAGAATTACGTCAAACCCCATGGTGTCGTCATCACGCATGACGCTTGCGATTCTTTCATTGGGGAAGTGCTCCTGAAGGTAGGCTCTCGCGGCATCGGGCAAATCGGCCTGCGCGCCTTGCGGGAAGGCCGGCACTGCGGTCATCAGGAACAACAGCGCCAAACAAGTCGTTACCTGTGTTTTCATGATTTCCTCCTGGTCATCTGGGGGAGGAAGCTCAACAGTGTGAGTCTCTATCTAAAATACCATTTCTCGTGAAACTCCTGTGCTGCAAACTTATTCTTGACAAGCACGGGCGTCTGAGGTCAGCTGAAACAGTTCCAATCTAACGGAAGGAGTCGTGACATGAAACGCCCGAAGCTCGCATCTGCATTTGCTGCACTGTTACTGTTCGGGATGGTTGATAATCTGCCGGCCGCTCAAACCTGCGACCGGGAGTGCCTGGTCAGCCTGATGAAGAACTACCTCGCCGCACTGGTCGCGCATGATCCAGGCGCGGTCCCATTCGACAAGGAGGTGAAGTTTACCGAAAATACCGCGGTGATCCCGGTCGGAGACGGCCTGTGGGTGACTGCTTCGGGCGGACCGACCGATTTCCAGATCTACGCAGCCGATCCTGTGACGCAACAGGTGGCCTGCCTCGTCGTGATGAAGGAAAACAGTAACGTCGACGTCCTGCTTGGAGCCAGGTTGGGATTGCGCCGCGGCAAGATTGCCGAAGCCGAGCATCATGTCGTCCGGGAAGGAATCGCGATGGCGAATCTGCAGAAGCCGCGTCCCGGATTGGTCGAGGACCTGGCTCCTTCAGACCGCACTCCGCGCGAACAGATGCTTGATATCGGTCTTTCGTATTACGACGCCCTGACCGGCGAGGACGGCACTCTCGCGCCGTTTGCCGAAGAATGCGAGCGCCGCGAAAACGGCGCCACTTCAGTAGGGGGCAGCCGCGCAAAGGCCAAACCGGCGCCCGAAAGACCACAATTCCCGCCGCAGGGCACTCCCGATCCGGAGATGGCCAAACTGGCACGCGCGCTGGCCGCTGCTCCGAAAACCTGCGAGGCACAGATCAGCGCCGGTGTCTGGGCCTACATAAGCGATATCAGAAACCGCAGATTGCCTGTAATCGATGAACAGAAAGGGCTGGCGGTAGGGTTCTCGAATCTTTACCACGACAGCAAACTCAAGGTGATGAAGCTCAAGGGAGTGCCGGAACTGGAGAGCGTCCCTTCCTACCAGGGTGTCTTCAACATGCCGGCGATACACTTCTTCAAGATCAAGAAAGGGAAGATCTACGACATCGAGGCAACCGGCCTTGTCCTGCCTTACGGCATAAAGACCGGTTGGGAGTAAGCAAGGCCATGTTCGAACAAGGTGCCATCCGTCCTCCCAGTGAAGCCCGCAGCCTGCTGGTACGAGTAACCCGCAACTGCCCCTGGAATCGATGCCGCATCTGCCCGCCGTTCAAGGGACTGAAGTTCTCCCGGCGCTCGGTGGACGAAATCAGGAAAGACATCGACGCGATGGCGGAGGTGTATGCGGCCCGTCGCTATGTACCCACAGCCGCATTCCTGCAGGATGCCGACAGCCTGCTTGTCCCGACGGAAGAGCTGCTGGAAATCATAAGACACATTCGCAGCCGGTTTCCTACCATCACGCGCGTGACCACCTATGCGCGCGCCAAAACGATGAAGCGGAAAAGCATCGAAGACCTCAAGCGGCTGAAAGAAGCGGGATTGACGCGTATCCATTCCGGAATGGAAAGCGGTTCGGCGGAAGTGCTCGAGTTGATTCAGAAGGGTAACACTCCGGATGACATCCTGTCCGGCGGACTGCACGTCGTCGCTTCAGAAATTTCGCTTTCCGAATACATCATGCCGGGGGTGGGAGGACGCCGGCTAAGCGAGCAGCATGCCGTCGAGACCGCAAAGATTCTCAACCAAATCCGCCCTGACTTCATCCGTGTTCGCACCCTTGCCGTTCATCCGCTTTCGCCTCTTCAGAGGATGATCGATGAAGGCACCTTCGAACCCATGACGGATGTGGAAACGGTAAGGGAAATACGGCTCCTGCTGGAAAACCTCGACGAAATGCCCGCTCATTTCCGTTGCGGAGATTTCAGCCTAAACCTGCTGATGCAGGTCGATGGGAGGCTCGACAGGGACAAGTCCGCCATGATTGCGGAAATCGACAGATTTCTCAGCCTCGATCCGGTGAAGCAGCAGGCCTTTTCGCTAATTCAACGTTCCTATCCGGGCATGTTGCCTCTGGATGCCGTTGACGATCCCCAAGTCGTCGAGAAGGCCAGGACCGAAATCGAGCGCCTGGAGGCGTCAACTCCGGACGGATTCAATAAGGCCATCCGCACGCTCATGACCTACCAGCTCCCCCAGCTGCCCTCTGATGTCTGGCCGGAATAGAGCACGGGAGACGCAAGCGTTGCAATGACCTTTCACGGTACGGCCCGTTCAAGCGGAACGCTCCTGATCAGGACGGCGTCGCCGACGGGCCGCTCGCCGGCCGGATCCGAGGGGGAGTTGACCAGCTTCCCGCTTACCACCATTGCCGTGGATCCGCCCCCGTCCAGATTCATTGCCGTAACCGCTCCAAGTCTCACCATCAAATCTGCCGCTTCAATGAGCGACATTCCTACGCTGCGCCCGGGCTGATGCCCGTCGACGGTAACGAGCAGAATACGCTGACGGGAATCAACGCCGGCCATGGTGCGCGGATTGCGGCGGATTCCCCATCGCAGGAAAAACGACGGATCATCAGGGTGCACAAGCCCATCAGCCACAGGGCTGATCTCTCTCCGGCCGTTCGCCACCAATCCCGGCCCGCCATTGATTGCCGAGTCGCCGGCGCCGAACTCAACCCTCCTCCCGCGCGAATCGGATATTGAAACTTCCAGGCGGACTTTCGTGCCGGGAGCAAGATTCGAGCTGAGCCAGGCCGCTTCGGAGCCGATCCCCTGGATGAGGAGGCGGCCATCAGGGACTGCGCCTCCCTCACGCCCGCGTATCTGGGTCACAATGCCGCTTTCGTCGACGACCGCTTCAATGCCGTCTCCTGCCGGGGCTGCCGCGCCGAATTCCGGTGTTATCACGATGAGCTCGTCGGCATCCTTACAGGTGAAGTCATGTCGTGGACTGTCGGTTGGAGTATCACCTGTGCCGCCGCAGTTCCGGATCAGCCCGGGCTTTCTGTTGATTCCATCAACTGTGTGCCTGCCATCCTCTCCGACAGCAATGTGCATCGTCGTCGTGAGATGCTCGAAACTGACGCGGGGCCCGCGGCCGGGGCTGTTGAACATGCACATCGCGATGCGACCGTTGGTGGCTTCACTCAGAAGCTTTCCATCCTTGATAAGGACTCCAGCCGGTTCGCCCGGAGCCCCGTCGGAACCGGACATGACAAAGAAACCGGCATTGACCGCCGCCAGGGCGTCCCACTCGTCCGCAAGGGCGCTCGTCTTTGTTCTTCCAACTATCCAGCGACCGTAAGCCGGTGTGATTTCACCACGAAACAGATCCGGATCTACGGTCAGCACCCTGATTTCCAGTGGGCCAACAGCCGTGTCGCCGTCATCACCCGTGAACAGAACCATGGCCCTGTATCCAAGACCGGACAGCGCGGGCATCGCCGCGGCTGCCGCCTCCCGAGTGTCGTACCTGCCGACACGGACGCTGTAGCCGAGCGTCCCTGCCGGAAGATCACGATATTCAGGGTTGCGTTCTTCCCGCACCTTCGCATCGAATCCGGACTCTCGGAGCTTTACGGCGATTTCACGGGCTCTGTCTTGCGAGGCGAGCAACGAAAGGGAATTTACTTGGGTGGGAATGAGGACGCCGATCGTCCAGTAAGCATCGTTTGAAGCAGCCGCGCGGGTTATGCGTGTCAACGTTATTCCGGGAGCTATGGCTGTCCGGTTCTCCTCCCAGAGACTGTCAGCGCCGATCCTGAGCGGCAGCAGCAGCAACAGTGAGGCTGCCCAGACCATCGTTCCAGGAATTCCACAACTGCTGCGCTTTCTTCTCATCGTGGCGCTAACGGTCGACGGCGACTCCTTCGATTTCCGGAGCGGCGGCACCGCGGAAGAGCCTTCTTCTGTAATACTCGAAGGCGCCAAACAACAGGAGCGCCACCGCGATCCCTGCGACAACCGAGACATCGAACGGCAGCCTGAATCCTTCCGGTGCGATCAGGATATAGGTCGTTATTACCGCGGTCATGAACATTGCAGGCACGACGGTCACCCACCACGCCTTCCTGCTTTGGGCAAGGTAAATCGTGATTGCCCACAGCACGACGGCTGCGAGCGTCTGATTCGTCCAGGCGAAATAACGCCAGATCACGGCGAAATCAATCCGGGTGAGGACATATCCCGCTGCAAAAAGCGGAATGCTTATTACCAGCCTGCTCTTGATCGACTTCTGCTTGTACTTCAGAAAATCGGCGACAATCAGGCGGGCGCCGCGGAATGCCGTATCTCCCGACGTGATCGGAGCCGCGACAACTCCGAGCAGTGCCAGCACTCCTCCGAACTTGCCGAGCAGGGTGTAGGATATTTGATTTACCACGACCGCAGCATTTCCCTGGTTTGCCGTCATCGTCTCGTTCAGCTCGCGTATCCCTCCGAAGAAGCTCATGCTGATGGCGGCCCAGATCATCGCCACAACGGATTCAGTGATCATTGTGCCATAGAAAACCCGCCGCCCGTATTTCTCGCTGGTGATGCACCTGGCCATCAGCGGCGACTGGGTGGCATGAAAACCCGATACCGCTCCGCAGGCGATCGTAATGAACATCATGGGAAAGACAGGGAAACTGTCCGGATTCACGTGGAAGTTGCCCAGATTGGACAGGCTGAGTTCCGGTATGGAATACCCGTTAACAAACAGAGAGATCATAATTCCTATCGCCATGAAGAACAGCGCAAATCCGAACACCGGATAGACTCTGCCGATGATCTTGTCGATCGGCAGCATAGTCGCGAGTGCGTAATAAATGAAGACGACTGTTGCCCAGAAGCCGAGCGTGGTGGTGCCGGGTGTGATGCTCTGCAGTATCTGGGCCGGCCCGGCGACAAATACCGCCCCGACAATCACCATCAGGACCAGAATGAATCCCCGCGAAAACTGCTTCACCCCGTTTCCCAGGTAGATCCCCACAATCTCGGTAATGCTCAATCCCTTGTGCTTGATGGAGAGCATGCCGGAGAAGTAGTCGTGCACACCCCCGGCAAAAATCCCGCCGAGCACTATCCACAAAAAGGCTACCGGTCCCCACATCGCGCCCGCGACGGCTCCGAAAATCGGCCCCAGCCCCGCAATGTTCAGAAACTGGATCAGGAAGACCCGCCACCAGGGCATTGGGATGTAATCGACTCCGTCTGTCATGGTATGGGCCGGAGTGGGGCGCGAGTGATCGACACCCGCGAGCTTTTCCATGTATCGGGAATAGAAGCAGTAGCCCAGAAGCAGGGCGGCAAGGCAAAGGATGAAAGTGATCATGAGAGAAGGTCCTTATTCATCTGGCTGCATCCACTGCGCCACGGTGGCGAAAGCTCTATCTTACTCCGTGCCCCGTCTCTGTCAATTATTTCGGCCGGAGCGCTCTCTGCGCGGGGCCCGCTCATTTTTTTTTCGAGAATGAACCCTTCTTAGATGTTATCCTCTTGGGCTCGTGATAAGAGAGAGCGATAACCCATATGTAATGGAGAGAGTTTATGACGGCAAAGCTAATCATGGGGACTCAGGTCAATGAAGAGATCCTGAAGGAAATCGAACAAGAAGTGGCGAGTATAAAGAAGGAACGCGGAGTGGTTCCCGGACTGGTTACAATACTGGTCGGCGAGAATCCGGCGTCCATTTCCTATGTGACGCTCAAAGTAAAAACCGCCAATCGGGTGGGTTTCAAGGAGGTTCAGGACAACCAGCCCGCCGACATATCGGAGAGCGCCCTCCTGGCTCTCATTGACAAGTACAACAAAGACGACTCGATCAACGGCATACTCGTTCAGCTTCCCCTGCCGAAGCATATCGATGAGAAGAAGGTGCTGAACGCGATCGATCCGGACAAGGATGTCGACGGTTTTCATCCTGTGAATGTCGGACGCCTCATGATTGGCGGTTCCGAAGTCAAATTTCCTCCCTGCACCCCCGCCGGTATCCAGGAACTGATAGTCCGGTCGGGCGTCAACACACAAGGCGCGGAAGTCGTAGTCGTCGGCCGCTCGAACATCGTGGGCAAACCCATTGCCAACATGATGCTCCAGAAGGGGCGCAATGCAAATTCAACCGTCACCGTCGTCCATACCGCGACAAAAGATCTTGCGTCGCACTGCCTGCGCGCGGATATCCTGATTGTCGCCGCCGGAGTGCCCGGTCTTGTCAAGCCTGAATGGATCAAGCCAGGAGCATGTGTCATCGATGTCGGCGTCAACAGGGTCGGCGAGAAGATCAGCGAAAAGACCGGAAAGAAGGTCGCCATTCTTCGCGGCGACGTCGATTTCGAGGCTGCAAAGGAGATCGCCGGATTCATCACACCCGTGCCAGGCGGCGTCGGGCCGATGACGATCGCGATGCTCATGAAGAACACGCTGAACTCGCTCAAGTTCAAGCTGGGGATCGCGTAGCGGATTGCCACCCAGGGCCGGGGGACGATACATCGCAGTAAAACGGCATCGTCCCGGCCCCGGGGTCAGCGGATGGCTTACTGTTCGAAGAGGAGGTGTCCTGCGTGCTTCTCAAGGTAGTTTTCTATGCTGAGGGCCTCCGGCTTCATTTTCTCCAGCCGCTGCAGAACACTCTTGTCGCCGCTTACGGTCCCGTCAGTCATGAAAGCGTGTTTCACGCCGGATTTCCCGCATTCGGCAACGCTGTACCTTGAATTGCTTTTGAATATTACAAAATGAGTCCTACCCAACATTTCCTCCGTCTCCGGTTTTTGCAGAACCAATCGGAAGTCTTATTGTTACCCGGAAATGTCGGTGGCGCAATTCGGGGAAACCGCCAAAAGCAAATGTGTAGAACTACTCAGGTGTTGCCGATTAGAGCGTTATGGAGACAGTAGCTGATATCATGACTCCGGATCCACTGTGCGTCGGCATGGACATGCCGCTGGGCAAGGCAATGGAATTATGCCTGGAAAAACGGATACGGCACCTTCCGGTCCTGGATGAACAGAATCGGCTCGCAGGACTGGTCACCGACCGGGATATCCGCTTTCACATCAGTCCCCGCATAGGCACGATTTCTGAGAACAACTCAGACCGGGAAAGCCTCAGGCGCCCGATTCATCTGATCATGGTGCGCGGCGTCGTCGTGACCGTCCCCGGGATGTTGCTTTCAGAAGCAGCGCAGCTTATGCTGGCCAACAGGGTAGGCTGCCTCCCTGTGGTCGATCCCGAACGGCACGTCGTCGGAATGCTCACTACCACCGACCTGATACGCTACGTCAGCAGGATCCGGCCTTAATCAAGCCTGACTATTGCACGATTACCCGAATGGGTGAAGACGCGAACGGCGAACCGGGAACCCTTGCCTGGAAGACGTGTTCGCCCGGCTCCGCCTTCCAGCGGGTGTTGTAAGGATAGTCGACGAGCTCGAACGGCCGGTCATCGACGTACCACAACAGCTGCGGGATGGGGCGGCTCACCTTCGCCTTGAGCGCGAGCGTGGCGCTGCTCCCGGGCGTTTCAGGATCACGCAGCAGCCGCAGATCATTTTCCGGAGCGGTGATCGTCACGACGATCTTATGCTGTTTGACATCCAATCCGGCCGGCGTTTCACGCGGCGGCGGGACGCGCGGCAGTCCCTCGGCTTCCGCCCATTCCGCATACTGTGGAGGAAGATCGAGAAGCGAACGCACCTCCACGAACTCCGCCGGTGTGTCAAAGGTTGCAGCCAGGCCATCTCTACGGTCTATCGCTGCCCGCACGTGAATCCGGCAGTAATCCATCGGTCCTGACCCGGGACGAAACCACTCTTCTACCACACGGTCGCACGCCCCGGTAGCCAGGCGGCCGCTCATGGCGCAAAGACGAACCGTTTTAAACCCCCTGGGCGGCGGAAATCCCGCATCTTCCAAACCATGCGCCTGATCGTGGTGCAGGCCGAGAACCACCTGCTGCACCAGTTCCGCCGCCGAGCGGTAGCCGGTCAGGCGGTTCATCGGCCTGAACTGTGGATCGCCGAACCATGCGCCGATCACGTAGCGCGTGGTGAACGCGACCGTCCAGGCGTCACGAAAGCGCGATGATGTCCCGGTCTTCACCGCGACCGGAAACGGGTATTCCAGTGCGCCCATGCGGGCGAAGCTCGGCAGGCGGGCCATCGGATCCGAAAGCATCAGCGCGATGATTCTGGCGGTCTCTTCCGTAAGGAGCCGCCGTCCACCGGATCGCGGCTGGCCTTCGTACCATATCAAATCTCCTATCCGGCCTTCCTGCGAAAACACCGTATACGCCCGGACCAGCTGCTCGAGCGTTACCGGCATCCCGCCGATCGCAAGACCGAGCCCGTAACGGTTCGCCGGCCGGGAGCCGTCATGCAGGCCGAGATCGCGCAGGAAATCGTAACCATGCTGCAGCCCGAGTCGGTTCAGCAGTTCGGCCGCCGGGACATTGCGCGAATTGGCCAGCGCGCTGCGCGGGAGCATCGGGCCGAGGAAGAGGTTGTCCGCGTTGGTGATTCCTCCCGCTCCCCTCTGCAGATCATCCAGTATCGTAGCGGGCGTGATGGTTCCCCGGTCGAGCGCCAGCGCATAGAAGAAGGGTTTGAGAGCGCTGCCGGGCGAGCGCGGGACCGACGTGTAATCGATCGCCCCGGCGTGATCTTCATCGAAATAGTCGCCCGAGCCCACCCACGCAAGAACTTCATTCGAATTGCGATCCAGAAGAATCAACGATGCGTTGCCCGCTCCGGCCGTCCTCCAGGTTCCCAGCGCCCTGAGCGTTTTGAACGAGATCTCTTCCTGCAGATCAAGATCCAGCGTGGTCTTCACGATCGGCCGCAAGCCGGGATCGCTGCGTATCTCAGGAGTGTTGAGGATACGGCTCAAATGAAGAATCGCGTGCAGCGCATATTTCGGTCGTTCTCCCCAGTACGGTATCCTGATCGCTTCGATCTGGGTGCGCGCAAGCTCATGTTCCTCCGGGCTGAGATGCCCCTCGGCAAGCAGAAGATCAAGTATCCTTTCTCCCCGCCTGACCGCAGCCATGCGCCCTTGCGTGTAGAACGGGTTCATCGTCGCAGGAGCCTGTGGAATTGCTGCCAGGAAAGCGATCTCGGCCCAGCTCAGGTCCTCCACCGGTTTGTCGAAATAACGGCGCGCGGCGTAGGCGATGCCGTGAATCCTGTTGCCGTACGGGACGATTCTGAGGTAATGACGCAAGACAGCATCCCTGCCGTGGCGGCAGGTCAGAAACACCGCGGTTAGGGCTTCTGTGGCTTTCCGGAAATATCCGCGCCGCCCCGGTTCCTGCATCCGGGCGATTTGCATCGCGAGAGTGGAGGCGCCCGAAATCCGGTCTCCGCTCCTGATATTCTGCACGAACGCCCGCACGACTGCCGCCGGATCAACTCCGGGATGGCTTCTGAAACGCCGGTCTTCAACCGAAACCGCCGCGGCTGCCGCCCGCGGCGGCAGCGGATCAACAGGCCAGTAGCCGAAGGCATCGTTCCGCACCGCGCCCGTCTCTCCCAGGAAGCGGCCGTGCCGGTCCTGCAAATATAGCGTCGGCTCGGGAGCCGTGAGCCGGGCACGATGCCATGCCAGCCCTATCCAGGAACTCAGGGCGAGAAACGCAATTAATGCCGGAATGTAGAGCAGCCGGCGGATCCGCCTCGTCCGGGTCTGGGTCTCCTGTGCCATGCTTCACTCAATGTTTATCCGGGCGCCCGAGGTGTTTCCCCGGACAGCCAGGTCGTACATCATCTCCGCCTTTGCCGGCGGCTGAATGAATGAGCCGCTCGTCGTGGCGCGCGTCCGGAAGTAGAAATCGTACGTCCCTGCCGGGAGCGAATCATAGTAGAAGGCTACATGATCATCCATGAAAGCGACGTACGAAGGTTGAAGCGTGAGTGTGCCGGCCGGCGCCGCCTCGGGTGGCGCAGTGGCCAGCTTCGGATTCAGCGGTTCCATCCCGGCTGCAATCGGAACCACGATAGCAACGTAGTTTCGGTGCTGGGGATTAACCACCTGAACATGTTCTTCCACCACCTGTCCGACTGAAAAGCCGTGAGTAACCCCCGGGCCTGCGATTGCCACTCTTTCGGGCGGCTCTTCAGGTTTTCCGATGCGGAGCAGTTCCCGGGTGATCACGAATCCCTTGCTTTGGGCGGGAGCGTGGCTGCCGTCGGTCTGCGGGACATACGAGCTTTCATATCGCACTACGGCGGGCGCAGCCGCCGGCGCGGCCGGCAGCTGCACTTCTCCCGCACCATCACCGGAGGAAGTCACGTAGCCTACCGGTGATTTCGGGCCGAGTGCCACCGCGTGCTCCCTCCCGTCCAGCTTTACCGTTACCGTTCGCGGAACCGAACCGGCAAATGGAGGAGTGAGCAGTTCCGAGAGTGCGAGCAAAGCCGACGCGTTTGCGTTCGTCGTCCCCCAGCCGTCATCCTGTCCCAGCGTGACAAGCGCATTGACCAGAACCTGCAGTCTTGGGTGTTTCGGCCGCACCCGTATCAGCGCCCGTGCAATCTCGGCGAGCGTGCGCGTTTCAGACGGGTGTATCAGGCCGTTGGCGCTGATTCTCCCTTCCTGCAATCCGCCATAGATCTCCCGGCCCTGATAAAGCCGTATCACCATTCCGTTCCAGAGCTCCCTTGTCAGCTGTTCTATGGCCGAATCCGACGGGGCCGGCTTTGCGACCGAAAAAGCCTGCAGCACCTGCGCCATGCTTTCGAGGTTCAGGTACCGGGCCCTGCGGGCGAGTTCCGCCGAATACGACGGATTGAACCTTCCCGCCTGGGCCAGAGCCGCCAGCGCCCACGCCCGCTCCGTGAACGATTCTCCGTCGATGAAACGCCCATAGTCCGAACGAAGCGACTGTTCGAGTGTCTGGAGAAGGCGCGAGAAGAGTTTTTCATCCACCGCGAACCCGGCGTTCTTGGCTTCGATGAGGAACTGTACCACCCACGCCGTCAGCGAGACGTAACCGTCACTCCCGGGCCAGTAGGCGACAAGACCGTTGCGGTCGATCGCGCCCGCAATCCACTGCTGTGTGTCACGCACAGCCCGCTCGACCTCGGCATCGGAATCGGGCTGGTGTAGCAGCGTCCTGAACTTGCGCAGCGCGATGTAGGAGCGAACCTGGCTGATCTGCTGTTCCGTGCATCCGTAAGGATACTGGCGCAGGAAATCCAGTCCCGCAGCCATATGGATGAGTCCGGGCTGATCGGAAATCAGGAGAGAACGGCTCACGGTACCGGGCCTTGCGGCTTCGGCCAGGGGAGGAATCTGCACAGCTTTGCCCGGTGTGAGCTCCCGGACGAAACGTTCCACGACCTTTTCCCTGTCGTCGCGCACCGGGAGCTTTACCTCGAACGCATCCCGTGCCATATCCGAGCTTCTCTCGACCGCCATTCGAAACATCACTTCCTGCGCTGCCTGAGGGTGAACTTCGACAGGGAACGCGATCCTCTCCGGCCTGTTTTCAATCCAGTTCAGTTCCCGTCGCGACGGTCCCTCAACGGTCACTCCGGTTGCCTCGATTTCCGTGGCGCCGGGTCCTCCTGGCCCTTCGACCACGCGGCCGATTGCGACGGCGTCAAATCTGTCTCCGGGACGCACGAAGCGCGGGAGGGAAGGCTGCACAATCACCGGGAGCCGCACCGAGATGTTTCCTGCGGCGAAGCCGAAGCGTTCCGGGCTGTTTGCCGCCTTGGCCCTGACTTTGAAATTGGTCAGATCATCCGACAACTGTATCGAGACGGTCGCTTTGCCGTCGGGTCCCACTTCTATCGCAGGATTGTAATACGGAACGGTTTTGAAGTTTCTGCGGATCGTCGTGCGATCGAGCAGTCCCGCCTCTTCGTCTCCCGCGTCCCCTCCTGGAATCTCGGCAAGCGGCAGCATTCCGAAAGCCATATTGCGGGTGTCGTGGACCGCCAGATGAGATTGCACCGGTCGTATGAAGTCAGGCACCGGATCGAGCCGCTGTTCTCTCCCGAGTGCGAGCACTGCCTGGTCGACGAGCCACAGCGTTACTTCGCCCGACAGCGGCCTTCCTTGCGGATCCTTCAACGTGATGTTCATCTGTATCTGCTGGCCCGGCTGCGCCGTCGCGGGATAGTTCAGGTCGATCGACATGCGATGAGCCATCGGAGTCACTTCAATCCATGCCGTGGCGGCCATCGTGGCCGGCTTTCCCAGATCCGTGCCGTTCCCGGGCTGCGGCCCCGTTCCGGGGATCCTGCCGCGCATCAGCACGAAGTGCACCGGAAGCCGCGGAGTGAAGTTTCCTTCCACCGGCACGTTGAATGTGGCCGATCCCCCGTTGATATCGATCCACTGGTAGCGATTGCCGTCGGGAGCCTCGATGATCGAAAGTGCGCGAGCATTCTGAAAAGGGCTCTGCAGCACGATGGAAGCGGTCATGCCCGGATCATAGTTCGGCCTGTCCGTTGAAACGGAGAAAACCCTCGTTACCGGCTTCGGCCATGTGACCGGCTGATCTCCACCGGCGTAAAGATCGGCGCTTATCACCTGCGCCCTCTCGAGACGATCCCGCGCCTCGACCTGCACTATGTACACTCCGGCTTCGTCGATCGGAAGCTTTGCGATGACCGGTTCCGGACCGCTCGTCACCTTTGTCTGAAAGACCTCCTTGTCCACCACGTCTGTGAGGTAACGCGCAACGCCGTCTGAAAAATCGCTGGCACGCAGCACCGAATGCCATTCGCGCTTAAGAAGCCGGACGGTCAGTTCCTGCCCTTCGAGCAGATTGTCGTCCGGGCCGACTGCGATTATCTCCGGCTCGATGGCGGCTGCTTTTTCGAGGAAACGGGGAAGTTTGATTCCGAGCGCGAACGCAGGGAGCGCCGGGACTGTGCGAGTCGCGGTAACCGTCTGATCATCGGGTCCGGTGACTGTCGCTTCGATGACGTAACTGCGCGGCTGCGATGTGGGCTCGATTGCGGGATTCAGTATCAGGGAGGCGGAACCGGCATCGGTGGTGACGTCATCCTTTTCAAGCCGCGGAGTCGATTCGAACCGGCGTGAAGAGGAAAAGCGGCTGTCGGTGGAAAAGACGAATCCCGGGCGCCCCTTCGGATTCCATGTGTACGGGAATTGAGTGACGCGCCAGTGAACAGGCTGTCCACTCACTTTTCCGCCGGCATAGTACGACGCGGTCAGCGAGACTTCAAATTCCTTATCGAGCGTCGTCTTTTCCGGTCCATGCAGCAGCACTTCAAATCTCGGGATCCGGTACGCTTCCATCTGGAACGAAACGCTGCCGTAGCGTTCAGTTCGCTTTTCGTTTTCGAGCCGCGCCCTGTAAGTTCCGGTCGGCAGGTCCTGCTCCGCGAATCTGTGATAGAAACTTCCATAACTCGAAAGCGTTACCGGGTATCTCCATACGAGATCGCCCGGTCCCTCGACGATCAGCCAACCTTTGGCCGCAACAGGCGTCAGCCTCCCCCGGTCGCGGATGCGAAGGTATCCCTTTATGTGCACCTCTTCCTCAGGGCGATAGACCGGACGCTCTGTGAAGATATGACAGAGCGTGACGGGGAGTTCGCCTCTGTGCTCCAGGTGCTGGAAGGCCCATTGCAGCCAGGGCTGTCGGTCTTCAGACCAGCGGTTGTCGTGGTAGCGCTCCGGACTTCGCGCTGCATCGAGCACGAGAACATCATCTTCCTTCCGGACCACGATGCGGTGAACGGTTCGGGAAACCACCGGAGTGTGGCCGGGCGCATTCCAGCGGAAGAGTCCGTCAGCATCGGTGGTCCCTTCGGCCAGAGTGTCCCAGCGGAATTTCCCCTGCTCGCCGATCGTTCCTTCCACGCGTACGCGCGCCGCCGCTACCGGCATTCCGGTGGAAAGGGAAGAGACGACAAACTGGACGGCCCGTGGTTCTTCAAGCGTAGATAAAGAAAGATCGGTCACCTGCAGGCGCATCCACGACCGTTCCTGCGATTTCAGGCTGCGCAGCCCGACCAGATAGGCTCCGGGTTCTCCGCCGGAGACGCGGGACAGGTGAGGAGCAAGGTCCAATCCGAAGCCCGCGGCGCTCCCTTCGCGGCGTAGCGGAAGGTCGACGATGGCCGAAACCGGCGGAGAACCGAGTGCGGCGATGTGCCTTGCGATTTCAGCCGGACTGACGGGGGTTGCCTGATCGTGCTTTGACGGCTCTTCTCCCGGTCCCGGAGGCCGCCGGGATTCGTCCACTACGACCGGCTGATCGGGAAAAGGCCAGAACGAGCGGTCCAGGGGATCGATCGCGTGAATGCGCAGGTCTACACGTTCCTGCCCGCGCCCTTCCACCGGAACGTTCCTGCTTCCGAAGAGTTCCACAATTCCCTGGCTCGCTCCCCATTTGACGTAGTCGGGCTTGCGGGGAAAGAAAAGGAACACTTCGCTTTGTCCCTTCATTTCAAGCTTGCGCCCATTCTGGTCCACCAGGTCTGTCGGGACCAGCGCAACCGTATAAAGCGTGTCCCATCTGAAGCCGCCCTTGATCTCGAGCGTACGGCCCTCTTGCGAGAAGGTCAGGTCGGGAACCGCAGGAGTGAACCGTATCAGGTTCCTTGCCACGACAGGATCGAGGTTGGACGGGGCGGAGGAAAACTCCACCACGAGGACACGCTCACCTGACGTGCAGTTGATTGCCTGTTCGCGGCTGTAGCGCGATCCCTGTGCCGTAACGGGATACCTCATTTCACGGCAGCCGACGGCGGTAGCACGAAAAGGTTCCGCGGTGGAAAAAGCAATTTCGTAAAACGATTGCGAGCTGCTGTCGTCCAGCGAAAGCCTGAAATGCACCAGTGCGCGCATCCCGAGTGGGATGGGCTCATTAAGGATCAGCACATACGATGCCGGATCCTGGCGCGAGAGCCGCTCTTTCGTCTTCACCTGGAAATCCTGCGAGCCCAGCCATCGCGCCTCGCCGGGCCCTATGCCCGGCAACGGACGCAGTTCGATGCTGATCATCCTGGCGA
>JAAYAM010000002.1 GCA_012719355.1 Acidobacteriota bacterium
CTGGCGCTCTGGCCAAACACTTGTGCAGACAGCAGAACAAAAGACAGCAACACAAAAGTGGAAACAATTCTGTTTCCAAAGGACTTTGGTTTCTTCATATGTTCGTTGTCCTCGAATAAGCGGTTCCGGGCATGCGACTTCGCCAGGGAAGAAGATCGCCGCCTTTCAACACCCACTTCTTTGATGGCCCTTCGCTCATCAAAGAACTCGTTTGCCTGATTTTACTGAAACGTTGTGTTCTGACTCGGGGACTTGAGCAAACTACCAGTCTGCGCCTTGAGATATTGTGGGCCCATCCTAGCGCACATTCACGGAGTGTCAAGAAAAGAATCGAGATATCCAAAGAGAATGAATGGTGTCCCGATCGGCTGCCCGTAATCGAAAATGCGGTTTCTGCCGGGGCGTCCCCGAGATTGATTCCTGATCGGACTGGCTGTAGAATGCCGTCATACGTGGATCAAGACATAGCAGTCTAATCAGTGGCTCAGTGGCGTCGCGATTAAAGTGCGGCAGAAGACAGCTCCGGACGACAGGCAACTTTTCCAATTTACTATTCTGTGTTCCACAGATCACGTCGCGACAACTGCCGCATGAAGCGGGCTCAAAGCAGGAGGAACTCATGTCAAAGATCAGTTGTCTTGTCTCAGCAGTGGTTCTTTGTCTCTTTGCGGGCGTTTCCTGGAACGGCGGCTCCTTCGCCAAGGATGAGGTCACTCCGCAGGATGTCGTTGCCGGCCATCTCAGATCCGTGGGCACTCCCGAGGCGATCGCGGCGGTAAAGACACTGGCGTTTGTCGGTACAACATCAGTCGAGTTTATTCAGGGTATGCATGGAAACATGACCGGCCAGTCCATGTGCATTGCGGACGGGAACAAACTGGGAATCGTTCTGAAATACGGCGACATCAATTACCCTGGAGAATACCTGGCTTACGATGGGAAAGAGGTCTCGGTGGGCAACATCAGCCCCGGCCAGAGATCCCCTCTGGCGGATTTCGTCTTCCGCTATAACGGAATCATGAAGGAGGGACTGCTGGGAGGCGTGCTTTCGGGAGGATGGCCTTTGCTTCATCTGAAGGAAACCCAGGCTGAACTGAAATACAGGAAAGCCAGAATAGACGGCCGCCAGGTACACGAGATTGAGTATCGCCCGAAGCAGATTATCAGAGACATGAAGATCAGACTCTATTTCGATGCCGAAACCAACCGTCATGTCAAAACGGAATATCGAGTTCGCATTCGCGATGACATGTCCGCGGCACCCGGAGGGGGCGCCACCAGGACAGGGAGATTTCAAGCGCCGGGGCAGAGCTCAGGCGACTTTGATGCCCTCAGCGGCGGCCTCCCCGACTCTATTTACGTACTTGTAGAACAATTCGACGACTTCAGGAAAGTCGGTGAGTTGACGCTCCCGCACAGCTACACTATTGATTATTCCGTCGAGGGACAAGGCCACTCATTCATTGCAAAGTGGACCGCCAAGGCGATCCAGTGGGCTTTCAACAATGCTTATGACGAAAAGCTTTTTGTAGCGGAGAAATGAATCCGGTGTTGTCGGTTGTCGTCCCCGCGTACAATGAGGAAAAAACCATTGTACGTGTTCTTGATACGGTTCTGGAGAAAGTGCCTGCAACCTTTGAGGTCATTGTCGTGGACGACGGATCCACGGATCGGACGCGAGAGAACGTTGCGGCCTATATGAGAAACAACAGTTCGGTAAGGCTGATCTGCCACGAGAAGAACCGTGGTAAAACGGCAGCTGTCAGCACCGGGTTCCGGGAAAGCCGCGGAGACATCGTGATTGTCCAGGATGCGGATCTTGAATACGATCCGGAGGATATTCCATCTCTCATTCAGCCTATTCAGGACGGCAGAGCGGATGTGGTGTTTGGATCGCGCTTTCTCGTTCGGAGGGCGGCCCGCGTCCTCTATTTCAGACATTACCTGGCGAACCGTTTCCTCACATTCTGTTCGAATATACTCACCGACCTGAACATGACTGATGTAGAAACCGGATATAAAGCATTCAGGGGAGACATCATTCGCAATATGAGGTTTTCCTCATCCGGTTTTGGTTTTGAGATTGAGGTCACGGCTAGAATAAGTAAACTCAAGTGCCGCATTTACGAGGTCCCTATCTCATATCATGGCCGGACCTATGAAGAAGGCAAGAAGATAACGTTTTGGGACGGGCTGAGCGCCTTTTACTACCTGTTCCGGTTTAACCTTTTCGGTTGACCTGTCCCGCTGTATCAGAGAATGCATGGCAGCAATACTCGGGATATCGGCTTTCTACCATGACAGCGCGGCCGCGCTTGCGATCGATGGGGAGATCATCGCGGCGGCGCAGGAGGAACGATTCTCGCGACGGAAGCACGACGAGCGTTTCCCGGCCGCGGCGGTTCGGTACTGTCTGGATGCGGGCGGCGTCAGACCCGAGGATCTGGATTACGTCGCATTCTACGAAAAGCCGCTTCTGAAGTTCGACCGCCTGCTGGAAACCTATCTTGCCTATGCACCCGCCGGTCTGAGCCAGTTCATGCAGGCAATCCCGCTCTGGCTGAAGATCAAGCTCCACCTGCCGGGCATCATTCGTAGAGAGCTGGGGAGCGGCTACCGCCGTAGAATTGTCTTTACCCGCCACCACGAATCCCATGCGGCGAGCGCGTTCTTCCCTTCCCCTTATGATGAGGCTGCAATTCTCACCATGGACGGCGTAGGGGAGTGGCACACCGCAACAGTCGGTTTCGGCAAGGACAACCGGATCGAATTGCTCAAGGCGATGAACTTCCCTCACTCTCTCGGACTCCTCTACAGCGCGTTCACCTACTTCTGCGGCTTTAGGGTGAACTCAGGCGAATACAAATTGATGGGTCTGGCGCCCTACGGCGAGCCGAAGTATACCGAGCTTATCTACGACAAACTGATTGACCTGAAGGATGACGGCTCATTCCGGATGGACATGCGCTACTTCAACTACTGCCAGGGCTGGACGATGACGAACAGGCGCTTTGAACGGCTGTTTGGCGGTCCGCCGCGCCGTCCGGAGGAACTTCTGACGCAGCGAGAGATGAACATGGCCGCGTCGATCCAGGAGGTAACGGAGGAGATCGTACTTCGCATGGGGCGCACGGCCCGAAGGCTGACAGGCGCCCGCAGGCTGTGCCTGAGCGGCGGAGTCGCGCTTAACTGCGTTGCCAACGGCAGGCTGCTCCGCTCGGGCCTCTTCGAAGATATCTGGGTCCAGCCTGCTTCGGGAGACGCCGGCGGTGCCCTCGGGGCGGCTCTTTTTGTGCATCATCAGTTGCTCGAGAACAAGCGCAGGATCAGCGGCACGGACCTTCAGAAAGGATCTCTCCTGGGACCCGGTTTTGACAATCACTCGGTGAGGTCGTTCCTCGATCAACAGGGTATTCCCTATTCCTTCTTCGAGTCGGAAGAAGATCTTCTGAGCGCGACCGTGGACGCGATCATGGCGCAGAAAGTTGTAGGCTGGTTCCAGAACCGGATGGAGTTCGGTCCACGCGCGCTGGGATCGCGCAGCATCCTGGGCGACGCGCGGAACGAGAACATGCAATCCACAATAAACCTCCGTATCAAGTACCGCGAATCCTTCCGGCCGTTTGCGCCGAGCGTGCCGGCAGAGGACGTCGCCGAGTATTTCGAACTCGATAGCGAATCTCCGTACATGATGCTGGTGGCGGACGTACGGAAGGAGAGGCGTAGCACGTTTACCGAGGAACAGAACGCTCTCGACCGCGATTCCGATCTGCAGAAGCGGCTGAGCGTCAGGCGATCCGACATTCCGGCCGTCACGCATGTCGATATGTCTGCACGGATTCAGACCGTCGACGAGCAGCGGCATGGCCGGTTTTGGCGGCTGCTGAAGGAATTCAAGAAGCGGACGGGTTGCGCCGTGGTCATCAACACCAGCTTCAACATCCGCGGTGAGCCGATCGTGTGCAGCCCGGCGGATGCATACCGTTGCTTCATGGCGACCGAAATGGACGTGCTGGTGATGGAAAACTGCCTTCTGGTAAAGAATGAGCAGCCGAAGAAGGATCACAGAATCGCGTACGAGTATAGCGCAAGTTTTCAACCGGACTAGGCGGACAGACATGCTCAATCCCTTCAGCGAAATCAAACTGAGACCCAGCCTGGCGGAGAGACGCAGCTTCGGCTGGAGCCTGATCATCGGTTTTCCGTCAGTGGCTACCGCGCTGCTGCTGACTTCAGGCCTGTGGAGTGGAAACTGGCGCATGGCCCCTTTCCTGTGGCTCGGCGGATGCGGCATGGCAGGAGGCGCTTTGTTCGTGGCCTTTCCTTCTGTGGCAAGACCCTTTTACCTTCTGTGGCATTTCCTGGCCTGCTGCATCGGAATCGTTGTGGGCAATGCGCTGCTGGCCGCGTTTTATCTGTTGATCGTCACGCCCATCGGAGCCGTGATGCGCGCATCAGGACGGCAGTCAGTCTCCAAGTCCTTTGACAGGCAGACCCGGAGTTACTGGGTGGACGTTGAAAAAACCGAAGACGTCAGGGATTATTACCGGCAATTCTGAGGCTTTAAGATGAACAGCGAACGCAAGACGCATTTCGAGAAAGGTGCAACGCAGCAGGAGGAGGGGCTTGTGGTGGAGTATCTGAAGTTTCTCTCCCATAACAAGAAGTACTGGCTTATCCCCATCATAGCCGTCTTGCTTCTGATAGGCTGGCTCGCTATGCTTGGCGGGAGCGCAGCGGGAACTTTTATCTATACGCTATTCTGACCGGGAACCTGACAGCGTGAAACGCTTTTCGGGAACAACTCTCAGGTTGGTTAGATTGAATCGATGGTCGAGCCAAACGGCGGAAAACCCAAAACGCTGTTCGAACGCAATCCCCGGAAGACCCTCGTCTTCACGGTGGTGTTGTTATTCCTGATCGTGGACGTGCTGGCCCGCGCCGCCTTCAATCCGGCACGCGATTCCTTCCGGTGCTCAAGTCGATACTACCATCATGATTTTCTGCCCAACCAGGATGCCAGGACGGCATGGGGCCAACAGAAATATTCTGTCCTCACCAATTCCCTGGGCTTCAGGGACAGGAGCATCCGGGATGTTTCACTCGCCTCAGAGCGCAGACGAATCCTGTTAATCGGGGACTCGTTCATTGAAGGCATGGGGATGGACTATGACAACAGTGTTGCGGGTATCCTGGGCAATTCACTGAAAGGGGAAGGAATTGAGGTGCTGAATGCCGCCGCCGTCAGCTACAGCCCGAAGCTGTACTATCTCAAGATCCGCCACCTTATTGAACAGAAGCATCTCTCATTCGACGAGCTCTACGTATTCCTGGACATTTCCGATCCCCACGATGAGATCATTTACAAGTACTGGGACCCGTCGGACGGAAGCAATTTCGCTTCAGCCTTACGCGCCGTTGACGGGTTCCTCCAGAGGCGTTTCTTCCTCTACAGCTACCTTGCAGCCAGACGGCGCCTGAATCGCCAGAAAGCGGTCAGCAACTTTTTTCCTGCCGAAGGAGCCGCCGATGCGCAGTTCTGGGTCCAGGATCTGAAGGAGTACCTGCGTCGCTCCGATCCGGAAAAGGACCGGTTTCTCTGGCCGAACAAGCCGTCGGCATTGAAGGAGTGGGGACAGGAAGGACTTTCGCTGTGCGCCAGGTACCTGGCGCAACTCCAGCAACTCTGCACCCGGCACAAAATTCGGATGACGCTCGTTATCTACCCTTCGCCGTATCAACTCACCGGCAGCAATTTGAATGGCGTCCCGGTGACATTCTGGAAAGCATTCACGGAAGAGCACCGCATCGATTTGCTCAACCTCTTCCCTACATTCATCGGCACCCGTCCGCCCGAAGCCGTATACGCCACTTACTTCATCACGGGTGACGTACACTGGAACGAATCCGGAAACCGGATTGTCGCCGAGGCCGTGCTCGAGCATATCCGGACGAATTCGCGGATGTAAGCAAAGTATTGCAGGTGGAGTGACATGACCAGGAAACTGAAGGAATCACATTCGAAGCAACCTGCAACTTTGAATTGGGAGATGATCGCTTCTCTTTTCGTATTCGGGGTCGCCTTTCTCACACGCCTGATTTATCTGTTGCAGGTCGGGAACACGCCGGCGTCGGCTCTGCTTGTGGGAGACGCGGTTACCTATGACGCGTGGGCCGTCCGCATTGCCGATGGCGACTGGCTTGGCCAGGGCGTGTTCTACCAGGCACCCTTGTATCCCTACTTTCTCGGCGTGCTTTACTCCATCTTCGGAAGGGATCTGCTGATCGTCCGGTTGGTCCAGATAGCTCTAGGAGCCGGTTCGTGTGTGCTGTTGATGCGCGCAGGGCGCAGTTTCTTCAATCGAACTGCGGTGGGACTTGCGGCCGGCCTTCTTCTTGCCGTGCATCCGACTGCGATTTTTTTCGACTGCTCCATCCAGAAATCGGTACTTGATCTGTTTTTCATGTGTGCTCTGCTGGCGGTGCTGGGAGAATTGAGTGAACGTTCGCGTAATCGCCGGTGGCTCGCATCTGGGATCGTTCTGGGTCTGTTCATCCTGACCCGTGAGAATGCCCTTGTTCTCCTGCCGATCCTGCTGATTTGGCTGTTTGTTACCTGGAATGGCGAACACTGGAAGATCCGGATGGTACGGGCAGGACTGTTGCTCGCCGGGCTGGCCGCGGTCCTGTTACCTGTCGGGTTTCGCAACCTGCAAAGGGGCGGCGAGTTTCATCTGACCACGTCGCAATTTGGGACGAATTTCTACATCGGAAACAACAGGGCGGCGACGGGCACATATGTCTCCCTCCGGGAGGGGCGCGGCCATGCCCTCTTCGAGCGTGAGGACGCCACGAACCTGGCCCAGGAGGCGATGGGACGGAACCTCACGCCGTCAGAAGTGTCGAGTTACTGGACGGCAAAGACCCTGGAAGAGATTGGCGCGGATGTGCCGCGATGGCTGCGTCTGGTTGTCAGGAAGTGGCTGATGGTCTGGAACATCAGCGAAGTGGGCGACAGCGATGATCAGTACACCTACGGCGATTGGTCATCATTGCTGCGCACGTTGAATCCCCTGCTGCACTTCGGAACACTGTGCCCACTGGCGGCGTTGGGGATCTGCCTGACCTGGAACCGACGCAGGCAGGTATGGTTGCTCTATGCCCTGATGTTCGTCTATGCAGCGAGTGTGGCGCTGTTTTATGTGTTTTCGAGATACCGGTTTCCGCTTGTGCCGGCACTGATTGTCTTCGCCGCCGCCGGGTTGGCCTTCCTGCTTGGAGCCTTCCAGGAGAAGCGATGGCGCCCTCTCGGAACAGGTGTTGCCATAGCGGTCGTGGCCGCGCTCCTCTGCAACCGGCCGATGATGTCAGAGACCCTGATCCGCGCAGATACGCACAATAATCTTGGCAATGCTTTCGTCCAGGAGGGAAAGCTTCAGGACGCGGTCAGGCATTACCGGCATGCGCTGGAACTGGATCCTGCCTACCCTGACGTGTCCTTCAATCTTGCGACCGTTTTACTGCACACGAACCGTCTCAATGGGGCGATCAGGCATTATGAGCAGGGGTTGCGCATCGATCCCGATTACGCACAAGGGCATTACAATCTTGGAATCGCCCTGATGAGAGTCGGGCAACCTGATAGAGCGCTGGGGCATTTTGAACAGGCGCTGCGAATTGAACCCGCATATGCCGAGGTGCACGTCGTAGTTGGAAGCCTGCTGTTCGATAAGGGCGAACTCGCGAAAGCGAAAGAGCATTGGAAACAGGCGCTGCAGATCAAACCCGAAATGGCCGAGGCGCACTACAATCTGGCAAATGCTTTTTTGCGGGAACTCAGTTTCGAGCAAGCGATTGAGCATTATGGACAGGCGCTGCAGATTAAGCCCGAAATGGCCGAGGCGCACTACAACCTCGGCATCGCGCTGGAACAGGTAGGCAGGGTGCAGGAGGCCGTTGAGCACTACGAGCAGGCTGTACTGCTCAGACCCGATCTCGAAGAACTGCAGAAGAGATTGATTGTTCTGCGGGACCGGCTGCCGCGGAAGGCGCCGTAGAGGCTTCTACCCGATCCATGGAGTCATCCACTCTCCGCCGAGATCAAGCTGAGACGGATCTATCGTCATGGTGATTCTGCTCGAATCGTCAGGATGCGGGTACAACTTCGACTCCATGCATCGGCAATAGTAGCGCACTTCCTCCGCCTGTGCCGGGTCGAGAAAGATCTGAATCAGACCACACTGAATGCAACAGATGCTGTCATCGGGCACCTGCAGATCTATCGAAGTCGCCCGATTGTGTTCGCAAACCACCTTTACCGTCTTCATTCCGTTGTTTCCTTCCAAATCGACGCCCATTCTGACACATTCGGCTTCTTTTTGGTAAGAACTAGATTGTCTCGGTTATGATTTGCATTCTTTTGTAATTATTTTTCCACTTTTTCATCCCGGTTGAATTATAATGCGGGCTCGCGAATGAGAATTCGCCACTGGATCTGCAGGACAAAAGCACGCTGTGAATTCCACCAGGAACAATCCGGTTGTGCGGCAAGGCATCAACTCGGCCCGGCGCGTGGGAGCCTGCGGAGATCAAAAAGGGGAAGAAGATGCAAAAGGTAACACTTACGATAAACGGTGTTCGACGGGAGGTCCTGGCGAATCCCGACATGGTCCTGATCGATCTGCTGCGAAAGAACCTGCATCTGAAAGGTACGAAGCAGTCCTGTGATCGAAAGGGACAATGCGGCGCCTGTACAGTCATCGTCAACGGGAAAGCGGTCCTTTCCTGTATTACCAAAGTGGTCAAGTTGGAAGGTGCGGAGGTCATCAGCGTTGAAGGACTCGGGACGCCGCTCAATCCACATCTGATTCAGGAAGCGTTTGTGCTTTCGGGGGCGATTCAGTGTGGATACTGCACACCGGGTATGATTATGGCCGCAAAAGGGATCCTGGACAAAGACCCCGATCCCAGCGAAGCGACCATCAAGAAGGCGCTGGCTCACAATCTTTGCCGCTGCACAGGCTACAAGAAGATCATCGAGGCGGTTCAGCTCGCAGGAAAATTCATCCGCAAGGAAACCACTCCGGAAGAGGTTCGGAGCGCGCTGGGTCCCGCAATGGTGGGTGTATCCCACGTCAGGCCGACCTCAATGATCAAGGCGTGCGGGGTGGCGGAGTTTGGCGCAGATATTGAGCTTCCTTCCAACACACTCGAAGTGGCAGTCGTCCGCAGCACCGAATACCACGCGAACATTAAATCGGTGGATACGTCAGTCGCCGAGAAGATGCCGGGTGTTGCCGGCGTTGTGCGGGCCAGTGACATCAAGGGCACGAATCGAATCCGACAGGTTCATCCGGACCAGCCCGTGCTCTGCGAAGACAGGGTTCGGATACTCGGGGATCCGATTGTGATCGTCGCGGCGGATACAAAAGAACAGGCAGACGCGGCTGCAGCAGCGGTGAGAGTGGAATATGAGGCATTGCCGGCCGTGTTTGAACCTGAAGAGGCGCTGGCGCCGGGAGCTCCGGTAATCCATGCTCACGCTCCGGATAACGTCTGCTGCAAGCAGCCAATCATCAAAGGCGATGCCCGAAAGGCACTGGCAGAGGCCACGGCTGTTGTAGAAGCCGAGTTCTCGACCCAGACCAATCATCAGGCCCCGCTGGAACCGGAGGTTTCGGTTGCCTACTTCGAAGGCGAAGGGGAAGCGGAGGAACTGGTCGTGGTCGGCCGCAGCATCAATATCCACTTCCATCTGAACCAGCTGAAGGAAGCGTTGGGATACCCGAAGATGCGGTACAGAGAACCGTTCTCCGGCGGCCAGTTCGGAATCAAGACCTGGATTACGTCCGAAGCAATTGCTGCAGCGGCGGCAATCCACTTCAAACGCCCTATCCGGTACGTCCCGAGCATGGAAGAATCCATCCTCATCTGCAACAAGCGGCATGCTTACAAGATCAAGACAAAGCTGGCGGCAGACGCGGAAGGGCATATGACTGCGATGTTCTGTGACTGGCTCATGAACAAGGGCGCCTATACACTGAATGGTCCTGTTCTCCTCGGCCGCTCCATCATGATGTTGCAGGGCTCCTACCATATCCCGAATCTCGAGGTCATGGGACGCTCCGTCTATACAAACAATGCCTACACCGGTTCGGCCCGGGGCGCAGGCCCACCGCAGACGACGTTTGCCACGGAATGCGCCGTCGACATGCTGGCGGAAAGAATGAACATCGATCCGCTGGAGTTCCGCCGTATGAACTCGCTTAAGCCCGGCCAGACCAAATCGACGGGAATGGCTGTGAAGGAATGGTCCTTCGTTGAAGTCTGTGATGCCATCAAGCCGGCTTACGAGAAGGCGAAGAAGGCGGCACAGGAATTCAATGCCAAAGGCGGCCATCTCAAGCGTGGAGTCGGCATTGCCGCCCATTCATTCGGCGTCGGCGGTGCGGGAGACTCGGCAAAGCTATCCATCGAACTTGATCCGGATGACGGCATTACCATCTACGCTGCAGTCGCCGACCCGGGCGAAGGAAACGATGCGATGCTGGTCCAGATAGCGGCACATCGGCTGGGACTCCCCCTGGATAAAGTACGCCTGTACACCCGCGACACGGACAAAACCGTGCTGATGGGACCTGCGGCAGGCAGCCGGATGACGTTCATGGCTGGGAATACGCTGCTCAACGCCATCGAGAGTCTGGAAGCTGCCGCGAAAGAGGCAGGCGGCAGGACCTATGAAGCGCTGACCAAAGCCGGAAAACCGACACGATTCGAAGGCTTCCACAAGAATCAGGCGCCCGCCGGCCTCGACCCGAAAACCGGCCAGGGGAATGCGCAGGTTTCGGAATGTCACAACATCCAAATGGCAGAGGTGGAAGTCGACACCAAAACCGGCGCAACCAGGGTCCTCAAGATGACTGTTGCAGTCGACGGAGGGACGATCATCAATCCTCATGCTTTCGAAGGACAGCTTGAAGGCGGAATGGATCAGGGAGTCGGGTATGCACTCCGTGAAGAGTACCAGCTCGGCAAACAGAAGGATTACGTCTCCTTCAAGTTCCCCACCGTCCGGGATGGATTCGAAGTCGAGATCATCCCGCTTCAGACGCCTCGATACAATGGGCCCCTGGGAGCCACAGGAGTTGGTGAGATGACCATGGTCTCAACTGCACCTGCAGTGATCAATGCCATCTACAATGCCTGCGGCGCCAGGGTTTTCAACCTGCCGGCAACTCCGGCGAAGGTAAAGGCGGCCCTGCCGAAAAGCCAGGACGCAACCGCAGCAAACTGATCCTCATGGGGATCAAGCCTTCGAAATTCGAAAGTTTGATCCCCTTCGGGGGTTTCCGCCATGAAATTGATTACGACCGTACCTACGATGGAATCCTGCAGGGCTCACTTTCCCGCTTTGAGCACGGAACGTAACAGCAAACCTCCCGTCTATCTCGACAACGCCTGCACCACACTTGCTCCCCGGCAGGTCATCGATTCCATCAATGAATACTATTTATCCTATCCGGCATGCGGGGGTAGGAGAAGCCATCATTGGTTCGCCAATGAAGTCAGAGACCGCATCGAAGGAAACGATGCCAGACGCATCAAAGGCTCGCGGCGGCTGATTGCGGAATTCATCAATGCGTCGTCTCCCGAGGAAATTATCTTCACATCAAACACGACGCACGCCATCAATCTGGTGGCGCTCGGCTTTAATTTTCATCCGGCAGACGTGGTGCTGGTGAGCGACAGAGAACACAATTCGAACCTCATTCCGTGGCTCAGGCTGCAGGAAAACGGACAGATCAGAGTGGATACAACGGCTGCGAACTCCGACAGCGGATTTGATCTCGACGTCTTCGAACAGAGACTGCGCGCCGGCAGAGTCAGGATGGTGAGCCTGGCTTACAGTTCCAATCTAACCGGGCAGACGCTGCCCGCCCGTGAAATCATAGAAATCGCGCATCGATATGGAGCGCGCGTGCTGCTCGACGGCGCCCAGACCATTCCACACCAGGCTGTCGACGTCCAGGAACTGGATGCGGATTTTCTCGCTTTCTCTTTGCACAAAATGTGCGGCCCGCGCGGCGTGGGCGTTCTGTATGCCAGGCGGGAACTCCTGATCGGGAAAGGAAGCGATCGTCTGACTCCGGTTGTCCTGGGCGGAGGGACGGTGGCCGATTCATCATATGACTCATTCAGCCTTCTGGACGCACCCGAAAGCTTCGAGTCGGGGATCCAGAATTATCCCGGCCAGATTGCGGCCGGAGCCGCGATAGAGTATCTATCGAATCTGGGTATGGCCCAAATCGCTGCACACGAACTTACCCTGAACAGGTATCTGACTGATGAACTGATGAAGCGCTACGGTGATCTCGGATGGTTCAGAATCATCGGTCCGCAGGATGCGGCAGCGCGAGGTGGAATTCTTTCCTTCGAAGTGAGGCGTCCCAATGCCGTCGGAATTGCCGACGAACTGGATCGAAAGAGCAACATCATGATACGGGACGGAGTTTTCTGCGTGCACTCGTACTTCAACGCACGGTACGGACAGGGCTGGATGAGGCCGAAATCTCATAAAGACCACAGGATGATCTACCGCGTTTCCCTCTATTTTTACAACACGCTCGAGGAATGCCGTGCATTCCTGCTGGCGCTCGACGAAGTGTTCAAGGAACGCTGTTACATATAGGATTCAGCTTGTTGTGGAAGAAGCGATAATACGGCACTATCGCCGCCTGCTTAAGACCGATTTTGAGAACTCCGGCGCAATTGAGAACCCGTCCATCTTTGTGGAGGCGGTCGGCGAGAAGATGATTCATTGCGGCAACACCGGCAATTACATGCATCTCTATATCGTCGTGGAAGAAGACCGAATCGAGAACATCAGATACGTCTGCTCGTGCGAGCCGACTGCCAATGTTGCAGTGGAGGCTTTATGCGCGCTCGTAAGAGGAAAGAGTCTGGATGAAGCCGCCGCGCTGCCGGAAGAGACTGTCTACAGCTTCATAGGGTGCCGCGGAGATGAACTTAAGGTGAAAGTTCGCGGTTTGCTCGAAATGCTCAATGAAGGTATCACGGGCTACCGCAGGCGCCGGTACTCATCAGGGAATGCGGCCTCAGTTCAGTGGTGATGAACCTGCGCGGCGCGATACTGTAATAGAGCGTTTTGCTGTTCCTGTCGTAAACGCGGGATCTCCGCTGCGTACCTCAATCCGCAACCGGCCCTGACGCACAAGATCCCCGAGATGGGGCTGCCTGCAGAGCTGTGAAATCACCGGATCCGCATCGAACTTCTCCCCGACTGGAGTGGCAGTCAGGATAAGGGAATCGCATCCTTCCCCCCTGTGCAGTTCCGCTCTGTATGCAGCGATTGAGGGGTTGCGAAACAGGATCTCGTCAAGCCGTGTGATCGAAAGCGTGGATCCGTCCCAGAGCCGTACCGGTTCCTCGAGCCTCCCCGAAACACGTTCCATCCTTCTCAGCACCGATCCGCAGCGGCAGGGTCCCGGGAGGAACCGGGAAACGTCTCCGGTCCTGTATCTGATCAACGGCATTCCCTTCCGGGTCAGCGTCGAAAACACGACTTCCCCATACTCTCCATCCTTTACCTGCCGTCCGGCCGGGTCAACGATCTCAAACAGGAGATCGGCTTCACGCAGATGATAGCCTTCGCGGGCGCTGCACTCGACTGCTCCGCCAAGTCCCATCTCGGTCATACCGTAATGGTTGTACACCCGGCATCCCCAGGCGACGCCTAGTGATTCAACGACCGCCTCCGGAACGTAGTCGGTGGTAAGCAGAACACTCCTGAGCTTGATTCGCTTCCGCACGTATCGGGAAAGAGCCAGCAGCTGAGAGGGAATCCCGACTGCGCAGTCCGGCGCTACATTCGACAGTGTCTTCATCGCCCGTGGGTAGTCGCTGATCGGGCCGAATACGATACCTTCACAATCGAAGCGGCGCAACGCCTTCGTGAGAAGATCACCGACGCTTCCCTCGGTTCTGCCCGGCAGAAAAATCAATACGCGATCGCAAGGACGCGCCAGCGTCATCATTCCATGGTGGAAAAAATCGATTATCAGTTCCTGATCCTCAGGAGTGAAAGCAACCCGCTTGGGTTTTCCGGTGGTTCCCGAGCTCGACAGTGTCACGATTCTCGAGACGTCGCATGGCGCAACACAGAACAGATCGCGGGGCCGGTCAGCGAGAATGCCGGATCCAATCAACGGGAGTTTTGCCAGATCTCCAATGCCCTGGATGGCTTCGGGATCCATGCCGCGTAGATGCTCTCGATAGAAGCGGCTGTGAGCTTTGACGTACCCGATGGTCTCCCTCAGCCTGGCAATCTGGTACCTTTGGACCAGCGATGGAAGGGGCCGCCCGGTAATCCGCAGTCTCTGAGACATCCAGTTTTCGAGCGGCGTAATTTCCACTGGATCACACTTCGTATTCACACTCGCGAAGAAGCTCCCGGCATTTCTGAAAAGTTTCCACCATTATCACCGGACAGCGTTCCACCCGGTTGACCTCGTTGCCGTCAATAATCTTTTCGCAATCGACACCGCCATAGCGGGACGTCCAGGTCTCGCTGAACCATCGCACGAGTTGCGGAATCATGAATCTCCCTCTTTCCTTGTCATAGAGGGAGAGGAGGCAGGCGGCCCCTGTCAGGGCTCCACAGCACAGTCCGGAGTAGAGTCCTCCACACAATCCGGCCACGGCGTCGAGCAATTCGGGATTGTCGTCATCCTGAGCGTCAAGTCCCATTTTCACCATGATCTGACTGCAGCAGTATCCTTCCGCTCCAAGTCTTCGAATCTCTCTGGCAATGTCGTTCATCTCACTCACCCCTGGCTGGGAGTCAGATATCTCGCACAAAACGGTATCAGGTTGCCGTTGTCAAAGACGTGCAGGCTGCACCTGCGCAGACGCTCGATGTCGAGTGTGTACGCATCCTGGAAAGCCATCGCGGTGATCGTGAACCCATGCGATTTGATCCTGGCCAGGAATGTGTCCATCTCCGTGTAGTCTTCGCCGCAGCACGATTCTTCACACGCCGTAGTCGTGCGCTTCCAGCGGCGTGCGACAAAATTCCGGTTCTTGAGGTGAGAGTCCTCAGCCTGACAGCATGAGCTCCCGGTTTTCGATGTGAGAGGCAGAATAGAATCGGGCAGGATGACGAAGTCGCCATGAAATCCGCAGCGTGGATGATCGCACCCGGACGGGACCAGGTCAGCGATCCTGATTTTTCCGGATGTCTGTTCTTCTATTGCGCTGAGCACCTCAGGAAGTGTGACGCGTTTCGAATCCCGCGGAGGCTGGGGATAGCGGCCGAAATAACTGACCGGCTGAAAATGAACGCCCCTGACGGCCGGGGATTTCGAAAGCGCAAAATCGAGTATGGCTCCGATATGCTGATCGTTCACTCCAGGCACGATCGTCGGAACCAGCGTCACCCCGAGAAGTTCCGCAGCACACGCATCGATTGCCGCCAACTTCTCAGCTTTCAGCGGCCTGCCTCGCAGACTCTCGTAGATTCGGTCATCAAGTCCATCGAACTGCATGAACACGAAGGACAGTCCAGCTTCCGCAAGGGCCTTCACGAACCCCCGGTCCTTTCCCAACCTGACACCGTTGGAATTCAGCTGTATGTTCTCGCAGCCTGCGTCCCTCGCGGCCGCGACTATCTCGGGCAAGTCGTTTCTCACGGTCGGCTCGCCGCCGGAAAGCTGGACAAAGGTGTTTCCGTTCTCAACCAGCGCACGGAACGATGCCGAGAGCTGCGCCACGGAAGGATCAGTTGAACCGTCTCCACTTTGGGCAAAGCAGTAGCCGCATTTGAGATCACACCGTTGCGTCACTTCAACCACGACGCAACACGTCTTCTGCAGATGACCTGCGCATAATCCGCAGCCGCTGGGACAATCCGGCTGTTCTTCCGCCGGTTCATCCGGCGGCATGTAGTTGCCCCAATCCTCGAGACGGGGGTTCTCCCCCCGCCAGACCACAGTCGAGAAGCGACCATGGTCGCTGCACTCCTTTTCAAGAAAATACGTAAGGCCGCGTCTTACGACTGCAGCCGGAAGTCTCTTCAGGCAGACGGGGCATACACTGGATGTGTTTGCTGATTCCTTGTGTGAACTGACGGTCATTTGTCCTCTAATTGCTCCTCGACTTCGGCCATCTTCCCTTCCGCCAGTTCTTCAGGGATGAAGACCTTTCCACATTTGGGACAGGTCGGCACTTCGTGCGCAACGGTATGCCCCAGGTAGGAAAATACCGTCTTTTTCATAACGAGCGTTTCATTGCATTTTCCGCATTTCCACGTTCTCTTTTCACCATTCACGATGGCTGACCCTCTTCGCTGAAGCGCATCCTGTGGTAATACGCCCGGAATATTTCATAGGTTTCGGGAGCGGTTTTCCGGTACTGAACCCAGTAAGTGATTACCGGCTTTACCATGCTGCACATGGTCATGCCGTCCTGCTCATCGTAGAACTTCTCCCCGGATTCTTCCGCAAGCCAGATCGCCTCTTTGATATCGGCCGCTGAAATGAGCTTTTCGTCCATGCTCGCCTGTAGTTCAGGACTGACAACCAAAATGAGATCATCCCACTTATGTCTTTCCGGGTTAAACTGCGATCCTGTTGTGTCTTTCATAAGTCGTCTTTTCACCTCAAGACTATTGTCCCTCTTTTGCTGGAGAGTTGGGATCGCGGGGACAGAATCCAGGCCTAAGGCGATATCGAGGATATGCACGCTTTCCTTGCCGAGTGAACGAAAGACCTCCAGGCAGTTGGCGCAATAAACGATGTAAGGCTTTTCGCCCGCGTTGGCCCGATTCCGGGTAATCTCCTGGTAAAGCTGATGGTTGGCTACTTTTATGTGGCCGCCGTAGCCGCAGCAGCGGTTCGGTTCCCGGAGTTCCTCGAGGGAGATCTCTGCTTTTCCAGCCAGGGCACGGATCGCGGACTGCATCTGTCGATTGTCCCTTGCCGCGCACGGATCGAACACAGTCGCCTCGGCGAAAGAACGCCTGGGCATTATCCGGTCGGATTCCGCCAGCAACTCATAGAGCGATACTGTGCTCACCTCCGGCAAAAACAGCTTAAAAAGGCTGTCACAAGTCGCGCATGCCAGGACCAGTGCCGGCTTCCCAAGTTCAGTCCAGCTCTTCCGGATTCGCTCTATATTGCTGTACAGTCGCGTTTCGTCTCCGGCCCAGTAGGCAGGCGCGCCGCAACAGCCGAGAATGACGCCCGCGTCATATTCCTGTTTCAGAAACTCGTACGTTTCCAGGACATATGCGGGGCGGCAGGCGCCCAACTGGCAACCGGGGTAGAATGCATATGCGCAGCTCGCTTTTCCTTTCGGCGCAGCTGCAAAACATCCCTCGGACGAGGAAAAATCCATTTCTCGCAGCCAGAAATCATGCAGAGCAGCCGGATGAATGCCGGCGCTCATTCTCGCCGCACGGGAGAACTGCATCAGCGCTCCTATGTCCACATCCACGGGACAGACCGATTTGCAGTGACCGCAGATGTTGCAGGAATAGACTTCACGGGTGACGGTACGGATTGAAAAGGGAGGATTTGTCCCCATATCGTTGAAGACCTCGACGGCGATCTTGTGGGGCACTTTGCGAAAGCTCTTCAGCATTTCACACGACGCCATGCACTTGTCGCAGTCGCACTGAAGACAGCGTTCCGCTTCCGTCTTCGCTTCCTCTTCCGTATAGCCGTCGGGTCCCGACGGGACAACCAACTGCGCCCTGGCGGCGCCTTCATGATTGAGATATCGCTCGCAGTTTCTCTTGTCATACCGCCCGTTTGTTGTCGAGGCGCGGCCGGTCTGCAGAAAAATTTCCATTGTCTTTGAAGCTTCTATGCCCTGGGCAATCCCCTCCATCGCGGTGACGCCACAGAGCGCCCCTCCCAGAAAAACCTTCGGGTCGGACGTCGTGAGCAGGTCGTGGTTCCAGGCCTGAAGGAGACCGAAGGAGTCGCCTCCGGATCCGGTCGCGATGTATACGGCATCGAAACCGGACAGTTCAGCAAGTTCCTTTATTTCGGTCCCGTAGCGGAACTCTGCCTTTACGGCGGAAAACTGCAATGTGATATCCGCTTCAAACGCCGCAAAATCTGAATGGCTCCGCAGGGCTCCGCCCCATCCGTTCTCTCTCTCGAACACCGTTATCGGGAATCTCTTCTGGGCGAGATTCAGCGCGCAGGAGAGGCCTGCAATCCCGGCTCCGACAACAGCAATACGTTTGTCCTTGGGCGGTATGACATACATCTCGGGCTTGCGACTCTTGGCATACCTGACGCAGGCCGCTTCTACGTCCCGCAGAGCCAACGGTTCATCGCCGACCAACGTACGCTGGCAGTGAGCACGGCAGGGCTGGTCGCACAGGGCGCTGACGATAGCGGGGAAGACAACGGCATTGCGCAGAGTTTTGTACGCGGGTCCCCATCTTCCTTTGGACGCCTTTTCGAGAAATGACCGGATGTCCAGACGGAAAGGGCAGGCAAAAGAGCATGACGCGGGCTCGCCATGAAAACACCTGGCGGTATAGCGGGTGGCGTCCTCTAGTTTCATACTTCTTCTTTCCTTCGGCCGCGGGTTGCGCTGAGACTTCGGCGCAACCCACGGCTGTGAATCCTAGCTGCCTGCTGACCTGGCCGCCGTCATGGGATGGGCTTTTATATACTCCAATTCCTCCTCGAAATCGGAACCGAGGAAGTACTTCGGAGGAGTCAGATCTTCACCACGCTGCTTCGCCTCCCAGCCTGCCTTGATTTTGTCCGGAGTTGCAGGGAGCGAATAGATCCGGACGCCGCACGCATTGTTGATTGCATTGATGACGGCCATATGGTTTGAGCTCTGAAAAACCTCTGAACAGCCGCATGAACCATGGGGCCCGTTTGCACGCGGGGTTTCGAGGAATAAGAGATTGAAATCATCCGGGATCATATCGATGGTAGGCACACCGCAGCTGATGATGTTGTTGTGTTTCTCAGTGGCTTCGTACTGTTCACTAAGCGCGAATCCGATGCTGTGAGATATGCCGCCGTACCCCTGGCCTTCAACGGCAAGCTGGTTTCCGACAACCCCGACATCGCCGACCCAGGTGAATCTCAGAACCTTGGTTTTGCCGGTCTTCACATCAACCTCAACCAGGGCGAGATTGACGCCATACATGTACGTGGGATTCTTTTCACCCTGGCCCGTATCGGGATCGAGTCCGGGAGGAAGCCCAATGTTGAACTGGTCGTAATGCCCGATGTACTTGGTCGGTATCTTTTCGGCGACCATTTCTTTATATGTGCGATAAGAACCGTCAGGCTTGCGCATCGCGTTCATCAGTTTGTTGGCGGCATCGATTGTCGCGTTGCCGGCCATATAGTGTGACCTGCTGGCCGCTGCCAGTCCGGTATCGGGGCAGGTTTTGCTGTCGTTCATCACCAGACGCACCTGGTCGGCGGTGATGCCCAGAGGAGCCAGCGCCTTCACGGTATGGGTGAGGGTGCCGATGTCGCCTCCCTGTCCCATCTCTTCCCATGTGTTGTAGTGCGTGATCGTTCCGTCAGGATTGAGTTCGAGAGCCACCTCGGCCTTGTCGAACATACCGACCGTGATGATGAATCCGCCCAGGCTCATTCCGACTCCTAAATGTCTCCCTTGAGCCTTGGCTGCTTCAGCTTCCGCTTTGTACTGGTCATATATCGGCTTGGCCTTCTCGAGCAGCTGCGGATAAATGTAATCATGATAGGGGCGGCTGTTGACCGTAAGATCGCCCGGCCGTGCGGCGTTCTTGTAGCGGAACTCCCATGGATCTATCCCCGCCTTTTCCGCGATCATATCTATCAGCGCTTCAGTGCATGTGTAGATCTGTGGAGAGCCGAATCCGCGGTATGCCGTATTGAAGGCATGGTTTGAAGAACCGCCGCGGGCAAGCGCTTTGAAATTCGGGATGTTGTAGCCATGGAATCCGACAGAGACAAGATTGTTGAAGATATGTCCCGCAACGACGGCGTAGGCTCCGTGGTCGAGAGCGACATCGTATTCGGCTGCAAGAATCTTGCCTTCCTGGTCGCACGCGATTCTGCCGTTCGTGAAGGTCGCGGATCTCTTGCCTGTCATGTGCATGAACTCTTCATAGCTCAACGTCAGAGTACAGGGGATGTTCAAATTCTGCACTGCCGTCGCAACAAGCGCATAGGTATTGGAGCTGGTGGAGTAGCCGAAAGATCCTCCAACGAAGTTCAGCAGCATTCGGATTTTTTCTTTCGGGATCCCGCAGGCCATCGCAAGTGCATCGCGGCATTCGTCGATGGACTGTGACTTGCACTGGATCGTAAGCATGCCGTCGACATCCCAGTAGCCCTGAACAACATCAGGTTCGATCGGAAGATGGGGTTCGTGCTGCGAATGGAAGCTCCCTTCAGCGACAAACGGCGCTTCTTCGAAGATCTCGGCCGTATCTCTCCCCTTGAACACCGGCTGTTCCATATAGAAGTTGGGAAGGCTCTCATGAAGCTGAATTGCATTGGGCATGACCGCTTCCGGGAAGGTCATGTACGCCGGAAGGATTTCCAGATTCTGTTTCACCTTCTTTGCTGCGGCACGCGCATGTTCCTCGGTATCGGCGGCAACCAAAGCCACCACATCGCCACGCCGGCAGATCTTCTTGCCGGCTATGATCGGGAATTCGGTGATTCCTTTCCCCTTCTGGCGCGGAATCACTGCCGGAGAAGCCATGTTATTGGTTCCGTTGACATCTTCTGCCGTCATGACCTTAAAGACGCCTGGCATTTTCTCGGCTTCCGAAGTATCGATGCTGATGATGTTGGCATGGTGAACTTCGGAAATAACCACCGCAAGATGAGCAGTCCCTTCCGGCATCTTGAGCTTGATATCGTCACCGTAGTCTGCAAGGCCGGTGACTTTCGGCAGTGCCGTGGGCCTCGGGCGGCGCGAACCGTAGATATCCTTTTCAGCGGCGAAGTCATAGGTGATATCTTTTATCGACGCCTCGCCGCGCATGACTTTGGCGGCCGCCATTACGGCATCGACCAGGGGTTTATAGCCGGTGCAACGGCAGATGTTCTGATGTTTCTTGAACCAGTCACGCACTTGCTCGCGCGTGGGGGAAAGATTCTCACTGAGCAGGCCGTAAGCCGAAACAATGAAGCCGGGAGAGCAGAAACCGCACTGGACTCCGCCATAGGTTATCCACGCCTGCTGCAGGGGATGAAGGTTCTGTGGAGTGCCGATTCCCTCGATCGTGATGACTTCGCTGAACTCAGGAATGCTTTTCATTTTCCGGTTGCATGAGCGGATTACCTTGCCGTTCAGGATCACAGAGCAGGAGCCGCACACACCAGTACCGCACCCCATCTTGGTACCGGTAAGCCCCATACGGCGAATGACCGTTGTCAGACTGTCCTTGTCGGGGTCACAGACGACAAACCTCTCGACGCCGTTAATCGTCAAGCTCATTCTCTTCAGTTTCATATTCCCATCCTTATTGCCTGTTGTTATTTCAGCCTGCTGTCAGGTGCGCGACCTGAAATATTGCGTCATATTATTACAAAAACTGACAAAATGGGGCGAAATTATGCTCGCGTGAAGAAACACAGAAAGCGGACTGTGTCCGGACCCCGCCGGCCTCTGCTATAATCGCGGGCTGCAATTTGACTCGGAGCAACGGCTATGGGCAGAGACATGCTCACCTCGGATGATCTTGCGGAATACCTGCATATTCATAAGAACCAGATCTACCGTCTCATCAAGGAAAAGAGGCTGCCGGCTACGCGGATCACGGGCAAATGGCTTTTTCCGAAACAACTGGTCGACCAATGGATCCAGGACAGCGCAAGGAAGATGGTCGGCCTGACGCCGGTCGAGACGTCAAACCGGGTCGTAATTGCAGGAAGCAACGATATTGCGCTTGAGTCTTTGACCAAATATGTTCACTCGTGGAACAGGAATTTTACCGTGTCTCTTTCGAATCTCGGGAGCGCCGCCGGGCTTCAGGCTCTGGGAAAAGGGACCTGCCACATCGCCGCGGTTCACCTGCTCGACGTCAGGAGCGGCGAATACAACACCCCTTTTGTCAAGAAGAGACTGCCGGGTTCCGGACTCAGAGTCGTGAATCTTGCACACCGGGAGCAGGGATTTCTCCTTCGAAGAGGTAACCCGCTCGGGATCAAGACGTTACAGGATATTGCGAAAAAAAAGGCCGTCCTGATCAATCGCCAGGAAGGTTCCGGAACCAGGCTGCTCCTTGATTTCAAACTGAAGGAAAGCCAAATAGATCCCTCGGAGATTTCCGGCTATGACACGACCGTACACACCCATATGGAAGTGGCTCTTGCGGTCATGCGAGGTTCTGCCGATGTCGGCATGGGGATCCGTGCCGCTGCGAGACTGCTGAACCTTGACTTTGTTCCAGTCACCACCGAAAGGTTCGATCTGGTTATCCCCGCCGGACTCTGCTCAACAGAAGCGATCAGTGTACTCTGCAAATCACTGGCCTCGGAGGAGTTTAAATCCGATGTATGCCGCATGGGAGGCTACGACATTCGTGAGACCGGGAGGGTACTGTACGAGAAGGCGTAAGTCGGCCTAAGGTTTGCACAGCCTGCACGGGGTAAGGCCGCGCCTTTCGGCCTCACTGACCGGGACCGCTGTTCCGCCACCCGACAGACTTCTGCATCCCTTGGCGTGATACCTCCCTCCGTTCCTGCTTACATATACGATTGAGCGGTCCGGTCGGGATTCCTGCGGCTGTGACGCCGTTTGCCGTGCGTCTCTGGAGTTTCGACGGCTTCTGAACTCCCATGGCGGCACCGGATCGTCATCCGACCAGAGCCCGATGCGACGACGGCGCGCATCTTTTTCCAGGGACGCATACTCTGTACTGTGATAGACGTAAGCCCATGCAAGTCCCAGCGCGACGAGTTCTTCATTCAGTCTGGAGTCTTCGATGAGAACGGTGCCGATCGTGCGTCCGTAATCGTCTGCGCCATGAGCAATGACGGTCACCTTCTTTCCGTGTGCCCTCGCTGAAGCGTATTGTTTTGCTTTTGTTCCGTACGCCTGGCGCAATTCCGGGCAATCGATGCCGTCGAGACGCACCCGGATTTCCCTTTTGCCACCAACCAGGACGGTAAGGGTATCTCCGTCGGAAACCTTTACCACGGTAGCGGAAAACCTTGCTTCGGCACTCTTCGATTTTGAATTTGCCGGAGCGCCACAGCCTGCTGCAAGCAGTATGTAGAGTATCGAACAGATCAGGAGCCTTGCTTGTCGATTCAGCATCTGGTTCAGCCCTCGAGACTCAACTGAGAGGTTCCAATTCTATCATGATTTCGCCTGTTCCGGCTCCTTAGCTCAAAGTATAGATACGATCATCCTCTCCATGCTGTCGTCCTCCGGCTCAATATGCCAGCGTTTCTGTGCAAGGTTCTGCAGAAAGCGCCGATCGTGACTGACAAGAAGCAGCCCGCATGGACAATCGGCCAGCGCAGCCTCGAGACACTCTATAGAAGGAAGATCCAGGTGATTTGTCGGTTCATCCATTATAATCAGATATGGCTCGCGGGCGATACCAAGGGCCAGTAAGAGCTTTCTTACTTCGCCCGGGCTGGGTTCAATGCTTTCCAGCAGGTTTGCCGGCCGCGATCCGAGCCGGCTGACCACATTCATGATCTTTCCGAGAACATCGGAGGGCTGCCTTCTGACTTCCTCGAGTATGGCGCATGAAGACGGCAGATCGATTTCCTGCGGCAGATATGTCAGCCGTCCGGGCGGCAGGCTGAGATTGTTGATTATAGTGCGCAGAAGCGTGCTCTTCCCGCTTCCGTTCGAACCGGTCAGGGAAATCCGGTCTTTGGGAAGCATCGTGAGCTGGGGATGGCGGAGTTGCCTTGCGCTCCCAAGCGGTATACTACCGGCGGCGAGTTGAAATAGCGTATCCCGCCTGCAATACTCACCGCCGATCCAGATCCCGAGTTCATACTGCTTCCGGATTCTGATTCCCTCCACTTCCTCGAGGGCACGTGCGACGCGCGATTGCATCCGTGCGGCAAGCCTTCCTGCCTTTCCATCCGCTCCGGTCAATCGTGCCCCATCAATCCGGGCGCGTCCGTCATGATCTTTGACAGCGAGGCTCCGTTTGGAATGACGCCGATCAGGATTCCGGGCCTTTGATATCCGTCGCTGAGCTTCCCGCTTCAGTCGGACGAAATTCAGCTTGGCTATTTCCTTTTGTGTCCTTGCATATTCCTCCTCCCTGAGCGACTCACGCTTTCCGGAGGAATAGTTGCCCGGGCGCAGCACAGCTTCGGGCGGAGTGACAAAGAGGCAGCGCTCGCAGATCGTGTCCAGCAGGTCCCGATCATGACTGACCAGCAGGCCTATACCGCGATAGTTGCTCAGAGCCCTCAGAAGAAGGGCCCGCGCATCGGCGTCAATGTGATTCGTAGGTTCATCCAGAGACAGCACAACCGGCTCCTGCCAGAGCGCGACCGCAATCTGCGCGCGTTTTCGTTCACCATGGCTCAGCACGTCCCACCTGCTGCACCAGTCATCCTGAATTCTCAGTTCTCCCTTGATCGCCGACGCCAGCCTGTCTCGCGCATCAATCAGGCTTTCGAGCAAATCCGGGACATCGTCTGTGCGCTGGTCGCAGTAGACGGCATGTCCGGGCAGCTGTACGGAACCTTCGGACGGTTCCAGGATTCCGGACGCCAACTTCAGGACTGTCGTCTTCCCGGCGCCGTTGGAACCTACGACCCCGGTCCAGCCTGCAGAAACAGTGAAATCGACATCCTGCAGCAAGGGTTTTTGCATCGAATCGTAGCGATGAGATACATTCTTGAAACAGAGGTAGTTTAATGACACTTCCACTCTCCATAGCTCGGTCTGCCGGCGTCTGCTGTCTGGATGGAATTATGAAAAGAGGTGGGCGAGCAACACTCAAACGCCAACAGCACAGGAACACGCGCGCCGGCGCCTGGAAGGCAGGCCCGACGGTCACCGTTCTTCTGGATGTTGTCGTTACTTCCTCATGGGTGTTCCTCTCGCGGATTTATATATCACGATCGCGCGCCAGATGCCAGGAGCAACACCCCGGGGAGGGGATGAAGTTCCTACTCGGGATCCGCCAGGCGCCGGCGAGTGCCATTATCGAGAACTTCCCGGACTTTGCGCGCGAGACTCTCACCAGTGAACGGTTTCTGAAGGAAAGCAACGCCTGGATCGAGGATTCCATGATGGACTATCGCGTCATCCGTGTATCCGGAAATGTAGAGCACTTTGACGGCAGGTAGAATGGATTCAAGACTTGAGACCAGTTCTTTCCCTCCCATTTCCGGCATCACCACATCAGTGATAACGAGGTCCAGGGAGGTATCGGTAAGGCGCGCGACGTTGAGCGCTTCTATCCCGTTTGAAGCTTCAAGGACGTTGTAGCCTCTATCCCGCAGTATCCGGATGGCCAGAGACCGAACCGCAGCGTCATCCTCGACGACAAGCACGTTCTCAGCCCCCTCGGCGTCCATCTGCTCTTTCTCTTCCTTTTCGGCGGCTGATTTGGTGACCTCGCCGTCCACTGCCGCAGGGAAATAGATTTTGAAGGAAGTCCCCTTACCTGGCTCGCTGTACACCCAGATGAAACCGTTGCTCTGCTTGACGATCCCGTAGACAGTGGACAGTCCCAGACCCGTTCCCTTTCCCTTCCCTTTTGTCGTGAAAAAGGGCTCGAAAATGCGCTCCTGGATGGCGGCTTCCATGCCGGTACCGTTGTCGCTCACCGTCAGCATCACATACGGGCCGGGTTTAACGAGCGGACGGCCCTTGACATAGTGTTCATTCAGAACACAATTCGAGGTTTCTATGATGAGCTGGCCTCCGTGCGGCATGGCGTCTCGTGCGTTGACGGCAAGGTTCATGATCACCTGTCGTATCTGACCGGGATCCGCATAGACGGAGTGCAGTTCCGGCGCTTTTTTCGCGATCAGCTCAATGTGTTCTCCGATCAGGCGGCTGAGCATTATGCTCGTTTCAGTGACTGTATCGTTCAGATTTATGAACTCAGGCTGAAGTATCTGCTTACGGCTGAAGGCCAGCAGTTGGGCGATCAGGGATGCCGCCTGCTGCGCGGCTTTTTCGATCTGCTCGAGATCCGGCCGGTTTCGATCTTCCGGAGGGAGATCTTCCAGCAACAGCTCGGCATAGCCTTTTATCACCGAAAGCAGGTTGTTGAAGTCGTGAGCCACGCCGCCCGCAAGAGATCCAACGGCCTCCATTTTCTGAGCCTGCAGGAACTGGGCTTCAAGGCGCTTCCGATTGGTGATGTCCCTGGCGGTGCTGTGCATATAAGGTTCGCCGGAAATCATCACACGGCGGTGCGTGAATTCGACGTCGACGCGGCGCCCGTCTTTCGTGAAGATCTCGGTTTCACCCAGAATGTCCTCGCCGCTCAGAACTCTCGCCTTCATCTTCTCGAGCAATGCAGGATCGACATCTCTGTTCAGATCCCAGGCGCTCATCTGAAGGAGTTCTTCTCTCGAGTATCCCGTCAGGCTGCAGGCAGCCTTATTCACATCCATAAACCTTGAATTCTCGTCGCTGATGATGATAGCGTCCCGCGATCCTTCAAATATGGCCTTCTGCCATTCCAGCGCTTTCTGCAGCTCTCCGGACGTAAGCTTACGGTCGGTGATGTCAATAAACGCAGCCTGAACGGCGGGTCTCCCATTGTACTTTATGAGAGTCGCGGACAGTTCCAGCCACATTTCGCTGCCGTCTTTTCTCACACCGCGGCACTCGTATCTGACAGGCCCCTGTTTTGCGGCGGGCGCTTCCCGGAGGACTTTCTCGGTGATCCCGATGAGCTCATTAGTACCGGCGGGCGCGAACGACCGCAGTTCCTCTTCCGAATAGCCGGATATCTCGGCGAGCCTGTGGTTGCAGAAGATAACCCGGGAATCCTGGATTATCACGATCCCCTGCAGAGAATTCTCAACCAGCATTCGGTATTTCTCTTCCGATTCCCTCAGGGCATTGGCTTCCCTTTCCCTCGCAGTAATGTCGACCGAGACGCCGAGCAGGCAAGGCGCATCATTAACGACGATGGGATCCAGGGAGAGAAGTACTGTGAGAACATCGCCCTCCTTCGTCTTGATCAGGACTTCGCGGTTGCGGACCTTGCCGGTCTTCGACAGTTCTTCCAGTATTCTGGTGTGCTGTTCTGCATCGGCGAGAAGTCCGCGTTCTGCCAGAGTGCGGCCTATGAGCTCCTCGCGCTTGAATCCGCCCAGGGAAGCATCCGCCTCGTTGACATCGACGAATCGCCCCTCCTTGATGGTGGTGATTGCCATCGCATTGGATGAAGCGTGAAAGATCCTTTGAAAGCGCTCCTCGCTCTGCTGCAGGGCCCTCTCAAGTTGCAGACACCTAATTTTGTATTGTTCCTGCTCCGGACAACCCATGTTCACTCCGCAATGCCTTCAGTCTCAACCGGAAGACCGGACAGACACATCCCGCGCTTTAGCTTCACTACTTATCGGCCCCGCCGGCGCCGAGCCGATGTTTTTTTGCATTCTGCATCGCGGGCTGAATCCGGCATGTCTGCTTACAAAGAGAGGATTTGCGCTTCCTCCGGCTGTTATTGTCTGGACTGGGAGACAGGAATCCATTAAAACTCGGCTATATGCAACAGCAGGACTCTGGTTTTCACATATTGGCAAAACCGATCGGCCCCGTCTGCAACCTCGGCTGCAGGTACTGTTTCTACCTCGAGAAGGAAGCGCTCTATCCGGCCAAAACCGGCATCTGGGACTGGGTTATGCCGGATGAAATCCTGGAGGAGTTCATACGGCAGTACATAAAATCGCAGGACGCTCCCGTGGTAAATTTCGCCTGGCAGGGCGGAGAACCGACAATGCTCGGGGTCGACTATTTCCGCAAGGCCGTCGAGCTTCAGAAGAAACATGCGAACGGTGTGAGGATCGAAAACACCATTCAGACAAACGGCATCCTGCTCGACGATACCTGGTGCGAGTTTCTCGCCGAAAACGACTTCCTTGTCGGACTCTCGCTGGACGGGCCGCAGCACCTGCACGACCGCTACCGTATGGACAAGGGAGGCGCGCCGTCGTTTGACAGGGTTATGTTGGGTGTGAAGGCGCTGAAGAAGCATGGAGTCGAGTTCAATACCCTCACGGTGGTGCCGAGACATAACGCGGACTATCCTCTGGAGATCTACCGATTTCTGAGGGAGATCGGCCACGGTTTCATGCAATTTATCCCGATCGTGGAACGCGCGGCCGCGGAAGCGACGCCGGAAGGGCTGTTGTTGGTGTCTCCCGATTCGGAAACACCCGCCAAGGTATCAGAGTGGTCGGTAGACCCGTTGCAGTACGGCAGATTCCTTTCAGCGATTTTTGACGACTGGGTGCGCAGCGACGTCGGAAAGGTCTACATACAGATCTTTGACGTGACTCTGGCGGCATGGGTGGGAATGGAACCGGCCCTGTGCGTGTTTCAGAAGACCTGCGGCTCCTCGGCCGTCATCGAGCACAACGGCGACATCTACTCATGCGACCACTATGTTTATCCCGAAAACAGGCTTGGGAACATCATGGATCAGCCGCTTGAATCAATGGTTCGTTCTGCTCGCCAGGCGCAGTTTGGAAAGAAGAAACTGGACAGCCTGCCGCGGCAATGCCTCGACTGCGGGGTACGGTTTGTCTGCAACGGGGAATGCCCAAAACACCGTTTCGTTAAGGCCGGCAAGGGCGGAGGAGATCTGAATTACCTGTGCCGCGGCTACAAGGCTTTCTTCACGCACGTGAAGCCATACATGGATTTTATGGCTGCAGAGCTGCGCGAAAAGCGGCCGCCGGCCAATGTCATGCTGTGGCTGCGCCAGCGGGAAATGGCTGAAGCGGGAAGAAATGATCCCTGTCCTTGCGGCAGCGGAAAGAAATTCAAACGCTGCTGCGGCCGCTGACATTACGTGCGCCCGATGTTGAGTCGCGGGCGCCACTGTGCTAGCTTTTTGCGATGGTCCCGGACATATACAAAGAAATAGTCGAGCTGCGATCGAGAGGCCTCATAGCCGCTCTGGCGACAATCATCGTGACCAGAGGCGCCACTCCGCGCAAGGACTCTGCCAAAATGCTGGTGTACGAGGACGGCCGCCGGTCGGGGACGATAGGCGGAGGTTTCACTGAGGCAGAGGTATGCCGTGAAGCTCTAGAGTCACTCAGGACGGGAAGGCCGCGGCTGCTGAGCTACGATCTTACGGGCGTCGATCATGAGGAGAGCGCCCTCGTCTGCGGAGGGTTTATGCAGGTATATGTGGAACCGGTCGTTCCGGACCCGACGCTCTTCATCTTCGGAGCAGGGTTTGTAAGCAAGGCCGTCGCGCACGTGGCAAGATTTGCAGGGTTCAGGATTGCGGTTGTCGACGACCGTATTGAACAGGCCAATCCAGAGAAGTTTCCGGAGGCGGATGATTTCCACGTCGATTCCTGGGAGAAGGTTTTCAGCCGGCTGCCGGTCAACAGCTCCTCATATCTATTCATCGCCACTCGCGGCCATCGTCTGGACCTGCTCTGCCTCAGATATGCCGTGCAGTCCCCTGCCCGATATATCGGAATTCTGGGGAGTCCGAAGAAGACGGAGTCGCTGTTCGATCTTCTGAAAAAAGAAGGAATCCCGGCGTCAAGATTCGACGGTGTTTACGTGCCGGTCGGGTTTGACATAGGATCCGAAACAGCGGAGGAGATCGCCGTCAGTTTCGTCGCAGAACTGATTGCCACCCGCAAGAACATGGATATACGTTCCATGAGGCAGTCTCTGCACAACATCAGGCATTGTGCTTCCGGACAGAATACCTGAGCCCTTAATCGACGCCTTTCCTCCGCAGCAGCATAATGGCCGCAACCAGGACGATGATCATTGCAGTCAGAACGGCCAGCTCTATCAAGGCATTTCGAAACAGCTCCCCGTCTTGAATCCATCGCGGCAGTTCTGCAGTGAGGACGAGCACTCTCCGGGTTACGGCAATCAATCCGATAAGTAGAAAAGGTTCGGGAACCAGGGCGTGCTCCCTGAAGGAAACCTGGACCGTGTACATGATTTCGACGATCAGGAGAACGAGCAGTATGCGGTCCAGCAGCAGCACGACATCATCAGTGAGTGTGCCCGACAAGAGGCTATTGATGACTGCAATGAAACCGATAGCCAGCAGGCCTATTGACGTGACGGCGAGAAGCAGCCCCAGTCCAGTGTAGACGACATCTTCGACTGTCCTGAACCCCCTGGCAATCCAGATGCGTACCTTTTCCTCGGGCATCTGCCACCACCTCGTCGTTCAGACATTTTGATCCAGCACGAGATGACATTCAACCGATGCGCCGGCTGCCGCGCATGGCCGGCATCTTCCCGGAGCCACGGTTGGGAACACGGCCACGTGTAAACTTAACACTCGTGTTTCCCGGTTTTAGGGTTAAAATACTGAGGTTTGAACCGTAGAAAAACCGGGAGGCGCCATGAAGAAATCTCTCTCTATCGCGTTTGTCATCGTTTCATTCTTGCTGGGTACGGCCGTCGGGTTTTCACAGCAGCGGTCAGCCTCGTTTACGACAGAAAAGCTCGCTGAAAACGTCTACCTCGTTAAGGGCGGACTGGCCAATACCGGATTCATCGTCGGCGAGTCCGTCACCGCGATCGATGCACAGATGACCGCGGGTGACGCGGAAAAGATGATTGCCGAGATCAAGAAGACTACGTCCAAACCCATCACGCGGGTAATCCTGACGCACAGCGACGGAGACCATGTCAACGGCATCACCGGATTTCCCAAAGGACTGGAGATCATATCGAGCAACGGGGCGAAAGAGGAGATGGCCAAAGAGTTCAAGGCCCCGAATGCGCAGGATTACTTCCCCACCCGAACCTTCGCAGAAAAGCTCGAACTCGGTACGGGGCCGGATAAGATCCAGCTTAGCCATTTCGGCCCAGCTCATACCAGCGGCGACATCGTTGTCTTCCTCCCGGCACACAAGCTGGCATTCGTCGGAGACCCGGTCTTTATCGGCCGAGATCCTCTGATCCACCGACACAAGGGAGGTTCCTCGGCTGGGGTAGTCAAGACGCTCAAGGCCCTGCTGAACCTTGACGTGGACCGCTTTGTCCCCGGACACGGCGATGTCCTTACCAAGGCGGATATCGAAGGCGCAATGAAGAATCTCGAGGACAGGCAGCAGAAGGTGAAACAGCTCATAAACGAGGGGAAGTCGCTGGATGAGGTGAAACAGGCTTTTGGGATCAAGGATGGCCCTCCCGGAGGAATGCGCTTCCCGAGTCTCGTCGAGGTGATCTACCTCGAGTTCTCCGGCAAGAAGTAGTACGGAGCATTCAGGTTGTTACTCTCATCACTCGATTGGATTTCTGCAGAATGCGGATTGTCGCAAAAATAGGAACTTCGACGCTGACCAACGGCACTTCATGCCTGGCTCCGCCGCTGCTGGTCGATTTCGCGCGTCAGACGTCAGAATTGCTCGATGCGGGACACCAGGTGCTTCTTGTCACCTCCGGCGCTATTGCGCTGGGGCGGGAAAAGCTTGGATTCCCGCAGCTGCCCAAAGACATCCCCGCAAAACAGATGCTTGCGGCAATAGGACAGTCGCGTCTGATGGCGGTCTATGATCAGATCTTCGGTCTTTATGGGCGGACAGTAGCGCAGATCCTTCTCACCCGCAGAGACCTCGAAAGGAGAAGGAGCTATCTGAATGCGCGCAACGCCCTCATCGCTCTCGTGGAGCAGAAGGTAGTTCCCATAGTCAACGAAAATGACACGGTCGCTACCGAAGAGATCCGCGTCGGCGATAATGACAACCTCTCGGCCCTGGTAGCCAACCTCGTCGATGCTGATCTTCTGATCCTGGTGACGGATCAGGCAGGGCTTTACACGGCAGACCCGCGCAAGGAGTCGGATGCGCAGCTTGTCTCTGAAGTATCGACAGGCGAGATACCTGAGGAGTTGTGGCACGCAGCCGGAGGAAGCGACTCGCGCTTGGGGACTGGAGGGATGGTGACGAAGCTACAGGCGGCTGATCTGGCAAGGAGATCAGGAGCGGCATGCATCATCGCATCAGGGAAAGAGCACGACATCCTGCTGCGCCTCGCTAACGGGGAAAAGGTAGGCACCTATTTCACACCGGTCGCATCCTCGATGGAGAGCCGGAAGCGGTATATCTTGTCCGCACGTCGGGCGCCTGGAGTGTTGAAAGTGGACGACGGAGCCGTCCGTGCGCTACGGCGAGGAGCCAGTCTTCTTCCAATCGGAATGACTGAGGTGAGCGGTACTTTCGGCCGTGGTGACACCGTGAGAGTATGCGATCCAACGGGCACCGAAATTGCCAGGGGAATAGCCAATTACGACAGCAGCGATCTCGTTAGGATCGTACGCTGCCCCTCGGACGCGATCGAGGCAATTCTTGGCTATCACTTCGGGGATGAAGTGATTCATCATAACAACATGGTTTTGCTCTAGGGGTTCTGCCGCAGGGGCCGCGGAACCGCCGGCAGACGGTCTCGTTAAGGACGGAACTGAGATGTTGATCGAACTGGGGAAAAAGGCACGCGAAGCTTCCAGGCTGATGGCGAATGCCGGCACGCAAGTAAAAGACGCGGCATTGAGCAATCTTGCCGGTCTCATTGAGCAGGAACGTGAGTCGATCCTGGCAGCTAACAGCGCTGATGTTGCAGCCGCACAAGAGTCTGGACTGAGTGAAGCTCTGATCGACAGATTGATTTTGACAGAAAAGCGGCTGCAAGGGCTTTCCTCCGATCTGCGGCGGCTTGTCGAGCTCCCCGATCCTGTCGGAGAATCGTTCGACAGGAGTGTTCTGCCGAACGGGATGGAATTGTGCAAACGCCGTGTCCCTCTGGGTGTCATCGGCATCATCTACGAATCACGCCCGAACGTTACAATCGACGTGACCGGACTCGCGGTCAAGACGGGGAATGCGGCGATCCTGCGAGGCGGAAAGGAAGTGATACACTCCAACCGCATTCTGGTTGATCTGGCACGCAGGGCCCTGGCGCAGAGCGGTCTCCCTGCCTCTGCCGTGCAGTTCATTGACGATCCCGACCGCGCGCTGGTTCTTGAGCTTCTTCATCTGAATGAATATGTGGACATCGTCATTCCGCGCGGCGGAGAAGGGCTGCATCGCTTCTGCCGCGAGAACAGCCGGATCCCGGTAATAACCGGAGGAATAGGGATATGCCATATCTTCGTGGATGAATCCGCCGATCTCGAAAAGGCTTTGCCGGTCATATTCAATGCCAAGACCCAGCGCCCGTCGGTTTGCAACGCGCTCGACACCCTGCTTGTGCACCGGTCGGTTGCGGCGGCATTCCTCCCGCGCGTTGTCGAGCATCTTGCTCCGGCGGGAGTCACATTCAGGGCGCATCGATCAGCCGAACCTTACCTGCGCCAGCGAGAGGCAGCGCTCCCGGAATCGGTTCAGCCTGCGGGATCTGCCGATTTCGACACGGAATGGATGTCGCTCGTACTCGGGTTGAAAGTCGTCGATGGGGTGGATGAGGCGATAGCGCACACGAATGCACACAGCATGGGGCACTCAGATTCTATTCTTACTGAAGACGCTGACAATGCGGCGAAATGGATCAATGAAGTCGATTCTGCGGCCGTGTATGTCAACGCATCCACTCGGTTCACAGACGGCGGCCAGTTCGGGCTGGGAGCCGAGGTGGCGATTTCGACGCAGCGCCTGCACTCTCGCGGCCCCATGGGGTTGCGCGAATTGACAACATACAAGTGGATTGCCAAAGGGGCATACCACGTCAGGGACTGATCAGACTGTACCAACTTCTGATATTATCGTGACGTAGTTCTTCCCATACTTCTTGGCGCATTTCGGACAGGTCGTATACCACATGAACCATTTCCGGAGGCTGAGGCCTTTCGACGTCACGATGCTTTCGAAATCCCTGCACCATTTGCCGGTGTCGCGGAACGGTCCTTCATATACTTTGCTGTAAAACCTTCCGCTCAGAGCCGTGTTCTCTGCTCCCGGTATTTCCCTGTCAACCGCGAGATAGACATCCATGCTCCACCTGGACGTATGGTCGGAAAGGGTCAAGTTATGCTCCATTTCCGCTCCGGCTTTTCTCACATTCCTATCGAGTCTCCTCATTACGCTGCCGAAATTCAGAGGTATGTGGAAAACTGTGCGGACTGTGTCCCTGATGAATCTCTTTTTGTTCCACTCAAGTATTTTGTCGTCCCACGGCTCGGGATTGAATCTCGGGCAACACTCGGTCTCGTTGTCCACAGCACCTTTCTCCTCAGTCGCGTTAACCTTCCGATGAAACCAATACAGTAATCCTAAGATCACAAAGCAACATTCTATATCTTTTTAGGAAAGACAGTACCTGGGAATCAGGATTATCTGGAAAGCGGATTTCGTGACGATTCTCACCGTTTCAATTTCCTTTGAATGTTAGCTTTTAGCCGGAATCTTGACTGGAGGGCCCAGGTTGATGACAAGAATCGTGCATGCTCTGGTGAAAAAGGCATTCACTCCTGTAACAATCATGCTGATCCCTCATGGCAATCTCAACGCATTGAACCTGAGAATACCCGTGGTTGGATTGGTTGTCTGTCTCCTGATGGCAATGGTCGGCGGCGGATACATCGTTCGCCTTGCAATCAGCAGCCTGGAATACCGGCACGAGCACCAGACCATGGCCGACAAAGTAAAGTTCTATTCAGAAAGGTTTTCCCAATGGAATTCCACCATGACAGCACTCAGGAAGGTGGAAAGTGAATTCCGCAAGATCTTCTCCCTGGAATCCAAGGAAGACATCCTGAGAACCGTCGATGTCGACAATCTGTTCATAGGATCCATCGACAGCCCGGACCTGGAGCATGAACTGAAGAAGACGATAGCAACGGTCGGTGAGATAAAGGAGTATCTGGCGGTGCAGAAGGATATCTTCACCGCCACTCCCCTGGGATATCCCGCCGACGGCAATATCAGCTCCGGCTATGGGAAGAGAACAGATCCTATTACCGGTTTGATGGCATTTCACTCCGGGATAGACATCTCCTGCGGGAGGGGGAGCGACATCAGGGCGACGGCCGATGGGGTCGTGAGCCACTCCGGCTGGGCAAATCAGAGCGGGTACGTGGTGGTAATCGAGCATGGATGCGGTTTCTCAACGGTGTATGCCCACAACAAGTCAAACGCCGTCAAGGTCGGACAAACAGTCAAAAGAGGCGACATCATCGGCTATGTGGGTTCAACCGGAAGATCGACCGGTCCACACGTGCATTACGAAGTCTGGAAAGACGGGAAAAGCATCAATCCGTACGAGTATCTCAAGCGGAGATCGTAATGTTCGGCAAGGAGACGGAAAAGCTGAAGTCTTTTCTGGGTGCCAAATCTGAGTTCAAAGGCGAACTGGCCAGCGACGGTATTTTGCGACTGGACGGAACAGTCACGGGAAAGATCGAGGCAGACCAGATAATCCTGAGCGGTACCGCCGTTATCAAAGGCGAAGTCATAGCCAAGAAAATCTTCGTGTCAGGGAACGTTGAGGGGATCTTGAGAGCGGAAGATCTGGTCGAAATCCGCTCAAAAGGCAAAGTAAAAGGGGAAATCATTACCGGCAGATTCCTTGTGCTCGAAGGAGGGGAATTCAACGGCAGAATCCGGATGAACACCACCGATGAGGAGCCTGCCACGGTCATGCTTCAGCCGTCAGAATCCTACGATTGAATCTTCCCGCCCGCGTCTCGTCCACTACTCGCTTGTTGCACTGGAGAAGCAGCTGTGCTGTAATCCCGGGAGTAAATCTCAGACTCATTGCCATACCGACTTGGAGGATCCGTGATCAATCCAGCTTCGATTACGCGGCGTGACATCCTGAAAGCGGCGGCTGCTCCCGTGGTCGCCGGACTGGCGGGCCGGTTTCTCTCAGCGGCGGACTCCCCGCCCAACTTCCTGTTCATCGTCGTCGATGATATGGGATACGCAGACCTTTCCTGCTATGGCCGCCGTGACTACACGACACCCAACATCGACAGACTGGCTCGCGAGGGAGTGAAACTGACCCAGTGTTACGCAAATTCGTCGGTCTGCTCCGCAACACGTGTGGCTCTCATTACCGGACGCTACCAGTATCGTCTTCCGGTCGGACTGGAAGAACCGCTCGGGATAAGAGATGTCGGATTGCCTCCAGAGCATCCTACGTTGCCGTCGCTGCTGCGGAACAGAGGATACTCAACTATGCTGATCGGCAAATGGCACTTGGGCGCGTATCCGAAGTTCGGACCGCTCAAGAGCGGTTACGATCATTTCTGGGGATTCAGGGGAGGCGGAGTCGACTACTTCACACACAAGCCGGGAATAGGAGAAGAGGTGCAGGTCGACCTCTGGCAGGATGACCAGAGGATCAATCAGCCGGGATACATGACCGACCTTCTCGGCGATCAGGCGGTAAAGGCCATAACACGGTACGCGAAGGAAAAGAAGCCGTTTCTCATAAGTCTTCATTTCAATGCCCCGCACTGGCCGTGGGAGGGACCTGAAGATGAGGAAGTCTCGCGCACCCTCACGTCGATCTACCATCTCGACGGAGGCTCACTGAAAACGTATGCGCAGATGGTCCAGCGTCTGGACTATCAAGTGGGGCGGGTCTTGAAGGCGCTGGATACTGCCGGGATTGCGAAAAACACCGTGGTGATCTTCACCGGAGACAACGGAGGAGAACGTTTCTCCGACAGGTGGCCTTTCACCGGCCTGAAGACGGAGCTGCTGGAGGGTGGACTGCGAGTTCCTGCGCTGGTCAGATGGCCGGGACGTATCGCTGCCGGAACTGTTTCGGATCAGGTGGCAATCTCGATGGACTGGACGCCCACTCTTCTCGAAATAGCAGGCACCCGTCCCGATCC
>JAAYAM010000025.1 GCA_012719355.1 Acidobacteriota bacterium
AGGAACCGACCGCAACTGGACAGGACACCCTTTCGTTCAATCCAGCTGGTATTGCTACGGACGCCTGGCCTGGGATCATACTCTCACGGCCGGTGAGATTGCAGACGAATGGATCAGGATGACCTTTGCAAATGACAAGCGTTTCCTGGAACCGGTCAAAGAAATCATGATGAAGTCGCGCGAAGCCGGAGTGAACTATCGCAGCCCGCTGGGACTGACGCATCTTTATGCCCAGGGGCATCACTACGGGCCGGCTCCGTGGACCAAGGACCTGCCGAGAGCCGACTGGACGGCCGTGTACTACCATCGCGCAGACAAGGACGGCATCGGCTTTGACCGGACCGAGACCGGATCAAATGCCGTAGCCCAGTACCATGAACCCGTCGCTGCCGTCTTTCAGGACATCGCACGCATTCCCGATGATTACCTGCTCTGGTTCCATCACGTCGGCTGGGACCACAAAATGCAATCGGGCCGCACTCTCTGGGAAGAACTGGTCCACAGGTATTACCAGGGGGTCGAAACGGTGCGGTGGATGAGGAAAACCTGGGATTCCATTGAAGGACTGATCGACCGGGAACGGTTTGAACATGTAAGGGCTCTGCTGGCGATTCAGGAACGGGACGCTGTACGCTGGCGCGACTCCTGCGTACTCTACTTCCAGTCCTTTTCAGCGAGGCCGATCCCCGACGGGTACGAACGTCCGGAACATGACCTGGAACACTACAGAAAGATGGAACGCGTCGTTTACGTCCCGGATCCTTCGCACAACTGACGTGACGATGGACTTACCGTGGCGAAATGCGGACCAGCCGCGGAACGATGATTTCTTTTTCGCTTTCCTTCAGCAACGGCTGCAGGGACAGGTATTCCGATTCAAAATAGCTCCATCCACGGGCGTCCTGGCTCAGATACACCGGGATTCCTTCTGCCCACGATCGGCGAATCGCCGATTCCGCCTTCTCTGCACTCCAATCCCATCCCGACCACAGAATCCGCCATCCGGGCCTCAGCCCTATTCCCCGGTAGTAATCCAGAATCGGGCTGTACCCTCCTGCTATCAGCAATCCCTCTCCCGGGACCGCCTCCCGTATCCGTTCGGCGAATTCCATCTTTTCCATCTGGATCTGACGCAGAGGTGAAAAAGCGGCAAGCGCGAGCCCGAAAGCCGCCACCTGAATCACTCCCCATGTCACCGCACCCCGTCTCTTTTCGATCCAGCCGCCGTAAAGATATGCGCACATTATGACCGAGCCGGGAAGGATCGGCAGGAGATAGCGAGGGTGGATCTGAACATCGGCGTCCCGCCACAGGACCACAATCGGCACCACGATTGAACAGACAAGCCCCCACCAGGGATTCGGGATCCCTCCTTTGGACCGGGGCCGCGCCCGCTGCTGCCGCTTCACCAATCCCCAGACCGCCGCACCGGCGAGCGCCAGCCACGCTCCGGGGCAGACGCAGAAGGCATAAAGCAGGCTGGCCTGTACATTGCTCCAGAACTGAACCTGTCCCATCGGAATCGCATGCAGCCACACTCGAATACGTTCCGTAAATCCATTGGGATCGGCAAGATAGAAGACGACTGCCGGCGCCAGCGTCACTGCAGACGCGGCGCAGCCGAACAGCGCCAGGTCGCGAATTCTGGCTTGCCGCGGCTGCCGCCGGCTCCAGATCATCCAGACGAAGGCCGCACCCATCGTCAGCGCCTGCTCGCGGATCCCCGCCGCAAGGCCGAAGAGAATACCTCCGGCCAGCGCGCTCGACAACGGACGGGTGGAACCAAATTGCACGACTACCAGCCCCGCGGCCATCAAAGCCACCAGCATCGGGATCTCCGTCATGATGTATCCGGCGTAGATCGCATACAGCGGAGAAAGCGCCAGAGCCAGCGTCGCGAAGGAACTCACGCGGGAAGGAAGAAACTGCCGCGCAAGCTTCTGAAAGAGAATGACCCCCACAAAGCCCAGCAGAACCGTCCCGGCCATGATCACCGTCTCGACCTTGAGCACATCGAGATCAAAGATGCTTCTGGCGGTTTCCCATAGCAGTATGTTGTAGCCGATGAAGACCGGCCGTCCGATCCCCAGATCGGAAAACTCATGCGTGACGATCTGCTTCAGATAATCGTAACTGTCCCACTGCCCCAGGTACGGCGCGCTCCCGGCAAGGTACAGGTAGAGGGCGATCACCGGCAACACAATGGAGTATCGGGATAGTTTCGACATACACAGACGCCAAGCGCCGGCACTAGCGCTATTTTTCGCCGGCAGTGACATTTCCTGACTCGTAGATGACGATTTCACGAACACGTCCGCCGAGGGTCCGTACAATAATCTTTCCAAAATGGGGACCTATCGGTGCGTTCGCCTTCCTGACCGCAATCAGTCTCATGTTTTTGCCGTCTGAACCGTCGACACCCTCAATCCTTACCGACACGGCAGGATCCGTGGACCGGACGGAGTGAATCTTAATCGATTTTGCCCGTGGTACAGTCATCAAAAGTTCTCTGCGAAGCTCCTTCCCCCGAGGCGAGTCCCCAAAGAAGATCGCGGCATCCGAGAGGATCACCTCCGGCTCGATTTCGGCCTTTATGGTCAACTTCACGATTTCGTTCTGAGGATCGTTGGTCGTGACAAAAACCGATTTCTCCACAATTCCGGAAAGGGAGGCAGTATCGACTTTCATCTCGATCCGCCCGCTTTTCCCGGCCGCGACCTTCTTTGCTGACAGCAAAGTGGTTTCACAGCCTCAGGAGTGGACAATGCCGGTTATCTCGAGCGTGCGGGTCCCCTCATTTGAGAACGTAAAGACGTGCCTGATTGGAATCCCCTGCTCCACTTTACCGGCATCACGGGTGGTCATGGGAAACCGGATCGAGGGAGCCTGTTGCGGGGCCGCCACAGAAATCGCCGTGACAAGAAGAATGATGCAGGAACATAGTCGCATTGCAGCTCCATTCAGTGAAGATGTGTTGTCGGAGGCGTGATCATTTCTCACCTTTTTCAGGATTGTGTGACAATCGCAACTCGTTATCGCAAGGTTCCTGATAGACTCTATAGCGTAATACCATGGAATTTCAGAACATAGATTTCTGGATTTCGCTCGTTGCCGGACTTTTTGGTGTGATAGTTTTTGTCATATGGCTGAAAAGAGGCGGCAGGAAATCGGGATAGGTCGAGGCCTGTCCAGGCAGCCAAACCTGTCAACAGCACAAAAAAATGTATTGCTCACGTGTTTTTGATAGATTATTTTGGGCGGTCACGGCAGTCTTTGCCGGGAACCCGCAGGGCAGTTTCACAGATGAACCTACACTGGCGGAAATTGAATGCAGACGATTAAACGCATTCTATTGACCGGCGGCGGCACGGCCGGCCATGTCAACCCAGCATTGGCCATAGGATCCGTCCTGGCTTCCGATGAAAGCCGTTTTCTGTTCGTCGGAGTCCGGGGAAGAGTTGAAGAGGAAGTCGTTCCGCACGAGGGCATCCCGATAAAGTACGTGCGGGCATCCGGATTTCCGGGAGGGATTTCGCCGAAATGGGCGCGTTTTCTCTTTGATCTCACGGCGGGGGTGCTGAAGTCGATATACATCCTGCTGCTTTTTCGCCCACAGATCATAATCGGAACCGGCGGCTATGCATCGGCGCCAGTGGTGGTGGCCGCTTCCCTGCTTCGCAGACTCAGGCTCTGCAGTGCCAGGATTTTCATCCACGAACAGAATGCCGTTCCCGGGAAGCTGAACCGCCTGATGGGACGCTTCGCTCACAAGGTCCTGGTCACATTTCCGGAAAGCCTGTCTCATTTTCCTGATAACGGCCTCCTGGTGGGATATCCGCTTCGGCGCCGCATAGCACGGGTAAGCCGCGAGGAAGCAATACAGAAGGCAAACATAGCCGTCCCCGAGGGACGGAAGATTATCCTCGTTTTCGGCGGCTCCCAGGGATCCCGGACGATCAACCGGGCTATGGTCGATGCTTTGAAATACCTTCTGCCATACCGCGATAAGCTCTTAATCATCCACGGAGTCGGGCTGTTCAAGAGCAGCGACTACAATGCGGTTGCCGATACCGAGGCAAGGCTGCACCGTCTCTACAGCGAGGAACAGCTGAAGGAAATCGGGAGTTTCTACACATACCAGTCGTTCTTTCATAACATAGAAAACTTGTATGGCCTGAGCGATCTGGTCGTAGCCAGGGCAGGAGCGGGAAGCCTCAACGAAATCTCCGCAATGGGCCTGCCGGTTCTGATAATCCCGAAATCGAACCTGCCGGGCGATCACCAGGTGATGAATGCCAGATCCATGGAACGTGCGGGAGGAGCAGAGATACTCTACGAACAGATCGCCCCTGTCGACGGCGTTCTTTCTGAGTGGATTGACGGAGAACTCCTGGCAGCGAGACTCCTGTCGCTGATTCGCGATGACTCCCGACTGCAAAGCATGAGGGAACGGAGCGACTCGTTTCTGAACCACGACGCACTTTCCCGGATCGCCAGGGTGATTCTGAAGGAAGAGAGCACCGCAGAACAGGATTCGGTCCCTGCACGGATACCGACAACCGCTCCGCTCCCGGGCAACAGGGCGCTCCTGTCGCTGCTTGAGAAAGCGCTCGAGAAACAGAAGACCGGCTACAGGCCGGAATTTGTCATTACGCGGCCGCAGGACCTCGAGTATCTCAAGAACCGCGCCAGCGCTCTCCTTATACACCCCTCGTGGCAGGAACGGAACCTGGGGGTGAAGCTCCTGGGGCTACTGCAGGCCAGGGAGCGAATCCCGGCACTCCTGACACTTTTCTTCGACCGGACTCCGGCACCCCTGATTCAGAGGTTTTTTGGGGGAGACTACAGACAGGTAGGGTTTATCCGGCGCAACATAATCGTTTCGCTTGTCCGAATCAACGTGGTATCGCAGGAAGTTGAAAGAGCCTTTCTCGCCGGCCTCGAAGATCCCTATTATGAGGTGAGAGTGGAAGCGGCCCGCGCAGTTGAATTTTTCAACTCAAGGCTATCGTATCCGAAAAATTTCCTTGCGGCGCTGCTGAAGCTCCTGGATGATTCCATTCTTGACGTCAGCGTGGCTGCGGCCGAAGCGCTCGGGAAAGTGGGTGGAGAGTATGATGCACTCCCTGCCCTCCTCGGAAGGTGGGACTCAAGATTCTGGAAGATGCGGGCTGCCGTGCTGCGCGGCATCCTCCACCTGGTGGAGCGGGGAGAAGTAGGCCGGCTCGATCTCGTCGAGGCACAGGTGCCGAGATTCATTCTCACCTCGACGGATTTTGCTCCCCATTTTGAGATCAAATCGGTGTACAGGCAGCTGATGGAGTCAGTTTCCAGGAAGAAGGAGAAGAGAGTAGCGCAATGATCTATTTCCTCGGAAAATGGCTCAATCCCGACGCCGGGTTTTTCTCGTTCCTCCGGCTGGTCGACTATCTTTCGGCCAGAGCCATCGGGGCGGCTTTAACCGCGATCATCCTTACACTCTTCTTCACTCCTGTCTTCATCAGGTATCTTCACCGTCGCGGATTGGTCGACCAGTGCAGAGATACGGGAATCGCGTCATCGTTCGACAAGGCGGGGACACCTGCGATGGGAGGGGCGATCGTCACCGGATGCATCCTGGTATCCTGTCTGCTCTGGTGCAATCTGTCGAATCTGTATCTGCTCACGGTAGTTGTTGGGATGACATGGTTCGGCGCCATCGGACTAATGGACGACCTGGCCAAGACCCGTGCCAGATCAGGCAATCACGGACTTTCGGAGTCGAAGAAACTTCTGCTGCAGGCGTCGTTTGCCGCACTGCTGGTCGCCTGTCTCGCAAGCCCTTTTTCTCCGCTACCGCCCGATCAGGCCGCAACGTTCTATATTCCTTTTCTCAAGACGCCGCTTTTCATCTCTCCCTGGATCTATTTTCCTATTGTGTTCTTTTTCGTCCTGGTGGTCGGAAACTCGGTCAACATCACTGACGGGCTCGATGGACTCGCAATCGTCCCGTCGGTCTTCGTTCTGGGAGTCCTTGGCATATTTGGATGGATCCTGGGAAACAAGATATGGGCCAGCTACCTTAATTATCCAACCCTCCCGGGAGCGGGCGAACTGGCTGTATTCGCTTCGGCGTTCGCAGGCGCGGGCATAGGGTTTCTCTGGTTCAACGCCTACCCCGCTCAGGTCTTCATGGGAGACACCGGTGCCCTGGCTATCGGAGGGTGCATGGCGGTGGTTTCGGTCCTACTGAAACAGGAGGCGCTCTTTTTGATCCTTGGCGGGCTGTTTGTCGCTGAAGCTCTGAGCTCGCAGATTCAGGACAAGATCGGAATACGCTGGCTCGGCCGGAGAATATTCCTCCGCGCGCCGCTGCATCACCAGATGCAGCACAAAGGTCTTGCCGAAACCAAAGTAGTCATACGGCTCTGGATCGCCTCCGGTATTCTGGCGCTGACCGCTCTCGCCACACTGAAACTGCGCTGATGCACACTCCCTCCCGTCTGAAAGAAACCCTTCCACCGAAACGAAGGAGTTCCGGCCACAACGCAGTCCTGATCGGCGCCGGCATCCTGCTGAGCCGACTGATCGGACTGGTCAGGGAACGAGCCTTCGCCCACTACTTCGGCAATTCGGATGCAGCCGATGTCTTCAAGGCCGCCCTGCGCATCCCGAATCTGCTGCAGAATCTTTTCGGAGAAGGGGCTCTTTCATCTTCCTTTATTCCCGTATATGCACACCTTCTGGCAAAGGGTGAGAAAGAAGAGGCAGACCGTGTGGCACGAGTGATCGCCTCGATACTGGCGGTTGCAATGTCGGTACTGGTGCTGGCGGGAGTTCTGGCGACGCCTCTGCTCATCGACCTTATTGCACCCGGGTTTCAGGGCGAGAAGCGCGATTTCACCATCCAGATCGTGCGCATTCTCTTTCCGGGAATGGGAATTCTCGTGCTTTCGGCATGGTGCCTCGGCATCCTCAACAGCCACAGGCGCTTCTTTCTGCCGTACGCGGCTCCGGTCCTATGGAACCTTGCAATGATCGGTGCGCTTGTCTGGTTCGGCACTACCAGACAATCCTACCCGCTGGCGGAGACGCTCGCATGGGGAGCGGTTGCAGGATCGGTTCTCCAGTTCGGAGTGCAGCTCCCCACTGTCCTGCGTCTGGTCGGCAGAATCCGCTTCCAGTTCGAGACAGTCTCGTCGAATGTCAGAACAGTGATCAGAAACTTCGTGCCTGGAGTCGCGGCCCGCGGCGTCAACCAGGTGAGCAGCTATGTCGACGAGATCCTGGCGAGCTTTCTTCCCGCGGGGTCTATTGCCGCTCTGGGATATGCTCAGACACTCTATCTGCTCCCGGTCAGCCTCTTCGGGATGGCAATATCCAACGCCGAGTTGCCTGAGATGGCAAGCCGGAACGAATCGGGCAGTGAGGCGCTCATCTCCCTCTGCCGGAGGATCAACGAGGCTATGCAGCGGGTGGCATTTTTTGTGATCCCGTCTTTGGCGGCAATCCTGCTCCTGGGAGATACGATTGTCGCAGCCCTTTTTCAGACCGGCCGGTTCTCCCAAAGCGACGTGCAGCTGGTCTGGATCGTTCTCGGCGGCTATGCAGTCGGGCTCCTGGCCGCTACCATAGGCCGGCTCTACACCTCAGCCTATTGGGCTCTGCGCGACACCCGAACCCCACTGCGTTTCGCGGTCGTGAGAGTGACGCTCAGCGCGCTGCTCGGATGGTTGTTCGCGTTCCCGCTTCCGCGGGCAGCCGGCATTGACCCGCGCATGAGCGTCGCCGGTTTGACTTTCGCTGCGGGTATTTCGGCATGGGTCGAGTTCGGCCTGCTCCGTCGGTCGATGAATCGCAGGATCGGAAAGACCGGAGTGCCGTACGGATTTCTCGCCAGGGTGTCCGGCGCAGCAGCAGGAGCTGCCCTCGTAGCGTTCCTTGCCAAGGACATAGTCGATATCGCGCCGCCGTATTCAGGGATAATCGTTCTTTCGATCTTCGGCGCGGTCTATCTCGCGGCAACGGCGACGCTTGGAGTCCCTGAAGCGCTCAAGCTGCTGAAATTGGCCTTCAGACGGTAAAGCTTTCCAGCCTAACCGGCCGGGGTTCACAGAGCTTTCAGTTTCGGCTGCAGTGCTTTGAACTCCTCGGTCCCGGCGGTACGCAGCCATTCAAACACGACAGCCTCTGCGGTCGTTACAGTCAGGCCGCTCCGGTCCATCCGCTGCAGCGCGACCTGGGCGTCCAACGGTCTCCGCGATGAAGTGGCATCCGCAACAACGGCAACATTTCTCCCGGTGGAGGCCAGATCGAGTGCTGTTTGGGCAACGCATACGTGAGTCTCGATGCCGGTCAGCAGCACCTGGTCCCTGTTCAGCGACGAAAGCTTCTCTTCGAATCCCGGCGCCGGAACGCAGGAAAAATCCATCTTTGTCAATGGTTGAATCCCCGGGATGCTCCTTCGAATTTCTTCGATGGTGGAGCCAAGCCCTCTGGGATACTGCTCGGTCAGCACCACCGGAATTCTCATCAGGGTCGCCGCAGACAAAATCATATCGACGCGGGCCAGCATCCGCTCATGCTCATGCACGTGGGGAAACAGCCTTTCCTGGATATCGATGACTACTACAACACTACGATCCCGGTCCAACAACTCAGCTTTCATTTTTATCTCCCATCTCAGCCTTGATAGTCTAATCTATATAGTTTGCTAAATGAGCACATAAAGGAGAATACAGTGAAGAAATTAGTACTGCTGAGGCACGGGGAAAGCGTATGGAACAAGGAGAACCTGTTCACGGGCTGGACCGATGTCGGACTCAGCGAAAGGGGGATCCAGGAGGCGACAGAAGCGGGACGTATTCTGCGTACTGAAGGATACACTTTTGATGCAGCGTACACTTCCGTGCTCAAGCGTGCCATCAAGACACTGTGGCTTGCCCTTGAGGAAATGGACCTGATGTGGATCCCGGTGTACAACAGCTGGCGTTTGAACGAGAGGCACTACGGAGCGCTCCAGGGACTCAACAAGGTCGAGATGGTCGATAAGTTCGGAGCGGAACAGGTCAAGCTCTGGCGCCGCAGTTACGATGTTCGGCCTCCGTCGCTCGAGCCCGGAGATGAACGATCGCCCGCAAACGATCGGCGCTATGCGGATCTCGATCCGAAAGAAATCCCGCTTACCGAGTGTCTCAAGGACACGGTAGCCCGAGTGCTTCCCTACTGGCACCAGACCATCGCCCCCGCAGTGCAGTCGGGACGACGCCTCATTGTGACCGCGCACGGCAACAGCATGCGGGCGCTGGTAAAATATCTAGACAGGATGTCGGACGAGGAAATAGTGGGTCTCAACATACCGACGGGCATTCCGCTTGTCTACGAATTCGACGACGATATGACGCCGGTCCGGCACTACTACCTGGGCGATCCGGATGCCGTCAGCAAAGCGGTGCAGTCGGTGGCGAACCAGACCCGGAAGAAATAGCCTGGACTGCTATCCGCGGTCCGCGCCTGCCGGTGTCTCACTGAAGAAGTATTTTCGATATCGCTCCGGCAGGCGGGAGGGCCTGCAGCTGCGGTCGGTGACCACATGCGCGGTCTCTCCGGTCGCCAGCAGCCGGCCGCCGGCCTTGCTTCGTATCTCGTACCGGTAGCGAATGACCCTGTCGGTCGCCTTCGCAACTGCAGTCCGCACGATGATCTCATCCTCAAAACGGGCGGGGGATTTGTAGCGGCATCCGGCCTCAGCGACCATCAGGTAATGTCCTTCTTCCGCTTCCATGTCCGCGTAACTGAAGCCCTTGTCCCTGCACCAGGCAACCCTCCCGACTTCAAACCAGACAAGGTAATTCGCGTGATGCACCACCCCCATCTGATCCGTTTCCGCATAGCGGACCTTCACGACAGTTTCAACATACTCTCGATCTATCTCTCTCTTGCCCATACCTCACCTGAAGCCCGACATGATATCATCCCGAAGGCCGCCGTGCGACAACTTGCATCAGCGCCCGGGCCACAAGCACCCGTTTCTTGCTTTCGTTTGATATGCGCGACTAGAATTGATCAGAGGAGCGAATAATGACATACATAATTACTGAGCCATGCATAAACGTGAAAGACACTGCGTGCGTCGATGTGTGTCCCGTCGACTGTATTCATCCCAGGAAAGATGAAGAAGGTTTCGCGGAAGCTGTCCAGCTCTACATCAACCCCGACGAATGCATTGATTGCGGAGCCTGTGAGCCCGCTTGTCCGGTCGCTGCAATATTCCCTGAAGAGGAAGTTCCGGAGAAATGGAAAAGCTTCATTCCGGTAAACTACGACTACTATAAGAAATAGCTTGGACCATCCATTCCTCCTTCGTTCACGAGAGCGGCGGATAAGGCTCAGACAGGAACATGTTCTCTAAGATTGCGTCACAGCTTCACGCCGAATCCAACGTCCTTTACAGGTTGCGCGACGAACTCAGACAGCAGGGGCACGCTGTCACGGACCTCATCTCCGGAAATATCAACGAACAGGGATTTCTGTTCCCGCAGGACCTCCTAGAGGAGATCCTTGCCCGAAATCTGTCGAAGTGCAGAATCTATAGACCCGACTCCTTTGGCCAGCCTGCTGCGCGTGAAGCCGTGTCCGCGTATTATCGCGGCCGCGGTCATGACATACCTCCGGAATGCATTCTGATTACTCCTGGAAGCAGCATTTCATACTGGTACTGCTTCAAGTTGCTGGCCGACGAAGGGGACGAAATCCTCTGTCCCTGCCCGTCGTATCCGCTGTTTGACTACATCGCCCTGCTCAGCGGGGTGAAGCTGATTCCGTACAGGCTCGATGAGACGAAGGACTGGAGCATTGACATCGATCAGCTCGAGGCGTGCGTCTCGACGAGAACAAGGGCGCTGGTCCTGATTTCTCCTCACAATCCCACGGGGCACGTAGCCACGCCCGAGGAAATCACGAAGCTGGTCGATGTCGCACGACGGCATGAACTTGCCATTATCAGCGATGAGGTGTTCAGCGAATTCCTCCTCCGACAGGACGCACTGCCCCGTCCCGGAACATGCGGGGCGCCTCTGATTTTCACCCTTAACGGTTTTTCGAAGATGTTCGCCCTGCCCGGAATCAAATTCGGGTGGACCGCAGTCTCTGGGGATTTTGAAAAGGTTCGACGGGCAATGCGGGCACTCGAATTGATCTCCGACACATTTCTCCCGGTCAGCGAAATCGTGCAGGCTGCTGCGCCGGAGATCTTCCAGCTTGGAGAGGAAGTCGCAAAAGGTTTTGCGGCCAGGATCCGCAAGTGCTGGCATGAAGCGGATGCTCTCATGCATGGGTCCCGCATCTTTGCTTATGTCAAACCGGATGGCGGATTCTATGTCACGCTCCGGCTCCAGGGCATTTCCGAAGAACGTGCAGCGGAGATGGTGCTGGAGAGGAATCATGTCTTGATTCATCCCGGGTATTTCTACGACATGGAGCCGGATCACCTCGTCTTCTGCTTCGTGCAGAAGCCTGAACTCCTTCATAATGCGGTTTCCGCGCTCATTGCCACACTTGATGAAATGGCTGCCGGCAACTGAATCAGTGCTTTTCGACAGATAAACAGATAGAAGGAAGAGAGAATGAAATACGTTCGGTACAGGGACAGTAGAGGAGAGATCACTTACGGAGTGCTGGAGGAAGATACGGTTTGCGAGATCAGCGGAGGGCTGTTCGGCGCAAGAGAAGAAACGGGCCGCAAAGATGATCTTGGGAGTGTGGAACTGCTCTGCCCGTGCGAGCCGTCCAAAATTCTTGCCATAGGCTGGAACTATAGGAGTCATCTGAGCGACCGGCCCGCGCCGGAAAATCCCGAGATCTTCGTCGTGCCGGTCTCGGCGCTGCTGGAACCGGAGGGAACGATCAGAATCCCTGACGACGCGGAGAATGTCCATTTCGAAGGCGAGCTCGTAATGGTGGTCGGAAAAAAGACACGGGAGATTCAGCCGTCAGAGGCTGAAGAGCATATTTTCGGATTCACGTGCGGCAACGACATCAGCGAACGCAACTGGCAGAAGAACGATCTGCAGTGGTGGCGGGCAAAAGGGTGCGATACGTTCGCACCACTCGGCCCTGCCATCGTTACCGACTTCAACTGGAAAGAAGGACAGATTCGGACCCGTGTCAACGGTGAAACCGTGCAGTCGGGCCGGTTCGCCGAACTGCTGTTCGATCCGCCCGCTATCCTCAGCTATGCGAGCCGGTACGTAACGCTCTACCCGGGAGACGTGATCTTCACAGGGACTCCGGGCGTCACCAGGCCCCTGCAGCCCGGGGATTCTGTTGAAGTGGAGATACCCGGGATCGGCGTGCTGCGCAATCGTGTGGCGTGAACGGTTCAGTCGCCAAACGGCATCGCGGAACCGAGTTTCCGCTTGATGCGGTCCTCTATCCAGTGCCCGTCGCTCCATTCCACGGGGTTCACCGGCAACCCGTGCAGAACCGTGCAGAAGTGGAGGTGATCTCCGCCGGCGAGTCCGGTTTCGCCCGTCTTTCCTATGACATCTCCTCTTGACACTTTCTGCCCTTCCGCAACCGAGATGGAAGAGAGATGTCCGTAGATCGTCGTCAGCCCGAATCCATGATCAATCAGAACGGCGTTGCCATAGATCCCCAGGAACCCGGCAAAGAGGACAACGCCGTCGTTCGCAGCCGGAATCGGCGCCTGCCTGACCGAGGCAAGGTCAATGCCCAAATGGGTCTGGTTATCGATGTTGCGCCCCTGGTACTGGTAGTTGCGCCGGTCGGCAAAAGCCGCCATGACCTTGCCGTTCGGCATCATCAGGAAGGGCTTGGTCCAGAAAAAGGTTGGGCTCGATTTTCCGGCAAGCGTTTTCACCGTTTCTGCGTTATTCAGACGGACTTCCCTGTTGATAGCGAGGTAGTTGTCCAGAAGGCTGCCGCGGTCATTCAAATCGGGAGTCTGGGCGAGGATTGCCGGAACCACCTTCGCCATAAAGCTGTCTGACACCGCCATTACGTCGGAGCGGAAAGACTTGGGAAAGAATTTGTCGATAAAGGATATTTCGGCTTCATTGCCCGCGGCGTCTGTCGCGGCCAGCTTCACATCGGGCTGCCCCATGTCAAAAGGGACGGCAAATATGGCGAAACGGTCCTGCTTCCCTCCGCCCGGAAGCGGGTAACCTCTGAACCACCACGATCCAGCGCGGACGCCATCCCGGACGGCCGATTCCCCGACACGATATACCACCACCTCGCACCCTCCCTGCGCCACGTAAGTCTGGGTGGAAGTTATCTGCAGGGAAGGAGGTGTGAGCTGTACCGGAAGGGTGACTTCGTCAAACACCGGATTCGGCGAGCGCAACCAAGTGCCTGCTCTGCCGGCGGTGACCCGGATCGACGCCGTTCCTTCCCTGAGGCCGGGGAGCACCTCCTTCCCCACCTCGACCACAAGCTCTTCCTTTTCCGTTTTCTCACCCCAGAACGAGAATTGCTGCTCCGGAGTGTAGGTTTTTTCCCAGAGCAGCGAAGAGTTGTTGCCCTGCAGAAATTCGACCTTGACGTCGGTCAGTCCACGGCCGGGCGCTGAGACCTCGATTCTCACCTGCGCCTTTTTTCCGATAACAGGCGTTCCGGGTTCAATCCTGATGTCCGGAACGCTCCCGACACGGAAGAATCCCTGAGCCAGGGCGGCCAGGAGAATGAAGATCAAGAGGGAGAAGAAAACTTTCACTGAACGTCCTGAGCGTCCTGAACTGAAGCGGTCACCAGCCATATCGATCCTTGCCATTTCCTTTTTTTGGTTGAAGCAAGAGTGTATCACCACGGCTGCCTGATGGGTGAGACCAATAGCACACTTTTTGGCCGCTCCGCCTCCCGCGGAAGAATTATTGCTCCAAATCATTGCCTCGATGTACAATAGCGCGGGCAAGTTAGTGAAAAATCCCATTGCACGATCTGGTACAAGGAGGCTGCGATGAAAAAGCTTTGGACAGCCGCATCTCTCGGCTTATTGCTGCTGGCCTTTGGTTGTTCCAGTACTCCCCCTGGAACGATCTCAATCAGTGAACTTCAGGAAACCGCAGCATCGAAGCTGGGACAGGATGTAGTTGTGGTTGGGACCGCCGAGACCAAGACCTCCCTTTCCGCCTTCAGAATGTTCAAGCTCTACAATAAAGGTGACTTTATCTGGGTGACGATCCCGGAATCCGAGGAAGAACCGGCGCAGGGGATGAAGTACAGGGTTTCCGGCCCCTTACAGCAGAAAAAATTCGATCTGATCGGCGAAACCTACTACATAGAGGCAACCAGCCTGAGGGTTGAGTAGTCACCTAATCGCGGGTAATGGGCGCCCCCGCGGGGCGCCCGGTCTGTTCCGGTATCGCGTTTTCAAGGTATTTCAGCAGAAAGCGGCGCAGGTTTTCCCTCGCAACGGCCGTGTGCTCTTTCCATTCTTTGTACATTCGCCTCATCCCGGCACTTACAACCTGTACGGCACGCGACGGGATCCCAACCGTTGGATCGTACGAAAACGGAGCAAGCAGCGCATCCCCGGCCTCGTCACTGATAGCACGCACGCAACTGAGCGGTATTCCCCGTGATGTGGCGACGCGCGCGAGCGCGGCGGTCTCCATGTCGACGATAGAAGCACCGAACTTCCTGTAAACTGTGGCTTTATGAACGGGGTCGCCAAGGACGTGGGGAGAAGTCAACACCGCGCCTGTACACGAGGCGACGCCGGCAGAGATCGCCGTCTTCAGCAGGAAATCCGGGTCGGCCAGTCCGTAAACCCCGTCGATCCGGCCGCTTTCCCACTCTGGACGGTTCGGATCAAACCGGAACGTGAGAGCCTTTTCGACTGCAATTAGACTCCCCAGCTTCAGTTCGGCATCAAGACCCCCTCCGTATCCTACAACCAGTATCCGGGACGGCTTGATCGACGCCAGGACACGTTCCAGGCTTGACGCGGCACGTTTCGGGCCGATCCCCGTTTTCAGAAACCAGAACTCCCTCTCTCGATGTAGTGCATGCCGAAGTCTGATTCCGCCGGCCGGAATCTCTCTCACATCCTGGAAGATATCCAGGGCAGTCTTCAGCTCTTCCTCAAGGGCCGCAGCGATCATAAACATGGCGGGGACAGCATAGGGCGACGGCATGGAAGAGTAAAGCCTGAAAGATTTGCCTCTCGATTGCATCCAATTCCTGGGATAAAGTTGAATGAATTGCGGTCGTTCAGCTATAGTGGCGCAAGATAGGGCCTGAATGAAATGAAAGTATTAGTAATAGCTGTTTTGGCATTTTTTGTCCGACCTATGGCAGGGTCCCCGCACAACCCGGAACTGGAAAATGCCGTCAGACTTTATGAGACCGGGGAGTTCAGGAAGGCGCTCGATGTGTTCCTTGAGCTGAAGGGGAAGGCGCCGGAGAATCCCGAAATAAGGATCTGGACGGGCAAATCATATCTGAAGGTTCACAAGTGGGAGAACGCGGTCAAGGAGTTTGAGAAATCCGTCGCACTGCAGCCGGCGAATGCCCATAATCACCTCTGGCTCGGGAGGGCCCTCGGGGCACGGGCGGCTCATTCAATCTTCTTCAAGGCTGTCGGCATCGCCCGTAAAGTCGTGGCCGCCTTTGAAAAAGCGAGGGAGCTTGCGCCGGACAATCTGGACGTAAGATTTGACCTGATTGACTTTTACCTCAACGCACCCGGCTTTATCGGCGGCGGAAAAGACAAGGCCGAAAAGGAGGCAAAGATCATCTCCGACCTCAATGCCAAACTGGGGTATGCGGCTCGCGCCTCGATCCTGATGAAGGACAAGAAGTGGGATCAGGCGAAAAAAGAACTGACACAGGCAACTATCGAGTTCCCCCAGGATCCGGACCCGTACAACGATCTGGCCGGTTTCCTTCTGGACCGGGAGGATTTCAGCGGAGCCATGGATTCCGCCGCGAAGGCGTTGGCTCTTGATAAAGGGTCTAAGCGCGCCAGGCTGCTTCTGGCCGCAGCGCGAATCCGTCTCAGGACCGCCCTTGATGAGGCAGAGAAATCTCTCAAGGAGCTCGCGGCCGGTTCGCTGACGGACGAGGATCCAGCATTCGAAGAGGTGTACTACTGGCTTGGGGAATGCTATTTCGCAAAAGGGGATAAGGCAAAGGCGCTCGATGCGTACAAGTCAGCGCTGGACTTTGATCCCTGGCACGAGAAAGCAAAAAAGCAATTATCCAAAGTGAAGTAACGCACGGCGCCGGACTCCCGAGTTCTCGTCACAAAATCAAATCGAGGCACCGAAATGAAACTATCGCTTCGCCCTTATGCCCTCATGATTTCCATATCTCTCGTAGTCGCTGTAGTCCCGAGCGTGTCTGGGGGACAGTCTACCAGCAGGTCCATGACCGTCCAGGAGGCGATCAGGATTGCAATGACCCGGGCGCCCGAGGTCCTGATTGCTGAAACACAGGCGGCAAGGGCGAAGGAGGCGGTCCGGGAGACACGGTCCCTGAATCGTCCCCAGGTCTTTACCGGCACAGGACTGGCATACAACAACGGCTATCCTTTGAGTATGGAAGGGGCAGCCCCATCGATCTTTCAGCTGGGCGCAAGCCAGGCCATTTTCAGCAAGAGGAATTCCAACCTGATAAACGAAGCTGAAGAGGCGGGAAAAGCCAGCCGCCTCGGGGCCGAAACGGTGCGAAACGAGCTCGCTTCAAGAACAGCGCTGGTCTATTACGAGCTCTTCAAATCGCGCAAGATAATAGACATAGCTTCGGAGCGGCTGCAGGCAGCCGAACAGCAACAGAGCCTCACTGAGACGCTGCTCGAGGGAGGAAGGGTGCTGCCGGTAGAAGTCACAAAGGCCAGGACCGCCGTCTCGTCGACCCGCCAGCAACTACTGATTGCGAAAGAGCAGGCTATGCTCGCTGAAAGCGAATTGCGTGCCTTGACCGGCATTCCGGATTCTGTCTCGATTGAGACGATCGAACCCCGTATTGAAAGCCCGATTTTCGAGCTTGGGAGTGATGCTCTCTACAGACAGGTCCTTGAATCCTCGCCCGAAGTGCTGCAGGCAGAGGCGACCCTGCGTGCAAAGCAATACCACGTTGAGGCCGAAAAAGGGGAAGCTCATCCGCGCGCGGAGATCATCGGGCAGTACGCCCTGTTCAGCAAGGCCAACAATTACGACGATTTCTTCAACCGCTTTACGCGCAACAACTTCATCATAGGACTTTCGCTGCAGGTCCCCATCTTCAACGGGTTCCGCACGAATGCCCGTGTGGCCCAGAGCCGCCAGGAGGCTTCCGAGGCGAGCCACAACCTCGAACGGATTAAGGCCAATCTGAAGCTGAGGATTGAAAGAGGATCGAGCGCATTGCGGATTGCCAGGGGCGCGGCCGAACTTGCCCACAGCGACGCGGAGGCGGCGCGCGAAATGGTGAAGGTGAGCACGACGCTGCTCGAAAGCGGCAGGATAGGTCCCGGAGATCTCGAGGAAGCGCGCGGGCAACTGCACCAGAAAGAGCTGGCGATCCTCGACGCCGAGCAGCTGCTGTACCAGAGAAAGCTGGAACTCCTCAACGCGACCGGATCCATTACATCGCTGCTTGATTAGAATGGGTTCGATAGGAACGATGAAATAACCAAGTCTCATCGTGACGACCGACGTTAGAGGGGATTGATTTTTCGGTCGTCCCTGACGGGACTTGCCCTTCGGTGGCTCCGGTTTAAGGAATCTGCGGCATCCGATCGTCTCCCTCAACAGCAGCCGAAACCCACGCCTTGAGCCTGTTGAGATCGTCAGGGCCGAGTCTGGACTCGGGATGCGCCAGCGAGTAGTACCATAACGGCATCTCCCCTTCCCCGACCTCTTCCAGGATCTCTTTGAGCAGTTTTACCTGGTCGTAGCTGTCATAAGATCCCCATTCGGAGAAGTTCAGATGCTTCCTCCCTCCGTTGACATCATTGGCGATAAGCCAGGACATGGGAGCGACATTCGCATACCAGGGCCACACCGTCTCGTTGGAGTGACAGTCGTAACAAGACCGCTTCAGGACATTCTTAACTGAAGGATGAGCCTGGATATCCGACAAGACCGGAGGGTTCGTCTTCTCAATTCTGAACACCTGTGCCGCCAGCAGCAGTGCTGCCAGCACGACCCCCCCGATTTTTGCGTCTCTTCGAAAGCTTCGCATATTATCTACTCCAGGAAGCAGGATTTCTGATCCGGGAAAGAACACTCAAAGATATATATTCAGATTCAAAGCGTGTAAATGGGGGACGGCAATTATTGCACCAGGAGTACATAGGATATGTGTTAAACTCTGCGAGCCTCGGAGTTCGATGATGGATGCAAAACAACGGAAGATCCTGATCGGCGTGATTGTCTGCGTGCTCGCCTCATGGCTGGTCATCCCGCTTCTGCTGTCAGGACGTGAACAACCGGTCCCTCTGTCCCGCACCCCCCTGTTGTTCGATGCAGCACAGGCTTACCGAGCTGTTGAACAGTTCGTCACTACTCATCCGACTCGCGTTCTCGGAAGCCTTGAATCCCGTCAATCGACCGGGTACATCCGCGACTATCTCGAAAACCTGGGATACGAAATCAGCTACGGCCACTTTGAGGCTACGATCAACCGCCGGATAAGGGTCGGACGGAACGTGATCGGATATCGCCAGGGGAAAAGTCCAGAGATACTGGTCCTCGTCGCACATTTCGACAACGCCCCGACCAGCGTGCAGGGTGCGATGGACAACGGTTCGGGCGTGGGTGTGCTGCTCGAACTCGCCCGGGTAATGGCCGCGTCACCAATCAACCGGAGCCTTCTTGTCATTTTCTCTGACGGGAAGGAATGGGGGACACTTGGCGCAATGGATGTGGCTGCCACCCACCCGGAGCGGCACAGAATTGCCGCCGTCCTTTCCCTTGATCACGTGGCACCAGGCGACCTTGCCGCATTCTGCCTCCGGGAAGACGGACTGACGAGCGGTTTCACTCCCCCATGGCTGAGGGAGCTGGCACGACAGGCAGGGGAACAACAGGGACTTCCGGTTAGAGCGCCCGCTCTCATCAGCGAGCACCTCCAGCGGTCGTTCTATCTGGCATGGGCGGACCAGGGTCCATTTCTGCATGCACGCATTCCCGCCATCACACTCGGGAGCGAATCAAAAGACAGAGAACGCCAGAAGGCTGTGTACCATTCTGCAGGCGATACAATAGAAAATTTGAAACTGTCAAGCATCGAAAAGTATGGGCTGGTATCCGAACGTATCGCACGCACGCTGGACGAGCTGCAGTCGATACCAGACGAGTCTTTTCAGTATTTCCGGTTGTGGGGAAGCAGCTATCTGAATCCCGCAGCCGTCCGGGCGCTGCACATCATCAGTTTCCTTCCTCTCCCGGTCATCCTGTGGTTCCAGTTCAGGAAGAACCGGAAACGGCTGAATGCCGATCAGGTGGGGCGCGAACTCCTCGCCTTGATGGCTACCCTGCCGGTCTTCTGGGTAATCTTCCTTGCAGTGTGGCTCGCAAAAGGCCTGCGTCTCCTCCCCATCTATTCCCTCTATCCGGCCGTCAAAGATCCTGTGCTGACAAGCCCTCCATTGGGGGTGCTGGGCGGCATCTTTGGAAGTGCGCTATTTGTCGCCGTCGTTTCATGGATTGTGGTCGGCTACTCACTTCGCAGTTTTCCGAAACCGGATTACCATGCATCGAGGCAGGTCCTTCTCACTCTCCTTCTTGTGTGCATTGTACTGGGACTGTTGTACAACTCCTACTGGGCCATGACATTCCTTCTGTTCCCCGCCTGGATCTGGGCACTGACAGGACCGGCTGATTGTCTCAAAGTCCGAATTCGGAACCGCATTCTTATTGCGGCCGCAGCCATTCCGTACGCGACGCTCCTGTGGGTGTACGGATCCAGGCTGGAACTCGGCTGGAATTTCGCATGGTACCAGCTGCTTGCAATAGGAAACGGTATGTTTACCGCTTCAGCTTTCTTCCTGGGAACCGCGATGGCCGCACTCGGGATAAGATTCCTCGTGATCCAGTCCCATCGTCCGGAGTAGATCTACAGCGCTTCCCAGTACCTAGAGGGCATGTCCTGCGCGAGTTTCAGCGCACCGAAGGCCCCCGCCAGCAACGGGTCGGCGACACGGGTAACCTGGTAGTCTCCGTACTCGCTCAGTTCCTCCTGCAGACACTGCGCTATGCCTCTGATGAGACTTCCTCCTCCGCCCAGAACGATGTTCTTCCTGATGCGCGTCTGAAATTCCGGATCGACCCGTGACACCATTTCGGTAATCGTCTCGACAATGGGAGGGATAATGCTTTCACAAGCCCTGCGGATTTCATCCTTGATGTCATGAATTGACGGTTTCCCGTTCACCGGGAGTTCAACGCAGATCTGCTCATCAATGGTGCGGACGAAGCTAAACTGCTCTTTGAACTGCCTTACCATATTCCTGTTGAACTTGGAATTGGGATACTTCTGCAGCAGCAGGCTGTAGAGCTGCTCATCCACATAATCCCCGGCAGTAAAAATCGTCTTCTGATCTTCCTCCGACGGTATCGTTCCGTGCATGACGCAGAAGTCGACCGTTCCGGCGCCGATATCCACGATCATGCAATTGCTCAGCAGGTCGATTCCGTAGGCGATCGAGAATGGTTCGGAAACCACCATGAGGGAATGGACATGCTCGGAAACGGCCCTCCGGATGGCGAGCTTGTTTATCTTGAGCGAGTCAGCAGGAACTCCGACCACGGCATGAAGACGCTGTCCGGGCTCCGGCCGGGCCAGTTCGATCAGGTGCCGTATGATCTCCTTCACGGCCCGTTCGCTTCCCTCGATCCCTTCCTTGATGACACCCCTGTCGAGGGGCCGGTACAGATCGAGCGAAAGCCTGTGCTGCAGTGCTTCGGTCCCGACCAGAACGCTCTTGCCGATGACTTTTTCCGCGATGAAGTCTTTCGGCCACCCGACGAAGCTCTCGATCCATTCACGCGTGCCGTTGCTTGAACAGATCGCGCTTCGGGATGTTCCAAGATCTACGCCAAAAAACAAAACACTCTCGCGTTGCTCCTCATTGAAAATCATCTTCGGCTCCCGTATTCAGATAATTCGAAATGCCTTCCGCGAGATACCAGGCGATATCCCGGCGGTGCTCGTCGGTCTTGAGCATCAACTCCTCGGCTGGGTTGCTCAGGCACGAGATTTCAGCAAGAACGGAAGGGACATCCAGGCCCAGCAGGACCACAAATGGAGCCCGTTTGACTCCATTGTCTCTGATTTTCCGGTTCTTCCGGCTGCTGTTTACAAACAGGCTCTTCTGAATCGATTCCGCAAAGTCCTTTGATTCCTGCACCTTCATCACGGTCCCGAGACGGGCGAGAATCTCCTTGAAATCGTTCAGCCCGTATTCCGATCCGCGGTTCTCCTGGCCGGCAAGTTCGAGAACACGCTTGTCCCGAGACGGTCCGAAGTAGAACGTCTCAATAAGGTTGACCGGCGTGTTCGGCAGCCAGTTCACATGGATCGAAAGGAACAGATCCGCCTCAACGCTCTGGGCAAAGGCAACCCGTTCCGCCAGGAGAACGGCAGCATCGTCTTCCCGCGTCATGAAGACATTCGGATATCCCAGATCCTGCAGCCGTGCCTTCAGCTTCCTGGCGATGTCGAGCGTGATGTCCTTCTCGGCTATGCCCGTTTTCCCAATGGCGCCCAGATCGTCTCCGCCATGACCGGCGTCGATCACGATGTTGTGAATGCCGAGTCCGAGCATTCGGCTGAGCGGCAGATCGCTCTTCTGTTCCAGCGTCCTCAGTTCCGCGACACTTACGCTCTTGACCGGCGATGCCGTGACGACGATCTCGTCGGTCGCAATCACCGGCGTCTCTACCTCGTCTGACGACCTGGACGGCACCGGCGTCACGTCAAGACCGTGCAGAACAAGCATCACGGCACAGACGATGCCGTATGCCAGAACCCTTCGTGACAGGGATCTCTTCCGGCGCAGGTCGCAGTTGAATCCACGGCGCGCGATCAGGAGGTTTTCCTCATACACCCCGCGCAGAATTCTGCTTCGGTCCCTGAGGACCCTTTTTCGTGCAAAAAAATCCGGCATTGCTTTTCCGTCGGATGACGATTAGTCGCATCCGGAAAGGGATCTAAGCAATTTTCAATCCAAGATATAAGAACTTGATTTTACTGCACTTTGCTTCGAACGGTCCCGGTCCTCAACGGAAACCTGACAACAAAGCGGCACTTCTGTGACAAATTCTTGATCCCCGTGGACGGGATAGGAATCAGTTGCGGGAACAGACGATCGTCCTGAGCATCTTGATATGCTCCTCGATATTGGAGCTGTCCTCAGGAGACATCACGTGGGTGAGATAGGATTCGAGATCGGCCAGTGCCTTGGCAAAAAGGCTCGTCTGCATATAAATCAATCCGCGATCCCGGACTTCCGAAGGGGTCCAGGGATTAAGCAGCAGTATTTTTTCGATGATTGCCAACGCTTTCTGGTACTGCTCCCTCTGGCGGTAAATCCCCTTGAGATTGTAGAGCATCCTGGTGATGATTGCCCGTTTCTCCATGGGATTGAGGAGGGAGGGGCTCATCTGCACGGCCCCGTTATATGTCTTGTCCAGGAGTTCCTGGCAGTCCCTGGTGGTAAGGATTCTGCCCATCTCGAACGCGTCAATGATGATATCGCGCTCATTTGCCACATGTTTCATGAGGAAATGCCCGGGGAAGCCGATCCCGTGAACGGGAAAGCCTATGCGGCGGGCGGCTTCAATGTAGATGATTGACAGCGTGATCGGAATCCCCAGTCTGCGGTCGAGCACTTCATTGATATAGCTGTTGCGGGGATCGTAGTAATCCTCGCTGTTTCCCCTGAGTCCTTCCTGGACGAAAAGCACCTCGTTGATGCTCTCGATGTAGTTGATGGGCGACCGGTCGAACCCGACCAGCACTTCTGCACGGGCGGCGAAGGTGTCGATTCGTCGAAGGTAGGACGCAACATCGAGTTCCGGGTATTCTTCAGAGGCGATAACGAGTGCGGCTCTGTCCAGCGGGAACGCCTCTTCGTCAAGCGCTGCCAGTGCTGCGAAGGATTGCCGGGCCCTGATGGTGTCAATGATCACTGATCACTTCATCTCCTCTGCGCACGAGGGCTATGGAACATTCATGTTCAGCGGAGCCTGCAATCTGAACTCCAGTATTGTCTCTGCAGGTATTCTCAGGACCTGCCCCTTTGTCATTACCTGGACACCCGTGCCGACTGCGGCACCCGATGCAGCCCCTACCGCTGCCCCGGTGCCTCCGCCGGCAATTGCTCCGATAATGGCGCCGAGCGCGGCGGTTCCTCCTACGGTCGCAGCCGTACGCCTGCCACGGCTCGAACCTACTTCGCTGTAATCGGATGTCCGCAACATGAAGGACTTCCCTTCAGCTATCAGTTCGGTGAGTTCCAGCACCAGCTGAGACTGCCCGCTCAGTTTTCCTGATTCCTGCGCATATGCAATACGCCCTTTGACAGTTGCCCCCCGGGGTACGACAGTACGGTTCCCCCATACCAGCGGCTCGTCAAGAATGGCATCGAAGACATCTCCCACCCTGTTGCGGTCCGTGTCGATTTCCGTGGTCGTCCGGATCGTAACGGGAGTTCCAACCGGCAGAGTGACGGCGGTACCGCGGGCCAGCGGAGGAGGCGGCGGTTCGTTCAATGCAGCCACGGGCTCTTCATAGGGCTCCAGTTCGGGAGGCGGAGAAGAAAGCTGAGCCGGCGCGGCAGGAGTTGCCCGGGTGGCGGCAGAAGGCTGCAACTCCGGTTCTTTGAACTCGATCCGCGAGACGTCGGCAAGTGGAAACTTCTCCACCCGGCCGAGCACCTGGAAATCCACGCTCCTTGAGTCCCCGCGGATGAACTTGCCTGAGTATACGGTCCCGTCTCTCAGGACAATCTGATCTGCCCAGGCTGCCGTAATCAGGACTTGCAGGGCAAACACCGCAAACAGCAGAGGGGGCTTGATTCTCATATTTTCCTTCTCCCTTTCATGCGTCCATAGAAGTCCCGGAATTGGCACTTCCGACCCGCTTCTATTTCGATAAAGTTATCCTCCGGATGTTTCATATTCAAATAAATCTTCGGGCGGGCCTTACAGGAACGCGGCAGCCTTTTCGGCTGCCGCAAACAAAAAGGGGCACAGGCAGTTATTCGGTCGGTTCTCGAACCTCCTTCTTCTCGTTCTCCTCGAATCCATACCTGAGTACTCTGACCTTCACCATTCTCCTTCCAAAGTTGATGCAGGCCTCGTAACTGGGTATGAATATGTCAATGATCTTCCCCTTGATCGCTTTCCCGGTATCCATCACCTGATAAAACCCGCCCATCAGGGGCGACTCGACATAGATCATCGAACCGAGAGGGATCACCTCAGGATCGGCTGCAATGATACCCGGAGTGGTCGGGACACCCGATTTGGTGATGCCCGAGATGCAGTAGGCGGTCGCCTGAAATACTTCTTCCGAATTCCCCGCCGGTTGAGGTTCGACTGCATCCGGGACAGGAGATGCCTCTCTGATCGGCGAGGGATTAACCCGGGCACACTCCCGGTGGGTGATATGAACGGCGAATACAAAACCAATAATTACGACAAAGAAACGAAGAATACCCAGATATCTTCGACCATGGCTGAATAGCTTTTTCGGCATAACACTCTCCAGTAACTAGAGAATCTCTTCCGGCAAAAGAATTGGAGCCTCGGCTCAAAGAGACGCAAAATGAGGGGGGACGCAAGCCGCCAGGGCGACTTCAGGATAAGACAATCGGGCGATTATGACTCGACACTCGTTAAACATGGGGGGGATCCTAGCACTTTGGTGCCGGCGCGGGCAACCATAATTTTAGTGGGGCCTTGAAGCGGTTGGGGGGGGATGGAACTTTCATTTGAGTGAATCCAGCAGATGGTCAATGCCCGCCTGGGACACCTGGCGGTCCTGTTCGGGCGAGCCTGAACTGGCACCGACGCCGCCGGCAATCGCATTGTTTATGAAGATGGGAAGACCGCCTCCGACAATCATGAACCGTCCCTGGTTAGAAGCATGCATCCCGAAAGCCGGCCCCCCCGCCCCGGCGATCATGGCATACTCATGGGTGCCCCTGCGGGCACAGGCCGCGGTGAACGCCTTGTTTATCGCCACGTCAATGCTGGTGAGGCGCGCTCCATCCATGCGAATGAAAGCAAGCAGGTGCCCTCCGTCATCCACAACCGCGATATCCATATCCACTCCAATTTCCTTCGCCTTGGCTTCCGCGCCTTCGAGAATTATTCTTGCATCGCTGAGCGTGAGTTTTGGTGTCGTTATCATAGGGAACCCTCCGGGTATAAGATTATCATCTGTCGAAAGGAGTTCTTGCTGACATGGACAGAATCACGACCATCTTTTTCGACGCAGTCGGTACGCTCATACGCGTGCGCGGCAGCGTGGGCCAGGTCTACAGCCGGATAGCGCGACACCATGGGACCCCGGTCGAGCCGGAGGAACTGGACGATCGCTTCAGAAACGCTTTCGCCAGAAGATCCGCAGCACCTCTCCCGAAGGACGCCCAAGCCGGCGCAGAACGATGGTGGTGGTTCGAACTCGTCAGGGAAACAGCCGCCGGCCTGATCCCCGACAGCCGCATAAAACCCTACTTCGACGAACTGTATGAGTTCTTCGGAAGCGCCGGCGCCTGGCTCCTTTACCCCGATGTTAAACCTGAACTGGAGAGACTTCGCGCCGGGAGGTTCAGGCTCGGAATTATCTCCAATTTCGATTCCAGGCTCGTGACGGTACTGGCGGAACTCGGGGTCGGCGGTTTCTTCGATAGGATAACTCTCTCGTGGGAAACGGGAGCTTCCAAACCCGACCTGCAGATTTTCAGAAAGGCTCTCGAAGACATGCAGGCAGCCCCTGACGAAGCAATGCACGTAGGCGACTCAGTCAGCGAAGATGTAAACGGGGCGGAGCGGGCCGGGATGCTCCCCATCCTGCTGGACAGGCGCGACACGCGCCGGGAGTGGACAAGAACCGTCCGGATCAGAAGCCTCGCCGAGCTTCCGGTTTAGGTGCGCGCTCTGCCGCCGACTTGGAACACGCTTTGTGGTAAGCTTGCATTTGCTGATATGCACGAATTGGGAATTGCGGAAAACATTCTGCAGATCGTCCGGCAATCGGTCCCGGAAGGACAGACGGCAGCGGTCCGACGGATCAAGCTGCGGGTAGGGAAGCTTTCGGGAGTGGTCGCCGAATCGCTCGACTTCTGCTTTGGCGTGATGATCGGCGATACGGATATGAATCGCGCCGGACTCGACATCGAAGACGTCCCCGTGACGTCGAAATGCAGGGAGTGCGGCAATGCTTTCGCGACGGACGATTTCGCGTTTTCCTGCCCCGCATGCGGCGGCAACAGCATCGAAGTGGTTTCCGGGAGAGAACTGGAGATAGTCGAGATAGAACTTGCTGACGAAAGTGGCGAACAGATATGAGCGTAATAACGATAGAACGCAAGGTCCTGGAGAAAAACGAGCAGATAGCCGCCCGCAACCGGCAGATCTTCCAGGAACACGGCATTTTTGTCCTGAATCTTGTAAGCTCTCCCGGAGCGGGCAAGACCAGTATTCTCGAGAAGACCTTTCAGGAACTGCGGGACGAACTCAATATCGCGGTAGTTGAAGGTGATGTTCAGACCGACCTCGACGCCCAGCGAGTCGCCCGCTACGGAGTTCCGGTGATCCAGATTGTCACCTCGGGCGGATGCCACCTCGAGGCAACGCTCGTACAGGATGCCGTCGGCAATCTCGACCTGAAGGAGCTTGATATCCTTTTTATCGAAAACGTCGGCAACCTCGTCTGCCCTGCAAACTACGATTTGGGAGAAGCCCTGAAGGTCGTGGTGTTGAGTACGACCGAAGGGGACGACAAGCCTCTGAAATATCCGGCCATGTTCCTCAATTCCTCGGTTCTGCTGATCAACAAGACCGATCTCATCCCCTACGTCAACTGTGATCTGAACCGCCTCAGGAATAACGCTCTGCAGATCAATCCCTCGCTCCGGATCTTCGAGATCTCCTGCTTCACCGGGGCAGGTATTCCGGAATGGTGTAATTGGCTCAGGAAAAAGGAAGTCTGATTCAGCGCATGCACATATCGGTCCGGGGCGCCGTGCAGGGGGTCGGATTCAGGCCCTTCGTGTACCGGCTGGCATCGGAACTCGAGCTCATGGGATGGGTGCTCAACTCGCCCGAAGGGGTATTCATCGAGGTCGAGGGTAACCGGCCGAGGCTCGAGTCTTTTCTGCTGCGGCTGCAGGACGAGAAGCCCGCGTCTTCGTTCATTCAGAGCCTGGAGTTTTCCTATCTCGATCCCGCCTTTTACTCGGCGTTCCAGATAAGGGAGAGCGAGCAGGCTGGGACCACAAGCGCAACCATCCTCCCGGACATCGCCACCTGCGATCAATGTCTTTCGGAAGTACTGGATCCCGGGAACCGCCGCCATCTTTACCCTTTCACCAACTGCACCCACTGCGGGCCGCGTTATACCATCATAGAATCGCTCCCCTATGACCGGCCGAATACATCGATGAAAGTCTTTGAGATGTGTCGGGAATGCCGCAGGGAATATGAGGATCCGGAAGACCGACGCTTCCATGCCCAGCCTAATGCCTGCCCGGAGTGCGGCCCCGCGCTGGAGTTGTGGAATGCGGCGGGCGACGTGCTCTCGCGGCGGCATGAGGCGCTGCTCGAAACGGCGGATGCAATCAGGCGGGGCCTGATTGCCGCAGTGAAAGGACTGGGCGGCTTTCATCTCATTGCCGACGCCCGGAATGAGGACGCGGTACAGACGCTGCGCGCCAGAAAGCACCGTGAAGAAAAGCCTTTCGCACTCATGTTCCCCTCGCTCGATCACATTCGCGACGAGTGTGCCGTCTCCCGGCTCGAGGCCCGTCTTCTGCACTCGACCGAATCTCCGATCGTGCTGCTTGAACGCAGTAACTCTCGCAGCGCGCTGGCGCCAGCAGTTGCGCCCGGAAACCCGTATCTTGGAGTAATGCTCCCGTACACTCCGCTGCATCATCTCCTGATGAGAGAACTGCAGTTCCCGGTAATCGCCACGAGCGGGAATCTGTCGGACGAGCCGATCTGTACGGATGAAGGCGAAGCATTGACACGCCTGGCCGGAGTCGCCGACATCTTCCTCGTCCACAACCGGCCCATAGTCCGGCACATGGACGACTCCATAGTCAGGATTGTCATGGAACGTGAGATGGTTCTGCGCAGGGCGCGCGGCTACGCACCGCTCCCGGTACGCTGCAAGACTCTCGTCCCGGGCATTCTGGCAGTCGGCGGACACCTCAAGAATACCGTTGCGCTTTCCGTTGAAAAGAACGTTTTCATCAGCCAGCACATTGGAGATCTTGAAAACGCCGAGGCGACGGAGGCTTTTCGGCATGTCATCGGCAGTTTCAAGCAGCTCTACCGGATCGAGCCTGCTCAAATCGCCGCAGATATGCACCCGGACTATGTGTCGACGAAGTTCGCGCGGGACTGCGGCGTTCCGGTCATTGCCGTTCAGCATCATTATGCGCACGTCGCTTCGTGCATGGCTGAAAACGAAATTGACGGGAGCGTCCTTGGCGTGTCCTGGGACGGAACCGGCTACGGCCCGGACGGAACCATCTGGGGGGGAGAGTTCATCGTGACCGATGAACGGTCATTCACCCGCACCGCATCGTTCCGCAGATTCAGGCTCCCGGGAAGCGCCGCCGCGATAAAGGAGCCGCGGCGCACGGCCCTGGGCCTGCTGTACGAGATTTTCGGGGAACGACTGTCCGAACAGCGGGACCTGGCTACAATTCAGGCGTTCACCGTCAATGAGCTCTCCGTTCTCCTCCAGATGCTTGAAAGAGGGATCCATTCACCATGGACGACAAGCGCGGGACGCCTCTTTGATGCGGTGGCCTCCATTGCCGGTCTGAAACAGATCATGCGGTTTGAAGGACAGGCCGCCATGGAGCTCGAGTTCGCAGCCGGATCGGAGACGACAGCCGACAGCTATCCGGTTGTAGTCGACGGCAGCACGGGAGACGCGCCGATGATTGTGGACTGGGAACCGGCGATATGCGCTATCATTCAGGACGTGCGCTCCGGAACTCGTCTGGCGGTCATCTCCAGAAAGTTCCACAATGCGCTTGTAGAGGCAATCGTGCAGGTTGCGCAACTTGTCGGACAGCGGCGAGTGGTAATGACCGGAGGGTGCTTTCAAAATAAGTTTCTCCTGCAACGGGCGGTCGAGAGGCTGCAGCAGCAGGGATTCCGACCTTACTGGCACCAGAGGATTCCGCCCAACGATGGCGGCATCGCTTTGGGACAGGTAATCGCGGCCTCACGCCGGCTTGCCGGATCAGGCCCGCAAAACAAGGGAGTCAAAAATGTGCCTGGCTGTTCCAGGGAAGATCCTGAGCATTGAAGGTTCCGATCCGCTCTTTCGCAGCGGCAGGGTGAGTTTCGGCGGAATCATCAAGAACATCAATCTCGCCTATGTTCCGGAAGCCAAGGTTGATGACTACGTTCTTGTTCATGTCGGATTCGCGATCAGCATCATAGATGAGGCCGAAGCGATGCAGGTTTTTGAATACCTGCGCCAGATGGGCGAACTTGCGGAACTAGAAGAGGGGGGCACCCAGTGAAATTCATCGACGAATACCGCGACGAGCGGACTGCGCAGCTGTATTCCAGGGCGCTCAGCCGCATCGTAACGAGGCCATGGACGATCATGGAGGTGTGCGGCGGCCAGACCCACTCGATTGTCAAGTTCGGCATCGACGAACTCCTCCCTTCGGCCGTCACACTGGTTCACGGTCCGGGCTGCCCGGTCTGCGTCACCCCGCTCGAACTGATCGAAAAGGCGATCGAGCTTGCATCAATGCAGAACGTCATCTTCTGTTCCTTCGGTGACATGCTGCGGGTGCCGGGAGAATCAAAGGATCTGCTCTCGGTCAAAGCCGCCGGAGGCGATGTCCGCATCCTCTACTCACCTCTGGATGCACTCAAGATCGCAACCGAGAATCCCGAGCGCGAGGTAGTCTTTTTCGCGGTGGGGTTCGAAACGACAGCCCCGGCAAATGCTATGGCCGTCTATCAGGCGAAGCGGCAGGGCATAAGAAACTTCTCCATCCTTGTCTCCCACGTTCTCGTGCCCCCCGCGATGGAGGCGATTCTCTCCTTCCCCGATACGAAGGTTCAGGGGTTTCTGGCCGCCGGGCATGTCTGTGCAGTGATGGGATATGTCGAGTACGAGCCCATTGCGGACAAGTACAAAGTCCCTATCGTAGTGACAGGGTTTGAGCCCCTGGACATCCTGCAGGGGATCTACATGTGTGTGCGCCAGCTCGAGGAGGGACGTGCAAAGGTAGAGAACCAGTATTCGCGTTCGGTGCGGAAAGAGGGGAATCTGCCGGCCAGGAAAATCATCAGCGAGATCTTTCGAGTAGTGCCGCGTAAATGGCGCGGTGTCGGGGAAATACCGCAAAGCGGACTCGGGCTGCAGGAAGCTTATGCAGAGTTCGACGCGGAATTGCGCTTCGGCGTGGCCGGACGGACGATCGACGAGCCGGCTGAGTGCATCTCCGGACTCATACTGCAGGGGCTCAAAAAGCCTCACGAGTGTTCTGCATTCGGGACGCGGTGCACTCCCGAACACCCCCTGGGAGCGACGATGGTCTCTTCCGAAGGGGCGTGCGCAGCCTATTACCACTACAGAAGAAGAAACAACTGATACGGAATCGCCATGGAATCGAAAAGCGCAGGATTCATCTGTCCTATCCCGATCGAACAATATCCGAACGTGTTGCTGGCACACGGAGGAGGAGGCAAGCTGACACAGCAGCTGATCGAAAGAATGTTCATGCCGGCCTTCAGCAATTCAATGCTCGCCTCACGCCATGACGGAGCAACGTTCGACCTTCCCTCGCAGAAGCTTGCGTTCACCACGGATTCATATGTGGTCCGTCCGCTTTTCTTCCCGGGAGGCGACATCGGCGCCCTGGCGGTAAACGGTACTGTCAACGACCTTGCGATGTGCGGCGCACAGCCTCTTTATCTGAGCGTCGGTTTCATCCTGGAAGAGGGCCTTCCAATGGACACACTGTGGAAAGTTGTGCAGTCGATGTCCAAAGCCGCCGCGGAAGCGGGCGTTCAGCTTGTCACCGGAGATACAAAAGTCGTCGACAGGGGCAAAGGAGACGGAATCTTTATCAATACCGCGGGGGTCGGAGTGGTCAATTCGGCTAATCCCATTGCACCAGGCAGGGTGGCACCCGGAGACGTCATAGTCCTGAGCGGCGACATAGGCCGCCACGGAATCGCTATCATGGCGATGCGGGAAGGGCTTGAATTCGAGAGTACCATCATGAGCGACTGCGCGCCGCTGGCGGCGGTCGTAATGGATGTACTTGCGGCCGGAACCGAAGTGCATTGCATGCGCGATCTGACGCGTGGAGGGCTGGCCAGCGCGCTGGTCGAGATAGCCGAGGCATCACGGCTTCATCTGGAAATCGAGGAAGCTGCAATCCCGCTAACGGAAAACGTAAGGGGCGCATGCGAGATTCTGGGTTTTGATCCTCTCTATGTGGCCAACGAGGGCCGGTACATAACGTTCGTTCCGGCTGCTGAGACGGAAAGAGCGCTCGGGAGAATGCGCACGCATCCGGTTGCGGCGGAGGCGGCGGTCATCGGAAGAGTCAAAGAAGGGTCGCCGGGCCTGGTCACGATGCGCAGCAGAATAGGAGCAAGTCGAGTGGTGGATATGCTCAGCGGCGAACAGCTGCCGAGGATTTGTTAGAAACAGCAGGAGGCGGACAATGCGGTTTAGGGTGGAAGAAGGGGTTTTTAGGCTCTTTCCCCAGTTCTGTCGGGGAATAGTAACGGCGGCGGGTATTGACAACAGCAGGACCAGCCCTGACTTGGAGAGACTGCTGAAAGAACAGCAGGAGCAGATGAGGGCCGACCCCTCAATCGATCCGGCAACACATCCACGGCTGCTCGCGTGGAAAGAAGCCTATCGACGCTTCGGCTCCAATCCAAATAAGTTCACCCCTTCGATTCTGTTTCTGGCGAAGCAGGTCAAGGCGGGTAAGCCGGTGCGATCCATCTCTCCCGCCGTGGATGCCTTCAACATAGTCAGCCTCAGACATGTCATTCCGTGCGGAGGAGATGACATGGACAGCATCGAAGAGGACGCCACTCTCGGGCTGGCGACTTCGGAGGAGACGTTTGCCCCGATATTCAATCCGGAAGAGATAGAGCATCCCAATCAGGGAGAAGTCATCTACGTCAACCGGAAGAGCGGCCGGGTGATGTGCCGCCGCTGGAACTGGAGAAATGCGGATTTCTCGAAACTGACACCAGAAACAGGAAATCTGGAGATAAACGTGGATGGGATGCTTTCAGTTATCAGTCGGGAAGAACTCGAGAAGGCTTCTGAAGAACTGAAGGAACTCCTGCTCCGCTTTTGCGGCGGCCGCGTCGCAATCACTTACCTCGACGCGGAGCGCCCGGAAGCAGACATCAGTTTTTGACCCCGTCCCGGTATCGGCTCAAGTCGTACCAGTGAAGCCGTCAGAGGCGGCCGGCGTCAGGTGACTGAAACATCGTTATGGCGGCGACGCCCACGGCGCCTGCATCGATAATGGCCTGGATACGATCGGGCGTAATGCCGCCGAGCCCGAAGACCGGCACAGGCGAAACGGCACACGCTCTCCTCAGCCCGGACAACCCCACCGGCCAGCCATAACCTTCCTTGGACTTCGTTGCAAACACGTGTCCCATGAGCACGTAGTCAACCCCTTCGGCAGAGACGCGACGTATCTCGCCTACGGTATGAACCGAAGCCCCGACGAGGAAGTCGTTGGGAAGCCATCGCCTGAGGTCGCGCACCGTCAGACCTGTCGATGGGAGGTGCACACCGTGCGCACCGGCAGCCAGAGCTATGTCCGCTCTGCCGTTCACCAGTATGCGGCACCCTTTGCCGCGCGCCATCGACACCGCCCTGCTGACGAGCTCGTACAGGGCCCTGTCATCAAGATCCTTTTCCCTGATCTGGATAAAGTCCACCTTATCAATGTTTCGGCGGATGCAGGAGATCAGAGATCTGCCGGCGAGTTGATTTCGCCCCGTGATGTAGTAAAGGAGAGGGCGCTTAGCGGAAATTGACCTTCTTCTGCGGATGATCCTTCCTGTGGGCAATCTCGTTCAATCCTATCAGGATGTTCACTATCCCCAGTCCCAGAACGAAACCCTTGAAGAACGCATTTGCCACCAGGGGGCGGAACTGCGGATACAAGTAAATGAGGTAGTTGTCTTCCCAGAAACCGGACCAGGGGAGCCAAAGCAGAAGGGCGCCGATTCCGGTCCAGTACACAATAGAAAGAGTTCGCCGCAAATCGGAGATTATCGACACGTGCTCCCTGTCTCCCCCGGGTTTAAAGCTTGCCGGCTGAGTTATTACAATCCTGGGGAGCATGCAGTTCTTTCGAGTTTCGAGTCCCCCTGTTCCCGGTTTTTGATTAACTCGGGACCGGGAACTGTGACCCGGCAACTCCTCTGGCCTTCAGTTCGTCGATTCTCTGAGCCACGTCCCGGTAAGATGGATCAAGGCCGAAGATCTCATCAAAACACTCGAGTGCGCGCTCGCTGCTTCCGGACATTGAATGGGCAACGCCCATATCATAACGGAGAGCCAGGGCTTCGTGTGAAGAAATATCCTGGACATTCAATCCGGTCTGGCACCAGCGGAGTGCCGATGCCGGCATGCCCTTTTTCAGATAACACGTGCTCAACATCCCGCAGCACTGGATCACTTTTCTTGCATCTTTCGTCAAATCAGCGACTTTCAGCGCCAGCTGGAATTCCCGGATGGCCTCCTCGATCAGTTCCATTTCCCGGTAGGCGGTTCCAAGGCTGAAATGATCTTCAAAAGAATCCTTGGTCGCATCCTTCTCGTCGAGAGCACCGACTTCGGCCATCAGATCAGCGAACATCTCGTTGGTCGCGAAACCGGCAGCTCCGTTACCTGCCGGAGCGGGAGTTTCCAAAACAGGTTCCTGGAAGTCCTCGAGTATTTCGGCGGCCTTCGCAAGCTCCTCCTGCGGAAATTCAAAACCTGTGAGTTCGCCGCCTTCAGAGGTCGTCGTCTCGACAAGCTGGTCGAGTGTGCTCTTTATATCCCCATCACTGAATATTTCAAAGCCGTCAACGTCAGGTGCGTTTTCGACTTCCTGCTCGACGATAGCGGCTGCCACCGGCGCCTGGACGTTGGACGGCGCGCCCTCTCCCAGTTTCTCAAAACGCGACTGCAGTTGAGGATCGTTCGGACAGGTTCTGGCAATCTCGTTGAGTTTGGCAAGTGCTTCGTCGCGGAAGCCGAGCCGGATGTAAAAGTCGACTTCCTGCAACTGCTCCTGCATCGGCTTCACAGGAGCCGACGGCATTTCCTGCCCATAGCTTTCGGCTATGAGCTCCTGTGCTTCAGCCGCGGCCGGATCATCACCCTCAAGTTCCTCTCCTTCACCTGAGAAGAAGATGTCGAGCAGGTCGGAGGACAGGTCCACCTCGGATTCAGGGGCGGTCGCCTGGCCTGCGGCCTCTGCAGGACTGTCCATCTCGATTCCATGCCTGCGGGCGAACGCCTCGAGATCCCGTTCGAGCTCTACCAGATCGGGGTCCAGCTGCTTTGCCTCAGCAAGGTAGTTCTGCGCCGCTTCTTCGTTTCTCGAATTGCGGGACAGAGCGGCCAGCAGCAGGCACTGCTCGGCGGCCTCGGCAGTCTTCTTCTCAGCCCGATAGATGGACAGGAGTCGCACCCGTACTTCTTTGTCCGTAGGATCACAGGTCTCGAGGTTGAGAAGCAGACTCAGGGCCTTCTCCCTCATGCCGTAGTTCATCAGCAGGTCGATTTCGACGATCGAGGAAGACCCTTCCTTTTCAGGTTCAGCCGCTTCCGGGAGATCGGGCCCGGCGTTCGACTCGGGCTGGTCAGCCGGCGAGACGTACGGGACGTCCGGATAGGCCTCTGAGTAGGCCTGGCGATGCAGTTTCTTGTGTTTTTCGCTTTCCGGATTTGATCTGAGGATCTTCTCCAGGTACTCGATAGCCTCGATCCACTTCTTCTCGCCGATGTGGTGATCAGCGATACCGTCAAGCATCTCGAGATACCGCGCCCGGTCACCGGTAGCCGAATGAATGGACGCGAGTTTCACCATAGACAGAACGTGGTCGGGCGAGTGCTGCAGTATCAATTCGTACAGCTGCGCCGCCCGCTCCGTTTCGCGGTGGGTGATGAGGATCGGGGTAATGCTGTCGAGCGACGCGACAGCTTTGTCGAATTCGCCTCTGTTTATGAGATACTCCGCCGCCTGAAGGAGGTTTTCGTAGCGAGTCTCGTCTATTGAAACAACCGTCTGGAAAGCCTTGACAGCCTCGTCCGGGGCGGCGCTTGCCAGATAGGCCTGCCCCAGCATCTCACGCAGGTCAACATTTTCAGGCGCGTCTTCAACAAGTCTGGTTAGCCGCTCGATGGCCGGAACAACGTTACCGGATTTGATGCAGCAGTCAAGGAACCCCCGCATCACGCCCGTATCGAGCGGGTCGATCTCCAGCGCCCGACCATAGCAGTCAATGGCTTCGGCGGAGTTCCCGGCCTTCGCAAGCGCCCGGGCGGCGCCTGCCCAGTGGATCCGGGCCTTGTCAGCTGAGCCATCCAAATGATACATCTGGGCGAGTTTACGCTGGACCTCCGAATTGGACGGGTCCAGTTCGACAACCTTTTCGTAAAACTCCAATGACTCCCTTGCCTGCCCCTCCTTCTCCAGCAAGCCGGCCACCCTGAGATACTGGTTGCGGGCATCAATGCTCAGGCCCTGCTTGGCATAGAGCGAGGCCATCGTCCCGTTGATTTCGAGGTTGTTCGGATCGGCGCTCAGGATCTTCTTGTAGACGGCGATCGCCTTAAGAAAGAAATTGTTGCGGACATACGTATCGGCAACCTGGGAAAAGTACCTGTTGGCTTCGGTCCTGTTCCCCTGGCGCAGGTAGAGGTCCCCTATCGTGTTCAGAATCAGTACGTCGTTGGGATCGAACCTGATTATTTTGAGATACTCACCGATAGCCTGTTGAACCTTGCCATGGAGCACGTATCTTTCGGCGTCGTGAAGAAACTTTGCCTTGCTATCAGCGGCGACCATAATCCTCCTGCAGTCTTGACAAACCAGTTCTCAAAGTCCGCCGATAGGGCAATCGAGCCTCTTCAGGCATTTTCCGCTAGGCCCTGGAGGCACCCTCGGAAGCGCGCCCTGTTCTACCGGCTTCTTTCAATCTGGCAGCCTTGCCCCGGCGTCCTCTAAGGAAATACAACCGCGCACGGCGCACTTTCCCGCTCTTGACCACCTCGAGCTTCTCAATTATGGGTGAGTGCACCGGAAAAATTCGCTCGATACCATATCCGGACGAGACTTTCCGTACGGTAAACGTCGACGAAATACCGTTGTGCTTGTGTACTATTACGACACCTTCAAAAATCTGTATGCGGTATTTGTCACCTTCTTTGATTTTTACGTGAACCCGTACCGTGTCTCCTGGACGAAAGCGGGGAAGATCGGTCCGAATTTGAGATTTCTCGACTGCCCGTAACAAACTCATGACTAAAACTCCTTAGTTTTGGGCTGACTTCTTATCCACCAGCTCCGGCCGGGCCCGTTTGGTCTTCTCCAGAGCCTGTTCTTTACGCCATTTCTCTATCTTCGCGTGGTTCCCGGAGAGAAGCACATCCGGTACAGCCTGGCCCCGATACTGCGCAGGGCGCGTATACTGTGGGTAGTCCAGCATTCCTGTGGAAAAACTCTCGTTGACGGCAGAGTCCGGGTGCCCTAACGCCCCCGGGATCAGCCGCACAACGGAGTCAAGGACTACCATCGCCGGAATCTCCCCCCCGGTCAGGACGAAATCTCCAATCGAGATCTCCCTGTCCACGAGGTTATCTATCACCCGCTGGTCCACTCCTTCGTATCGGCCGCAGATCATAATTAGATGCGGAATAGTAACGAATTCGGCAGCTAAATTCTGCGACCATACCTCCCCCTGAGGGGTGAGAAGGACGACCTGGCCGTCAAACTCTTCTTCCCGGCCGCGGCAAAACTCTACAGCCTCAAACAGCGGCCCCGGCATAAACACCATGCCTTCACCGCCGCCGTACGGACGGTCGTCGACCGACCGATGCCTGTCGCGTGTAAAATCGCGCAGGTTCACAACCCGTATCTCTGCCATTCCCGACTGCAAGGTACGGCGGATTATCCCGCACTCCAATACCCCGCTGAACAGCTCGGGAAAAATCGTTATAATATCAAACCTCATTTGCCCAGGTCCATCAATCCTTCGGGAGGATCTATAACGATCCTTTTCGCCGTAATCTCGATCCGGACGCAAATGCTCCGCACCAGAGGAATCAGGTGTTCCCGGCCGCGATCTCTGACCACAAGCTGGCTGTTCTCGGCGATCCTCAGAATCTCGGCCACCGTGCCGACGAACTCACCCTGAAGATTCTCCACAGAACACCCGATAAGATCATGGTCGAAATACATCCCCTCGGGGAGTTTTACCGCCTGATCTTCCGGCACCTGGACCCAGCACCCCACCAGGCGCTCGGCGGAGCCGATGTCATCTATACCTTTGAATTTCAGTATTCTGCGGCCTTTGTGCTCCCACGTTTCTTCGATGACAGCCGTCTGACGGCCGGCGGCAGACTCGAGCCAGACCTCCTCCAGCTTGTCGAAACGATCAGGAAAGTCCGTGTAGAGGTCGACCAGGACTTCGCCCCTGTTTCCCCGGGTCCTGGCGATTCGGGCAATGGCGATGTACGGCTGTGGTTCCGGATCCACTTATTCCAGAATTTCCAGCACGAACCGCTTCTTCAACTTCATGCCGGCCGCCCCGAGAAGAGTTCGGATGCAACGGGCAGTCCGACCCTGCTTGCCGATAACCTTGCCAAGGTCGCTGGGAGCCACTCGGAGTTCCAGCACGGTGGTTTGCTCTCCTTCAACTTCAGTTACCAGTACCTGCTCGGGATTATCCACAAGCGCTTTAGCAATCATTTCTACCAGATCTTTCATATCCGCCTCTCCTCCGAGACTACGCTAATCCACTTACTCGGGAGCACATCCGGACACAAGAAGGGGTGATGTCAGCCGGCAGCTGCAGGCGAAGGGGGAGCGGCTTTCTTCATCAGGGAGTGCACTGTCTCTGAAGGTTGCGCGCCGCATGCCAGCCAGTGACGAACTCTGTCCATGTTCAGCTCGATAAGGGGTGGATTAGTCGTCGGGTTATACCGCCCGACGATTTCAAGAAAACTCCCGTCCCGAGTCTGCCTCTGCTCCATTACAACTACTCTATAGAAGGGCTTCTTTTTAGCCCCCATGCGCGTCAAACGTATCCTTAGCAAAAGTCCTCCTCAAAAGTAAGAGACCTAAATAGTGACAATTCTGGCATATAACGAAACCGGATTCAACTATCGGTATAAAAGCAACTCTGCCGCCAAAGGCCTTCCTACATCGGCGGCATCCTCATTCCTTTCATAAAACGGGGCATTATGCCACGACTCAGGCTCCGCATCATCTTTTTTGCTTCCACATACTGCTTAAGCAGTTGATTGATCTCCGCCACCGGACGGCCACTCCCTCGAGCAATACGCTTTCTACGGCTCCCGGTAAGGATCTGATGATTTCTCCGTTCCGCGGGTGTCATCGAGTTTATTATTGCTTCAATATGGATAAGTTCTTTCTCGTCCACCTTCAGCTGATTCATCCCACGCATCGGCCCGAGGTTGGGAAGCATACCCAGGATCTGCTCAAGTGGACCCATCTTGCGGATCTGCTTCAGCTGGTCACGGAAATCATCGAGCGTGAATTCGTCCTTCCTGATCTTTTCGGCCAGTTCAGCAGCCTGCTCCCTGTCGACCGCGTCTTCGGCTCTTTCGATGAGAGACAGCACATCACCCATCCCAAGGATCCGGCCGGCAAGGCGGTCCGGGAAGAAAGGCTCCAGTGCCTCCACTTTCTCTCCGACGCCGACAAACTTAATCGGCCGGCCCGTGACGCTCTTGATGGAAAGAGCCGCGCCTCCGCGGGCGTCTCCATCCATCTTGGTCAAAACTACTCCCGTCAGCCCCAGTCGGTCGTGGAATTCCCTGGCGCTCTTTACCGCATCCTGACCGGTCATGGCGTCCGCAACCAGCAGGATTTCGACAGGCGACGTCGCTTTCCGGATGTTCTCAAGCTCGAGCATCATCTCATCGTCAATGTGAAGGCGCCCCGCCGTATCGATCAAAACCACGTCGTAGCCGCTGTTGCGGGCCTGCCTGAGCCCCTGCTCAGATCGCACGACCGGATCCCGCTCGCCGGGCGAATCAAAATACCTCAGACCGCTGTTTTCGCACAGAACACGCAACTGCTCAACCGCCGCAGGCCGGTAGACGTCCACCGACAGCAGAAGAGGGGTGTGGTTGTTCTTCGACAGCCAGTAGCCTAGCTTGGCCGTTGACGTCGTTTTCCCCGATCCCTGAAGCCCGACCATCAGAAAAACACTGGGGGGGTGCTTCCCATACTGCAGCTCAGCCTGGGCACCCCCAAGAAGATTGATCAGCTCATCGCGGACCACCCTGATCACCTGCTGTCCAGGAGTGAGCGATTCCATCACCTCCTGACCCAGCGCCTTGTCCTTCACCCGTTCGACAAAATCCCGGGCGATCTTGAAATGTACATCGGCATCCAGGAGCGCGTTCCTGATTTCGCGCGCGGTCTCTTCAATATGACGTTCCGAAACTCTCCCCTGCCCGGTCAAATTCCGAAGTATCTTCTGCAGCTTGTTCGATAGGTTATCGAGCATTCCTGTCCCTTTATCAATTCAGAGTTTATAATACCCGCATTTTTGACAATGCAGAAGGCAGAATACAGATTTCAGAATACAGAAAGGGGATGAAATCTGCTAATAATGAGGATTCCAGGCTCTGACTTCTATATCCTGTATTCCGGGTGACATATGAAGCATGTGATTGTGGGGACCGCCGGACATATCGACCACGGCAAGAGTGCGCTGGTGCGCGCCCTGACCGGAGTCGATCCCGACCGACTCAAGGAAGAACAACAGCGCGGCATAACCATCGATCTGGGATTCGCCCACCTCGATCTCGGAGAAGTGCAGATCGGGTTTGTCGACGTGCCCGGTCACGAAAAATTCGTGAAAAATATGCTTGCCGGAGTCGGGGGTATAGATTTCGTCCTGCTGGTTGTCGCAGCCGATGAATCCATCATGCCCCAGACCCGCGAGCACTTCGACATCTGCCGCCTTCTGGGGGTGAATACCGGGATCATCGCGATTACAAAATCAGATATGGTCGAGCCGGATATGATCGAGCTCGTCCGCGACGAGATAGAAGAGACCGTAGCGGGATCATTCCTCGAAAACGCGGAAATCATCCCGGTAAGTTCAAAAACCGGCGAAGGGATCGACAGACTCAAGAAGGCGATCCACGATCTTTCCCTCGCCGCCCGGGCGCGTCCGTCGAACAAGATCCTCAGATTGCCGATCGACCGTGCCTTCAGCATCCGCGGCTTCGGCACGGTCGTCACCGGAACCCTGACCTCAGGCGAGGTTCAGAAGGACCAGGAAATCGAGCTTATTCCGGGGGGATTGACTGCAAAGATCAGGGGAATCCAGGTGCATGGCAGCATGACCGCGCGCGCGGTCGCCGGACAGCGCACCGCCGTCAACCTGCAGGGGATAGACTTGGCGCAGGTGGAGAGAGGTATGGTGATCACCGTCCCTCACAGCTTCCATTCCACCCGGATACTGGACGTACACCTGCTGCTCCTGCCGTCGGCCAGGCCGCTCAAGAACCTGGTGAAAGTAAGATTCCACCAGGGCACGATAGAAGTTTTGGCACGCGTAGCATTGATTGGACAGGAGACTCTTCTGCCGGGAGAGACGGGTTACGCTCAGCTGAGACTGGATTCCCCCGTCTTCTGCCTCCACGGAGACACATTCATCATTCGTCAGTTCTCTCCGACGATCACGATCGGCGGCGGCACGATACTCCATCCGCATCCTCCAAAACACAAGAGCACCGACCTGAAGATGCTCGCGGCTTTGCGGGAATTGGACCAGGAAAACCTTCAGAACAAGATCCCGATTCTGCTGGGAATGAATCCGGAGAGCGCAATGAACATGAAAGAGCTCAACTCGTTCATAGGCCTCCCCGGAAACGAACTCGCGAAAGCCTGCGCACCTCTCGCCCAATCAGGCAAGATTGCGATGATCCAGGCGCCCTCCCCCATCCTCGTCCTTCCGAACCTACTGGAATCGCTGGAAAGACAAACCCTTGCGCAGGTGGAAGGTTTCCATAAAGAGAATCCGCTTCAGAAAGGGATTTCGAAAGAAGAGCTTCGAAAAAAGATCTTTGACCGTCTGCCGCTCGAGGTCTTCCGCTATTGCCTCGATCGCCTGGTGGAAAAACAGAAGATTGCGTTCCTGGAAGATGCAGTGTCAATCCACGGACGCGAAGTGCAGCTGACGGCCGAAGGGGAGCACATTCGCGACCTGATCGAGCAGTTCTACAGGAATGCCGGGTATCAGCCCCCCTCGTTTTCGGACCTGCAGAATTCCGTACCGGCCGATCCCCAGGAAGTCCGGCGTATCTCTTTCTGGATGATCAAGGAAAAGATACTGATCAAGATCGCCGACGATATCGTCTATCACCGGTCGACTATCGATTCAATAAAATCCCAGATCAGGAGCAGATTTAAGCCCGGAGCGAAATTCGGCGTCGCCGACTTCAAGGAACTGTTTGATATAACGCGCAAGCACGCAATCCCGTTGCTGGAGTACCTCGATCGCGAACGCTTCACCCGTCGACTCGGCAACGAGCGCGTTTTACTCTAAAAGACCGTCGCGGTGGGAATGGGCGCAATCCCTGCACCCTATCTGGATTCGCTCCTTCCCTCCGGATCCTCATGAACGGCTTTTATGGAAGACTTGAAATTTCTGATGCCTTCCCCCAGCCCCTTACCCAGCTGCGGAATCTTATTTACACCGAAAACCAGGATTACGATGAGCAGAATAACGACAAGCTCACCTGTTCCAAAGCCAAACATAGGTAACCTCCACGATGATGCCTGTGGGGTAAAGCGTACTCGTCCCGGGGAGGAATTGCAATGGAAGGAATCAGCCCGGTTCCCCACACCTGTAGCGCAGCCGCCGCACGACTTTGACTCCAGTGCGCCAGTCCTCGTTGATCGAGACCTTCCATACCTCCAGTTCAGGATCCAGGAAACGGAGCAGGTTCTCGGTCGTGTCGTGAAAAGAAAACACGGGCGAAACCAGGTAAATTCGCGGGCGGTTCCGGTTAAGCCGCACTTCCGAGAAGTATCCCCTGTGTTCGAAGTCGCCGTTGTCGTTGTGCTGGATAACGCGGCCCCAGTAGTCGAGCGCCTGCAGCGGAAGGTCTGAATCCGGTGCAACCTTCAACTCGATGACGATCAGGGTCCCGCTGCGGTCGGCACCAAGAATGTCGATGCGCCAGGGATCCTTCCCGAGATAGACCGGTATCTGGGAATAGACCGACTCGGGCGCCATCTCGGGGAACAGTTGGGCCACATCCTCAAGCACAAGGGCTTCCAGCCACCTCTCCGCCTGCAGCCTATAGTAAGGATGTCGTATGTCTGGACTATCGGGCCTGCGGAAATAGAGTATCTCATCGACCAGCGAACTCAGGGTCGGGAAGTTGTCTTCCGTCAGATCCGTCCGCTGTGTTCCTACTCCGAAACAGACTCGGTCGCGCTCAGGGCCCATCACCCGCGCAAATTCAAGCCCCCAAAGCCGAAGCGAATCGTAATCCTGGAACCTGGGGTAGCGCCGGATGAGCGCCGGCGCCAGGTTCAGAATCTTTTCGAGCTGCGGACTCCAACGGAACGGCCCCAGCACCGGCCAGCGGAAATCCCTGTCTTCCACGGGCGGATCCTGGGACGACGCCTTTCTGACTTCAAAACCAGGAGAGTATTCCCAGACATGAACTTTGATCCTGCCGCTGTTCAGGAGCCTGCTGCGGTGCACGAGCGGCGCACCTGTGCCTGCAGGAATGAGGATGTCCACCTCCGGCGGGCGGTTCGGCTTCTTCCCGGCAAAAAGCCAGGAAAGCCAGACCAGCGCCTGCCCCAATGCTTTGTGGATCTCGTCCCCCACGTCTTCATCGGCCGCGATCAGGTAGCGCGTCCCCTGACCGTGACGAAAGACAACACGGAGAAACTTTCCCGAAAGTGTGTGGGCCAGGCAAGATCTCTTGCCCGCAGTCACGATCCGATGACACGGAAATCTCGACGCAAGCCAATGCCTCACAGTGTCCCACAACTCCGGGGAAGCGACGAACTCCGGCACACTCTCCTTCCACGAGATATCGAACACACCGGGAACCGGAGCGACCAAATCGGTCAGCAGAACCCTCACTCCCCACGGCGTCGGCTTTATCGAAGCAACCCAGTACTGGTGAGCCCGGTCAGGAGTAGAAAATCGGAACCGGATTCGCCCGTTCAGCACGCGCCAGCCCGGTTGCACCGATTCCCAGGAACCTAGATCGGTCGAGTTCCATCTGATCTCTGTTATTTTTCCGGCATCCGCATAATTCTTCACCAGGTCGAAGATGGCCAGCATCTTCTTCAGCCGGGTCTCGGGCGTTCTTCTCACACCTGAGAAGTTTGATCAGGGGCCTCGATATTTCACAAAATCCGATAACTGATTCGTTTTCGCCGCAGCTACTCCACAGACGCGTGGAGCCAGGAGAGATAGGCGGGATCGCCGCCGGAAACCGGAATCGAAATCACTTCCGGCGTCTGATACGTGTGAAGCGAACGGACACGATCCTTTACTGCTTCCAATCTCTGGACAGTCGATTTGATCACCAGCAAAAATTCCTTCTCATCACAAATCTTCCCTTCCCAGCGGTACACGGAACGGATTTCGGGGATGATGTTGACGCACGCAGCTTCGCGCTTTTCCACCAATGCGGATGCGATTTTGTGCGCCAGCTCAATGGAATCGGTCGTGGTAAGGACAATTATTTCATTCATTGCTATTTAGCCATTGATGGAAATTGCATATCACACTCGTCTCTAGTATTATGCCTTCGGGGTCGGAAAGTTCAAAAAGATAAGATGGCTTACGCAAAAAGCCGAATCACATACATCAAGGAACTCTACTATATTCTCTGCATAGTGGCGGTGCTGGTTATCCTGCTCTTCAGCCTCTTCGGACCGCAGGGCTATCGTGACCTGCGCGAGTCGCGAATTGAACTGCAGGAACAGCGCATGCGGGTGGAACGTCTCGAACGGTCGAACCACGAGCGCATAGAAAGGATAAACGCACTGAAGACCGATCGCGAAACTCTCGAAAGGTATGCCCGGGAGAAGGGTTACGGCAGAGAAGGAGAAATCATCCAGCAACTCCCCAGAGAATCCGACGAATAACCGGAGTAGATCGCCTACAGATTCCAGACCACCTTGCCTCTGACAATCGTCATCGTGGGCCCCCCGCGGAGTTTCCATCCCTCGAACGGAGTGTTACGGCTGCGCGAAAGGAAGCGCTTCGAATCGATCTGGTGCTCGAGCTCGGGGTCCAGCACCGTGATATCGGCACACGCACCCTTGGCCAGCGTCCCCCGTTCGAGTCTCAGGATTCGTGCCGGATTGGTCGAGAAGAGCTGGACCATCCTCTCTATACTGATGATCCCGGGCCGGACGAAGCGGTCGAAGATGAGGCTGACCGAAGTCTCGAGCCCTACGACGCCGAACGGCGCGCGATCAAACTCCAGCATTTTGTCATTTATGTTGTGCGGAGCATGATCCGACGCAATCACATCTATATCCCCTGAGGCGATTCCCTTCACGAGCGCATCCACATCTTCCCTAGAACGGAGCGGCGGATTCATTTTCGTATTGGTGTTGTACGATGTCACCTCGGCATCGGTCAGAAGCAGGTGGTGCGGGGTCGCTTCACAGGTGATTGAGGTTTTCTGCCTCCTGGCTCTCACGACCGCTTCCAGCGAGCGTTTTGTCGAAATGTGGGCGATATGTACGTGCGCTCCCGTGTAGTGCGCAAGGATGAGATCCCTCACGACCTGCACTTCCTCGGCGGCCGGATTGATTCCTCTCAACCCGAGCGCGGTCGAGTAGTAGCCTTCGTTCATCACCCCGCCGGCCGAGAGATCCCGGTCCTCGCAGTGATCGATCACGGGAAGGTTGAACAGTTTGGAGTACTCCATTGCGCGCCGCATCACCTGGCTGTCCTGCACAGGATGACCGTCGTCGCTGATCGCCACAATCCCGGTCCTGTGCATTTCGCCGATTTCGGCCAGAGTCTTTCCCTGACTCCCCTTGGTAATTGCGCCGACCGGGTACACAGCGATCTTGGAAACCTCTCGTGCCCTCTCGAGAATAAATGACGTCACGGCCTCAGAATCATTTACCGGTTGCGTGTTCGGCATGCAGGCCACGCCGGTGAATCCGCCGCGAGCGCCGGCGTTGGTGCCCGACTCGATTGTCTCGGCGTCTTCGCGGCCCGGCTCTCTGAGGTGAACGTGCATGTCGATAAAGCCCGGCAGCACCAGCAGGCCTCGCGCATCGATCTCCTTCTTCCCCTTTGTGCCGATTTTCGGCGCGATTTCGACCACGCGGCCGTCTTCTATGCCGAGGTCGGCGACGGTGTTCAGCTTTTGCGAGGGATCTACGATCCGTCCCTGACGAAGTATCAATTGCATAAGCGCGCTCAACGGGAGGTTTTCTTCACCTTCAAGCCGGCATAACCTGACAGAAGGTACAGAACAGCCATTCGGGTTGCGACGCCGTTCGCAACCTGGTTCAAGATAACAGAGTAGTCTGCATCCGCGACGTCGGAATCGATCTCCACGCCGCGGTTGAGCGGGCCGGGATGCATGACGATGGTGTCCTTCTTCGCCCGGCGCATCCTCTCCCGGGTAAGCCCGTAGAAATTGTAGTACTCGCGCGTTGAAGGGATAAACGCCTCGTTCTGCCGCTCGTGCTGCAGCCGGAGCATCATGATGACGTCGGCACCATCAATGGCCTCATCCATGCAGCCGGTTATTCTGGCCCCGAGCCTGTCAAAATCCCAGGGAATCAGTGTTGGCGGACCGCAAACCCAGACCTCGGCGCCCATCTTGTGAAACAGCAGCGTGTCGGAGCGGGCGACACGACTATGGGAAATATCCCCGATAATCGCAATCTTCAGCCCGTCAAGACGCCCCTTTACCGTCCGGACCGTGAGGGCATCGAGCAGCGCCTGCGTCGGATGCTCATGCATGCCGTCCCCTGCATTTACAATCGATGACCTGCATTCACGGCCGAGAAGATGCGGTGCACCCGCCGATTGATGCCGTATCACTATAATGTCCGGAGCCATCGATTCAAGATTGTGCGCGGTGTCGAGCAGGGTTTCCCCCTTAGACACACTGCTGGTCGTAGAGGCAAAGTTCAGGATGTCGGCGCTCAACCTCTTTTCCGCCAGTTCAAACGACGACCGTGTTCGGGTCGACGGCTCGAAAAACAGGTTAACCACAGTCTTGCCGCGCAGCGTCGGGACCTTCTTGACCGGCCGGGCAGCGACCTCCCTCAAGGCTTCGGCCGTATCAAGGATCAAATTGATGTCTTCAATGGAAAGCTGCTCGATTCCAAGCAGGTCCTTATGGCTGAGAGATGCCATGAATTTCGCCCCTTCGCGGATTCCGGACTAAACCGATTTACTGAAAAGAACCACTCGCTCCTCCCGGTCCTCCTCGTTCAACCGGACTTCGACCGTCTCGTCTTCAGTCGTATCAAGGTGCTTCCCCACATAATCCGCCTGTATGGGCAACTCCCGCAGACCGCGGTCGATCAAAACGGCCAGCTGGACTCTCTTAGGCCTCCCGAGATCCACAAGCCCGTCCAAGGCTGACCGAATAGTCCTCCCCGTGTACAGCACATCATCAACGAGCACCAGGCTCAGGTTGTTGATGTCGAAATCAATAAGGGTCTCGCGCAGCAATGGGCGGTTGCCGGCGGTTGTGAGATCATCCCGGTATAAGGTAATATCCAGTATGCCGGTCGGTATGGGACGTTTGAGAATCGCTTCCAGTTTGCTGCACAGGCGTTGAGCCAGAACAACTCCGCGCCTCCTGATCCCGATTATCGCGAACTCATCCCGGGAGCCAAGTTTCTCGACAATTTCGGCCGCCATCCTTGCGAGAGCAAGATCGATTTCCGCGGCCGACATCAGGAGCTTACCCTTGGTCTTCTTCATCCGGATTCTGTCTTGTACAGTTAGCCCGCCGCTCTTCCGAAAGTGCGGGAATAGCCGCAAATCCTCGAGAGCGGGGCGATAATATCACACGGAAAAATGCGTTGCAAACAGCTAGTTCCAACATATACTGGATTTGAAAATGCTGGATAAAAAGGTAAAAGTAAAAGCAATCAGAGAACTTGGCGCGGACAACTACCTTCTGACCGTGAATACGCCCGAGCAGGCGCGGCTGGTGCGGCCGGGCCAGTTCGTCATGTTGAAGTGTGTCGAGGACCTGGCCGAAAACCCGCTTCTGCGCCGCCCCTTCACCATCTTCGATATTCATCGCAGTTCGCGCAGCGGCAAACCCGCCGGCCTCGACCTGCTGATAAAGGACGTCGGAGTCGGAACGCGAAAGCTGGTGCAGACGCGTCCTGGTCAACTGCTGGACTGCCTGGGGCCGCAGGGACACGGATTCCAGGTGGCAGCTGAGATGCGCAACCGCGTCCAGCTGGCGTACCTGGTCGCCGGGGGTGTAGGGATCGCCCCACTCTTTCTTCTGGCCCAAAGCCTTCTGACACACGGGATCAGACCTGTCCTTTTTTATGGAGGTGCGTCGGCAGCCGATCTGGTGCTGCGGGAGAATTTTGAACGGCTGGGCATCGAGTGCGTCTACACCACGGAAGACGGTTCGTTCGGAGAGCGGGCCCTGGTTACGCAGCCGCTCGCTCAGTACATACGATCCTACCGGGGCAAGAACATCCGGATGTATGGCTGCGGTCCCTGGGGGATGATGAAAGCGGTGCACCTACTCTCGATCGAGAACGATATCCAGTGCGAAGTCAGCCTGGAAGCCCGCATGGGCTGCTCACTGGGCGCCTGCCTCGGATGCGTGGTTCAGACCCGGGACAGCCGGGGCGAAGAACAATATCTGCGCGTCTGTCAGGACGGCCCCGTCATGAACAGCCGCCTTATCAACTGGAACACCGTTCCCCTCTAATCCTCGAACGTTTGCACATGACGAAAGAAAGCGACAAGGCATCATTCAAAGCCCCTCACATGGCGGTCGACATCGCCGGCGTGCGATTCAAGAACCCGGTCATGACCGCCAGCGGCACTTTCGGGTACGGGCTGGAATTCTCGAATCTGATGGATCTGAACTCGATCGGGGGGATCGTTGTCAAGGGACTCTCGACCGCTCCCATCAAGGGGAACCCGCCCCCGAGAGTGTACGAAACCCCTTCGGGCATGCTCAACGCCATAGGATGGCAGAACATCGGCGCAACTGAATTCGTCGCCCGAAAGCTGCCGGTGTTGATGAACTACGACACCAATGTAATCGTCAACATCGTCGGCTTTGAACTTGACGATTACCTCGAGGTCACCCGGTTTCTGAATGACTGCCCCGGAATAAAGGCTCTGGAACTCAACATATCGTGCCCCAACGTCAAGAAGGGGGGTTTTCACTTCAACAAGGACCCTAAAGATACGTACACGATCACGGCCGAGACGAAGAAGGCGTCGCCGCGTCTCCCGCTCTGGGTGAAGCTCTCGCCCAATGTCACCGACATCGCTGAATTTGCCAAAGCCTGCGAAGACGCCGGCGCCGATGCCCTTTCGGTAATCAATACATTTGTCGGAATGGCAATTGATGTCGAAAAGAGGCGGCCAAGGCTGCGTTTCATGACAGGAGGCCTCTCCGGCCCGGCAATCAGGCCGATAGCCGTCAGAATGGTGTACGAAGCTTCTCGTGCCGTCAAAATCCCCGTGATAGGGATCGGCGGAATCGCAAGCACAGAGGATGCCCTCGAGTTTCTCATTGCCGGCGCCCGCGCAGTGCAGGTCGGAACGGCTAACTTCTATCAGCCGGACATCTCGCAGCGGATCGCCCTCGGACTTCAGGAATACTGCCGCCTGCGTCACATCGAAGATATCAACGAACTGGTCGGGAGCCTCCAACCCTATGAGTAGTGCAAGATCGAGACTTATCGTCGCGCTGGATCTGCCCGACGCGGAATCAGCGCTGAAAATGGTCAACCAGTTGTCCGGGCACGCAGGCCTGTTCAAAGTCGGGCTAGAGTTGTTCACGAGGGAAGGCCCCAGCCTGGTCCAACAGATCCGGGACCGCGGAGAGAGGGTTTTTCTCGATCTGAAGTTGCACGATATACCGAATACCGTAAGAGGAGCCGTCAGATCCGCCTGCAGGCTCGGGGCGGATATGCTCACCGTTCACGCCTCAGGCGGCCCGGCCATGATAGCGGCAGCGGCAGAGGAGGCGCGAGACTCGGGCTCGCCCCCCTTGATTCTTGCCGTCACCGCACTCACCAGTCTTTCTGCAGACGACATCCACGCACTCGGAGTTCCGCTGACGCCCGCGGATTGGGTGGAACGCCTGGCCGAGATCGCGCAGCTGTCCGGGGCTGCAGGAGTGGTCGCTTCAGCCAAAGAGCTCCCGGTGCTGAGGGCGAAATTCGGGAACGGGCTCAAGTATGTAATTCCCGGCATCCGTCCTGCGGGCACCGCAACACAGGACCAGTCACGGATCGCAACACCTCGAGATGCCATCCGGGCCGGTGCCGATTATATAGTGGTTGGCCGCCCCGTCCTGCAGGCCAACGATCCTGCAGCAGCCGCGGATGCCATCGTTGAGGAAATTTCGGCTCAGGGATAATATTTTTCGCGCTTGATATCACGATCAACGTGGAAACCGCGCCTTGACAGGGTTTCAACGACACCGTCGACTGTCCCGGGATGCCCGCAGACGTAGACCGCATGCGTCTCGGGCCGGATCATCACTCCGAGGATTATCCTGACCATGTTTTCAGGATTGATAATGGTCCCCTCATGGGCGCCCGGCGCCTCCATCAAAGTCTCCGCCCTTCCCTTCAGTCCTTTCCAGGAAAAGTCGATATAGGGCCGGCTGATGGTCGGGATGTACACCAGGGCCAGTTTCCGCTTCAGATCACGAACCGTTTCCACAGCCAGCCGTTCCAGTTCTTCCCGGTAGCCGAGATGACTCGGATAGCTCACCCCGTGTATGAGGTAGATTTTGCGCGCATGGAAAGCCTTCGGCGAAGCCAGATAATCCTCGTTGAACTTCCGGATCATACTTATGAACGGTGCAAGCCCGGTGCCCGAGGCGACGAAAACCAGGTCGCGCATGTCTTCCGGATCCACTACAAAGCGCCCCTTTGGTCCCGTGACCGCCGCATGCGTTCCCGGATCCCCTCTTGTCAATCCGGTGATCACTTCCGGGTCCCACAACGAGGGGGTGAGCTTCCCCTCCCTGACGAAGTTGATATAGAACTCCAGTGATCGTTTCTCCGATGGGGACGAGGCTATGGAATACGGGCGCGCAAGCGTTTTCCCCCCGTGGGTCAGCCAGAACGTGGCGTACTGTCCGGGAACGAAATGGAAGTCACGCTCGAGGGAAAACCTGAAAACGGCAAGCCCGTCTGACACTTCGAATCTTGATTCCAGCGTCGCAGGGATCCGAAAGTCGTGCGTCGACATGCAAGAAAGGTAACATGAGAACTCCGGATTCAGGAGTCCAGGAGCAGTCGTGCCCGGCGGAACACCTCATAGAACATCTCGCGCGTAAGCTTCCCCGTCTGGGTATTCTGCTGGCTCGGATGATACGAAGAGAGAAGCACGACCCCGCCGGGCAACGCCCATTCGCCACCATGACGAAAAATGACATTTTGATCACCGAGACCGTTCCTGGTTTCCTTCCAGAGCTTCAGAAAGCCGCGAAATGCAATATGACCCAGGGCAACAACGACGCGAGCGTTCACGGCCAGCTGCAATTCGCGACGCAGATACTCGCGGCAGTTACGAATTTCCTCCGGCAGCGGCTTGTTCCCGGGCGGCGCGCAGCGCAGCATCGCGGTGATCAGGCAGTCGTTCACCTCGAGCCCGTCATCTCTCGACACCGAATGCGGCTGATTTGCAAATCCGTATTCGTACAGGACCTCGTACAGCCAATTGCCGCTCCGGTCTCCCGTGAAGATACGCCCGGTCCGGTTACCTCCATGCGCGGCAGGAGCAAGCCCGATAATCACAAGCCTCGCGTCGGGAGTGCCGAATGCGGGAACGGGACGCCCCCAGTATTCCTGATCCCGGTACCTGCGGACCTTTTCCCGCGCAACCCTTTCACGCCATTCAACCAGACGCGGACAGCGCCGGCATGCAATGATCTTCTTTTCCAGCGAATCGAAATCGTCCATCTCTAGAAGAATTCTACAGGTTCTGAATTCTGCCTCTCCGTTTTTTTTGATAACATACCCGGCTCGATGAAAAACGACAACCGCTTGACAATCGCATCTCTCGCCACACTCATCCGGCGCAAGAAGATCTCGCCGGTGCAACTGACACAGTTCTGTCTCGATCGCATCTCTTTGCTGCAGCCTTCAATCAACGCCTACATAACGGTAACCGCGGAGAGCGCGCTCAGGCAGGCCCGACAGGCGGAAAAAGAAATCGTGCGGGGAGATTACAGGGGGATGCTGCACGGCATTCCGATCAGCCTGAAAGATATCTTCCATACAAAAGGAATCCGCACTACGGCGGGATCCAGAATCCTTAACAAGTTCGTTCCATCTGAGAATGCCGTTGTCGTTGAGCGTCTGCTGTCGGCCGGATCCATACTGCTCGGCAAGACCAATATGCACGAGTTCGCGTACGGCCCAACGAATCTGAACCCGCACTACGGGCACGTGCGCAACCCGTGGGACACGAGCCGCATGTCCGGAGGTTCGAGCGGGGGAAGCGCAGCGTCAGTGGTAACCGCACAGGCTATCGCATCGTTCGGCACCGATACGGGAGGTTCGATCAGAATTCCTGCAGCAGCCTGCGGTTGCGTGGGACTGAAGCCGACATACGGACGCATTTCGTCAAAGGGAGTCATTCCGCTCGCATGGAGCCTCGATCATCCGGGTCCGCTTGCCCGCTCCGTGAGAGATGCCGCCATCCTGTTCGATGCCACTGCCGAGCCGATGCAATGCGGACGAAGCCGGAAGCAGGAGACTCTCCTACGGAAAGAAATCAGGGGACTCCGAATCGGGATCCCTCGACAGTATTTTTTTGACCGGATCCATCCGGAGGTGCGCCGCGCAGTCCTTTCCGCGGCAGAAGTCTTCGAGCAGTCCGGCGCGCGGGTAGGCGAAGTCAATCTGAAGGGAATGGAGGAGACGGCGCAGCTTGCCGCCGCTATCGTCGGAGCCGAGGCGGTCGCCTATCACGATGAATGGATGCGACAGAAGCCGCAGGAATACGGATATGACGTCATCTCCCGCCTCGAACTCACCAGGGAATTCCCTGCAACGCGTTACATAAGAGCTCTGCAGAAGATGACGGCGTACAGGGAGAGGCTTTCCGCTGTCCTGAACGATGTGGACGTGCTGCTCGCCCCCACCCTTCCGATTGTCGCTCCACCCTTGGACGTGGCGATAATGAAAATCGGCAGAGCGCGCGAGGACGTGCTGTCTGCGCTCCTGAGGCTCACCCGTCCCGGCAACCTTTCCGGGCTTCCTTCGATTTCGGTCCCGTGCGGCTTCTCATCCGACGGTCTCCCGGTAGGACTGCAGCTCATCGGAAAAGAATTTGATGAAGCCACCCTTTTGAGTGCCGCGTTCGCCTACGAATCGGCCACAGACTGGCACACGTATTTTCCACCTGATATCTTTCTCCAATAAGGTGACTCATGAAAACCGTTATGGCACAGATCAACACGACTGTGGGAGACATCAAGGGGAACCGCGACCTGATCCTCAGTGCCATGAAAAAAGCTGGAGATCTGAAGGCCGACCTGGCGGTATTTCCCGAACTCAGCCTCACGGGATATCCTCCGCGCGACCTGCTCGGCCTTCACGGCTTTGTTGAGGCGAATCTGCAGGCGCTCGATGAAATCGCCGCTCACACCCACGAAGTTGCGGCAATTATCGGATTCGTGGACTTCAACAGGAAGAAGGAGGGACGCGCCTTTTACAACTCTGCCGCATTCCTGTGGCAAGGGAAACTGCAGGCGGTGATTCATAAGACGCTGCTCCCTACCTACGATGTCTTTGACGAGGACCGCTACTTCGAGCGCTCGGAGGAAGTCACCCTGATGCCTTTTCGCGGTCGGCTGCTGGGAATATCGATCTGTGAAGACGCGTGGAATCCGGAAGATCTGGGGGAGCGGCAACTCTATCCGCTCAATCCGATCAGAAGCCAGGTCGAAAAGGGCGCCGACCTTCTCATCAATATCTCGGCTTCCCCGTTTGAGCTGGAAAAGCCCAAGTCTCGCTTTCACCTGCTCCAGGGACACGTAAGCAGGCACAAGGTGCCCCTGATCTACGTGAATCTGGCGGGCGGCAACGACGATCTTCTGTTTGACGGCAACAGCATTGCACTCGGAAGACACGGCAACGTCATTGCCCGGGGAAAGAGCTTTGCGGAAGATCTGCTGCTGGTCGATACCGATTCGGACGACGACCTTGGCTACCGTGAACAGGAGAGCCTGGAGACTCTGCGTGAAGCCCTGGTGATGGGAACGCGGGACTATGCGCGAAAGTGCGGCTTCACATCTGCCGTGCTTGGACTCAGCGGCGGGATCGATTCCGCCGTCGTTGCATGCATCGCGGCCGAGGCCTTCGGTCCGCAGAATGTGCTGGGCGTTTCGATGCCCTCCATGTACTCCGCACCAAAAAGCTTCGAAGACGCCCGTGCCCTCGCCGCCAATCTGGGAATCAGGTTCCAGGCCATTCCGATAGAATCGGTATTTCATGCCTTCGAGGAATCACTCGCGGAGGTTTTTGCAGGCCGTCCCAAGG
>JAAYAM010000026.1 GCA_012719355.1 Acidobacteriota bacterium
GGGCTTGGCAAGCATCTCCGGACGGACCGTCTTGAGGTTGGCCGGGTTGAAGAGCATTCCCTCTTCCTTGTTCATCACGGCCGTGCTTTCAATTTCCGCAATCTTGTTGTCTACGATTTTCAGTCGCACTACGTAGAGAACCGGGGCGCTATTCTCTTCCAGCACCAGAAAGGAGATCGCGACGCTCTGTCGAACATCCAGAATGTCCCTGCGGTACTGGGTCGGCTTGAGATTCTTCGTCCACATGCCTTCGCCCAGCTTCAGCTCTTTCGTGTCTTCGGTGAATTTGACATTGGCCGCCACCGGCAGGGCGCCCGGATTCTTGGCCAGCAGCGCATCCACATACTGGGTGACGAATCCGGCAAGGCAGTCCCGGTCACACGGAGCGGCATCGGCTACATTGAAGAAAGCGGCCATGAACAGTGCGAAAAAAACGAGGGTATTTCTTCTGATCATTCCATCCTCCTTGGAAAGCTGCCTGACAAAAAGCGTGTACAGGATAGCTCAGTTAGCCCCGCGTGGTCGCCTATTTTTGATCAAGGTAGAAAAAAAGTTACGGGCACCAGGAGAATATAACACGGGTTGCATTGATTACGGACGAGGTCGTCAGAGGGGCACTTCCTGGCGAGAGGGATTTGACTACGTTTCGGGAGTTACCAGAAGAAACTGAAATATGCGTGAAGTCGGACGCGGGTGAGGCGTGGTGCCGGGGGGCGGAATTGAACCGTCGACACACGGATTTTCAGTCCGTTGCTCTACCGACTGAGCTACCCCGGCCTTCAAGGACAAAGTGCGAAGCTTTATACCATTGCACGACGTAAAAATCCACCCCAAAGCCTATTCTTTTGAAAAGCTCACGCCGGAAAACGATCCGGATACGCAGCCTCCAGCAGAGGGGGAACGGCCGGCGGCGTTCCTTCGAGTTCCTGCAGAAGCTCCAGTGCATTCACCACCGCCTGGCCCCGGAAGTGGTTATTTGTAATCGCGTAGCTTTCCTTCGCATTCTCCCGCACCGTCCGGATCTTTCCTGCCAGCCGGCGGATCTCCGGCTTCGTGTACAGGTAATCGTAACGGGCATCCCGTCCGACATCCTCCTTGAACCAGGTCTTGTAGTTGCGCCCGTGAAGACGGAAATAGCCCAGCGGAGCCGTCACCCGCTCTCCCGGCCGGATCGACTTTCCAATCAGCGGCTGGTCCACATTGCAGAAGGCCACTCCGTGCCCGCGCAGAAATTCGTAGAAAGAATCGACGTCCCAGCTTGCATGCCGCACCTCTACCACTACCGGAAAGTCACTCAGGTGCCCGAACAGCTTCTCCAGATAGTCCTGGTTTTCCGGTGTGTACCGAAACTTCCAGGGAAACTGTATGAGGAGTGCCCCCAGACGCTCTGCTTCCATCAGCGGCGCCATCGAGGCCCGAACCTCGTCACACTCGGCAATCAGCGAAGATTCTTCCGAGGCGCTCCGTTCATGGGTCAGCCGCTGCCACGCCTTTGCCGTAAACCGGAATCTCGGGTTGTTGGCCACCCGGCGGGCCCATGACGCGGTGTCTTTGGACCGCGGCGGAGCATAGAACGAGCTGTTGATCTCGATCGTATCGCAGTAATCGGCGAGGTAGGCCAGTGGATCGCAGGAAGATCCCGGCGGGTACACCACCCCTTCCCAGTCCCGGTAGTTCCACCCGGCAGGGCCGACACGCAGAGTCGATACGCTTTGCGGCCGTTGAAACAGAGTGCCTTGAACAGCGTCCTTAGCCACGGTCTACACTATTCTACAACTATTCTAACAACTCGAAGCGCGAGTCAAAGCACGACCCCAATGGGTGAGCCCGGTTTCAAACCTAGCAGGGAAGCGGCCGATCCGTTCTTTACGGCAATTTCCAGAAAACCTGTCGAGCCGGCGATCAGAAACGCTTCTCCCGGAGCTCCTTCTTCGTACGTGGAGCGAAAACTCTTGATTTCCCTCTGGCCCGAGAGAATGACCCTGGCCGTGCGCGGCACATCAGCCGGCCGGAGATTCGTCACAAGATTGCCGAACTGATCCACCGCCAGAACAGCCGCCTGGATCAGCCCTTCTTTGACCTTTTTCGGCACCGGCACGTTCAGCCGTACAGGGTCACGCAACGAGGGTCCGAGCTGGTGCAAAGGAATCCCCCGGGTAATCCACGCCGCGATGGGAGCGAAAATGTCGCGGCCGTGAAATGTCGACGAGACCGGTTTCCTGAAATAGTGCTCGGCCGTGATTTCAAAAGCCGCAAAATCCTCGCGGCCAGCAACGTAAGTGAGCAGACCGTTGTCCGGCGCAATAAAGAAGTGTCCTCCGGCAGAAGCCGCCACGGCCCTGCGCCCGGTTCCCACGCCCGGATCCACGACCGCGAGATGGACGGTTCCGGCCGGAAAGCAGGACCACGCCTGCTCAAGCGTGAAAGCGCCGGTAAAGATATCGTGCCGGGGGATGAGGTGGGTGATGTCAACCAGGGTCAGCTCCGGATTCAGGTCCAACATGACCCCCTTCATCGCGCCTGCGAAGTGATCGCGCAACCCGAAGTCAGTCAATAGCGTGATAATCGGCATCTTCGACCTCCGCTTTCCTTATCGCCCCCGAGAGTCTTCGAAAGCACCTTTTTTATTCTCCCCGGCTTCTGGCTTCCTGCTCGTTCCTTCTGCTATTCTAGGGCATGATGAAGCAGCGAATCTATCTGGACAACAGCGCTACTACGCGTGTGGACGATCTTGTGCTCGAAGCTATGCTTCCGTGCTTCCAGGAGAAGTTTGGAAATGCAAGCTCCGTTCACCTGTTCGGACAGGAGGCGCGCACGGTCGTCGAAGAGGCCCGTCGTTCCGTGGCAGAACTCATTGGCGCCGATCCGCGGGAAGTCGTGTTTACCTCCGGCGGCACCGAAGCTGATAACTGGGCTCTCTGGGGAATGATTCGCGGAGGACGCGGAAACCACATTATCACCACCGCGATCGAGCATCCCGCGATCCTGGAAACCTGCAAGGTAGTCGAGAGCCAAGGCGCGGAAGTCACCCGCGTTTCTGTCGATTCCTCCGGGCGGGTGGACCCGCAGGCAATCAGGGAGGCCATTCGGGAGAATACAACCCTAATCTCGGTGATGCATGCGAATAACGAAACCGGCGTGATTCAGCCGATCGAAGAGATAAGCGGCATCGCACGGGAACGTGGCATCGTGTTCCATACGGACGCGGTACAGTCCGTCGGGAAAATTCCCGTCGACGTTGACCGTCTTGGCGTCGATCTTCTTTCACTTTCGGGGCATAAGATCCACGGTCCCAAGGGGATCGGGGTGCTTTACATACGGAAAGGGACGCGGATTGCTCCCTTCATGACCGGCGGATCTCACGAAAGGAAGCGCCGGGCCGGGACCGAGAATGTGCCCGCCATAGTGGGTCTCGGAGCCGCCGCGCGCCTCGCGCGGGAAAGGCTGCCCGAAATGGGCAGGCGCATCGCGGAACTGCGTGACCACATCGAGAACGAAGCGAGCGACCGGATAAACGGAGTACGGGTCAACGGTTTGGAGCCCAGACTCCCGAATATCACGAATCTGTCGTTTGAGAGGCTCGAGGGCGAGGCTGCCGTAATAGCCATGGACTTGGACGGGGTTGCAGTTTCGACCGGCTCTGCCTGCTCTTCGGGATCTCTGGAGCCTTCGCATGTCCTGATGGCAATGGGCCTGCGTCCGGAGGTCGTTCAGAGTTCCCTCCGGTTCAGCCTCTGTTTCCACAATACCGTACAGGAAGTGGATTGTATGCTCCAGACGCTCCAGAAGGTCGTGGGGCGATTGCGAAAGCTTGCAAAACGAGTCTCCGGCTGAAACACGGAGCTCGCCTGCACCGGGTTCCTGAACTGATGAAAACTGCCGCTGATGTACCGGACCTGAAGCTCGGAAGGAAACTAGTACTGGATGAGCTGTTCGACCTTACCCTCTATCGCAGACTTTGGACGGTAGCGGATCCTGATCTGAAGGCGACGCTGGCGGAAATGATAGAAACCGAGGAGCAGCATTTCTCCTTCTGGCAGGATTTCTTCAAGCTCGAACTGCCGGATCTTGACCCGGCACGAAAATTCAAACTCTTTCTGATATTTCATCTGTGCCGGATCTTCGGCGCTCCTGCCGCCTACCTGGTTCTCGACGCCATCGAAGTCTATGGCATTCGCAAGTACCTTCAGGTGTGGGAGCACTACAAGGGAGAGCCGCTTGGAGATGCACTCCGGAATGTTCTGGAGGATGAGTTCGGTCACGAGGACGAGGTTGTAACCCGCCTGAGGGAACGGCTCATCAATCCGGACCGGGTCAGAAACATCTTTCTCGGCGTCAACGACGGGCTTGTTGAGATCCTCGGGGCAGTAAGCGGCTTTTTCGCAAGCTTCGGTCAGAACTCTCTCGTGCTGCTGGCCGGGCTGACCACCGCCGTTGCCGGCGCGATCTCGATGGGGGCAGGCGCCTTCGTGGCGATGAGTTCGGAGTCCGAAGTCAGAAGAACCCAGGACGAGAAATCGCGTTTTCTCGGCAACAGTGTCGCGACGGAGTGGCGGCGGGAATCGGGGATCAAGTCGGGATTACTCGTGGGTATCAGCTATTTCATCGGGGCTGCGTTTCCTCTGCTCCCTGTGCTGTTCGGGGCCGCTACGCCTGTTCCCTCGATCCTGACCGGCGGGAGCATGATTCTCCTGATTTCGATGCTGGTCGCTTTTCTCTCCGGAATGAATATGAGGAGACGGGTGATTACAAACCTTGTCCTGATTGCGCTCGCAGTGGTCATCACCTACGCGCTCGGGGTCGCCGTCCGCAATCTGATCGGTATTGAACTGTAGGCGCCCGAATTTTTCCCGATTCACTTTTGTAGCTGAATTCTGCTAACCTCTATAGGTGTATGGATTTTTTGCCAGATGACGCACCGGATGCTCAGAATCCGCCCTCGTACACACTCGTCTCAAAGAACGAAACTTTCCGTAGTATGTTGGAGAGTGTTCTCCGTGCGTCGCGCCTGGCAATCGACATAGAAGCCGACAGCCTCTATCACTACTTCGAGAAAGTATGTCTGATCCAGATATCGACCGACTCGGAGACATTCATACTCGATCCGCTGGCACTGTCTGAAATCGGACAACTCGCTCCCGTGATGTCCAATCCCGAAGTAGAAAAAGTATTTCACGCGGCAAGCTACGATGTCTTCTGCCTGCGACGGGATTACGGCTTCAGCTTCAGCAATATCTTCGACACCCACGTTGCGGCGCAGTTGCTGGGCTACGAATTTCTCGGCTTGAGCGCACTGATGGAAAGGCTGCTGAATGTTTATCATTCGAAGCGCAGGCAGCGAGACGACTGGTCCCGACGGCCGCTGGTCCCCGAACAGCTGGAATATGCGGCAATGGACACCCACCATCTGCTCCGTTTGAGGGACGCCCTCGAGGCCGAGCTGCAGGAAAAGGGTAGACTCAGCTGGGCTCTTGAGGAATTTGAGACGGCCGCCGCCATCGAACGGCCCGAGAAGGAGTTTGATTCCGAGGGGTTCAGAAGAATCAAGGGAAGCCGCGATCTGGAACCACGGGAACTGGTCGTGCTCCGTGCTCTCTATCTCCTGCGCGACACAATGGCCAGAAAGCTCGATGTGCCTCCTTTCAAGGTGCTCAACAACTCCGTCCTCATTGACCTTGTCAAGCGTCCTCCCGGCTCCCCCAGGGAGATGTTCAACCGGCCGGGAATTTCGTTCCGGGTGGCGCGGCGGTTTGGCGGGGAGATCCTGCGCGCGATTGCAGACGCGCGGCAGACGGATCCCTCCCTGCTGGAGACGCCCGTCCGGAATAACTGGAAACCTCCGTGCCGCGCGGCCAGGCTCAGGATGGAAGCCCTGAGGCTCTGGCGCCAGGAAAAGGCCCGGCTCCTGAACCTGCATGTTGGAGTTGTTTTTCCCGCCAATGTGCTGGAGAATCTCGCTGTGTCACCTCCGGCAGACATCGAGGAGTTCGCCGGCCTGCCGGGCATGCGCCGATGGCGCGTCAGGGAATTCGGCGAAGAGATACTGGCACTGCTCCACAGCCAGGAATCGCAGGCCGAGTTGCCGGGCGCCTGATACCTTTTGTCTGTCAAATCATTCAGATTCAGCTCAACGGCCGTGATCAAGAACTTGCGTCTGAAGACCAGCTGGCTCTACCACCCGGTCACCATCTTTCTTTTCATTCAGGTGCTCTGGATTCTGCTGATGGTCGTCTGGATCCGCTGGTATTTCGAGAAACACACGCAGCTTCGCGACATGGCGGAGCGCCTCAGGACGCAGGTTGAAGTTGAAGGTCTGGCCTGGCTCCCGTTGCTTGAAGGCGGAATTCTCCTGACCCTGATACTGGCCGGAGCAACCGTCATATTCATTTACTGGAACAAGCAGCACCGCCTCATCCAGATGCAGCGCGCTTTCGTTTCCAACGTCACCCACGAGCTCAAATCGCCCGTCGCTTCCATACAGCTTGCACTTGAGACGATGGCTTTGCGGGACCTTTCCGACGAAAGGAAGCGCGAGTTCATCTCAATGATGCTGGACGACACCGAGCGGCTGTCGACGCTGATTGACCGTATCCTGGGCGCGGCGAGAATTGAGAAGAAGCGCGGCCGGTACCGGCTTGAAGCCGTCAGCATGCGGCAGTTCCTGGAGGAATTCCTGCAGGAGGACCGGCATCTGTACGAACAGGACGGCCATAGAATCATATTCGAAAAGATCCGCGATTCACGGGTCGCTATAGACCGCGCCGCGATGCGGGTGGTGCTGTCGAACCTTCTGGAGAACGCCGCCCGCTACTCGCCACGGGGATCGAAGATCCGGCTCAGGCTGCATCGGGATCTTAGGAGTTGCCGGCTCGACGTAATCGATGCCGGGAACGGGATCAGAGGCAAGGATCTCAAGAATGTCTTCAAGATGTTCTGGAGATGCTCCGATGAACATGCTTCGCGAGTGCGCGGAACCGGCCTCGGTCTGTATATCGTGCGGAACATTGTCAGGGACCATCACGGAAAAATATGGGCTGCCAGTCCGGGAATCGCTCGCGGGGCGACGTTCAGCATACGGCTGCCGCGCATCAGGAAGTACTGGAGCCTGGCGGCACGCAGGAATCTGCACCCCCAGCCGGAAAGCCGGCCCTGATCGTCAGGAGACGGAATGGAAGAGAAACGCCGCTACAGGATTCTTCTCGTCGAGGATGAATTGAATCTCGCGCGCCCGCTGCAGTTCAATCTCGAGCAGGAAGGATACGAAATATGCTCGACGCCCAGCGGCAGAGAAGCGCTCCTGCTGCACGAGCGCGAACCGTTCGATCTGATCATTCTTGATTTGATGATTGAAGAAATGGATGGATTCGAGGTGGCACGCAGGGTGCGGCAATCCGATCAGAGACTTCCGATCATCATGCTGACGGCCCGGTCGACGGCCGAGGACCGTATCCACGGTCTCGAACTGGGGGCCGATGATTACATCACCAAGCCTTTCCACCTCAGAGAACTGCTGCTGCGTGTCGAGAGGATGCTCGAACGGGCGGCCTGGTACAGCCCCGGCAACCGGCCCTCCAGGATCGTCGAGATCGACAGGTGCCGTGTGAATCTGGATAAGCTGAGCGGGTTCGGGCCTCGGGGCCGTCTGCAGCTCACGGCCCTTGAAGCGGATCTGCTCCAGGCCTTGACTTCGGAACCCAACCGCATCTTTTCCCGGGGCGAGCTTCTCGAGAAAGTCTGGGGCTATCATTCCGAAGTCGAGACACGCACCGTCGACAATTTCATTGCCCGGCTGCGGAAATACTTTGAAGAAGAACCGGATCAGCCCCGCCATTTCATCAGCGTGCGTGGAAAAGGATATATGTTCGTCCCGTGATCTCTGGTCCGATCAAAAGAGTTCAGGTTTCGCCTCCATGGTCGATATGTAAATCCGAGGCACGAATTACAGTCGACAACAGGGCGAACCATGACGATAAGTTGTTCCGAATCTGCCGCCGATCTCATCATTCCTGTTCACAACGAGTACGCTCGCACAAGGAATCTGATTGAAGGAATCTACCGGTATACCGATACACCCTTCCATATCTACGTCATCGACAATGCGTCTTCGGACGAGACGGCCGAGATGCACAAGATCTACACGCGTGACATCACGATTGTTCACAACCGCGAAAGCCGCGGCTGGACCGGCGGCATAAACCAGGGAATAGAACTCGGCCGGAATCCATACGTGGTCTTCCTGAAAAACAGGGTCGAGGTCTCCCATAGTTGGCTCGGAAATTTGATTTCGTTCCTCGACACACATCCGCGCATCGGGGCCGTGGGGCCGCTCGATTCAAACAGGCGGGACCGGCAGTCCGTCGACAGGGTGCGGGAAGAGATCGTGCCCCAGATCCCTCATTTTCTCACCGAGGACATTCACGAGCGCAACCGCATTCTCAGATACCATTTTCCTCGGGCAGGTGTCCTTGTCGAAGGCGTGCTGGACTTCTTCTGCGTGGCGTTGCGGCGCCGCACGATCGGTGCAGTCGGACTTCTCGATGAGGATGCCAGGGACGGCAACAGTAATCGCCAGTACTGCCGGCGTCTCAGGGAATCCGGCTATGTCCTCGGTCTGTCGCTCGACACCTACGTCCTGCACGATGCCGGGCCCGCGGAATCCACGAGGTCCCGGGCTGAATTTCAGGAATCCGCCTCAGGCGCATAGTAGCCTTTGCGCGCCCGGATCCGTACTCCTTTGACCTTGCAGCGAATATCGATTCTGCGGTACGACCCGTCTTTGGTTTTGTCGGTCGGATTGTATGCCAGACTGTATTGTCCCTTGATCTGTTCGCCTATGGCTTGGAACGCTTCCTGTATTTCAGCGAACCTTGCCCGCGGCGAGAAGAAGGAGCCGCCGGTCTCTTCTGCGAATTTCTTCAGGACGCCGAAATCATACTGCTGGCCTTGACTGCGCACTCCGATGCCATAGATCAGCACGTCCGCTTTCTGCGCGGCCTCGATCGCCTCTTCTTTGCGTACTCTGCTCGAGGTGTCGGCCCCATCGGTAATCACCACTATGACCCTGCGCCCCACCTCGTGCCTGAGCTTCTCTTCGCTGGCGAGATAGACCGCGTCGTAAAGCGATGTGTTGTTGCCTGCCCTGAGACTATCGAGGGCTTCGAGAAGATCTTCCTGCCTCTGAGTGAAGTCCTGCACGAGATTGACGTCGGAATCGAACTGAATGATGAGGGCAAGGTCTTTGTTAGGGCTCAGTATCTGTTTGAGGAACTCTGCCGCCGTCGCCTTTTCGAACTCCAGCTTGTCTCTAACGCTTCCGCTGGTGTCGATCAGCAGTGCTATGGTCAGCGGGATTTCGGTTCCCGTTCCGAGGGCGCTGAAGTACTCGATCTTTTGAGGCTGGTCGTTTTCCCTGATTTCAAAATCCTCAGGTCTCAATCCCTCGACGGGACGGCCGCGTTTGTCGACCGCGTTGAAGACGATATTGACGAGTGACACCTCGGCGCGAATAGTCGGAGGACCAGACTGACCGAAAGCCGTCACCCACAGGGCGATGCCGGAAAGGACACATCCGGAGAGGATCAACCATGCTGAAAAAAAGAACCTTTCAGTCATAGCATATCTGAGTCGGCCTAACGCGTGATGGTTCAGATACGGGATCAGAGGTCTTCGCGGAAGTATAAAATCCTGGAGCAGCTGTCGCAGGAATAGATCCCTTCGGTCCGCATCAGTTCTGCGTACATCTGCGGGCGGATCCGCACATGACATGCGCTGCAGAGTTCGTCCCTCGCCTCTGCCAGTGCAACGCCCTTGCGAGCATTCGCGATCCGCCGATAGCGCATAAGGAGATCCGGTCCGATGCGGGATTCCATATCCGTTCTTTCTTCCCGTAGCGCAGACAGCTCCGATTCCAGCCGCGGCAGCGACTCATTCGACTTCCTGATGTTCTCCTGCAACTCTGCAGAGCGTCTCATCATCTCCTGTTCGGCCTGTCTGAGGTTGTTCTCCTCACTTTCCAGCCGTTCCATGATTTCCAATATCCTGTCTTCTTCGCTGCGGATCTGTTCCTCAGCCATCTGGATTTCATGGAGCATGGCGGTGTACTCCTTGTTGGTCTTTACCGCCATCAACTGGTCTTTCAGGCGCGAAAGCTTCGCCCGGAGAAGGTCTGCCTGTCCCTCGAGCGTACGCCTCTCGTTGGCCATGTCTTTCAGCCGAGCTTCGCGTTGCTGGAATTCGGACTTGACCTGTTTGAGTTCGTTCTCGAACCGGAGATTGTTGTCAGGGATTTCGGAAAGTTGTTTTTGCAGACTGGCGATTCTGAGTTCTAAATCCTGCAGGGCTATCAGGTTCCGAAGTTCGGGATTCACCTGCTTGCCCCCTCCGAACCGGCATTGCTGGAGGGAGGCACGGCTGGGGTAGCGCACCTGCAGTCCTGTCTGTCGTTGCCCATCTTCAGCATAATTTCCGCCAATGATGTGCACAATATACGCTTGCGGCGCGGATCTGTCAACGAATCAGTCTTGACCTTTATGCCCGAACCAAACAGAATCTGGAGATTATGCGAGCAGTAGTGCAGCGGGTGAGTGAGGCTGAAGTTACTGTGGCCGGTGTCTCTGTCGGACGGATCGGGGAAGGCATCCTTGCCTTGGTTGCCATCTCCCGCACCGATACCGAGGAGGACCTGGAGTGGATGGCCAGGAAGATCATCGAACTGAGAATCTTCGATGATCAGGAAGGAAAGCTGAACCTCAGCCTGCTGGACAAGAAGGGGGAATTGCTGATTGTGTCGCAGTTCACCCTATACGGAGACTGCAGAAAGGGACGACGGCCCTCGTATACGGATGCAGCTCCGCCGGAGCAGGCTGAGAGGTTGTATGAAAAATTCGTCGAAATCGTCCGCAGAACGCTGCCCGGTGTGCAGACTGGCCGGTTTCAAGCCTCTATGGATGTCCGGCTCACGAATTCCGGTCCTGTGACCCTGATTATCGAAAGGTAGTCAAGCCTTTCCAGGTTCCCAATTCTGTGTCCACTCATGTAAGATTAGCTCTATGGTTCTGTCCAGATTGCAGATAAACATCGTCTTGGCCTGCATAGTTGCAGCCTTGGGCCTTGCGGTGATCGCTTCGTATCGAAGCGGCCGGTTGCATGAGGTGCACGGCCATCCCGATGTGGACGCATCAGCGAGAATTGCCACCTTGCAGCGGTTGATCGACCGGGAACCGGGGAACCCGGATTATCTGGCCCGGATGGGGAACCTTTACTATGATCTCGGACAATACGACCAGGCTCGCGAGTTTTATCAGAGGAGCCTGGATATTCGGCCGCACGACCCGCATGTCGAAACCGACATGGCCACCTGCTTTCATTACCTTGGTCAGCATGACCGTTCTCTGCAGATTCTGGACAACGTTCTGTCGTACCGACCCGACTTCGCACAGGCCAGGTTCAACAAAGGATTTGTACTGATCGAAGGGAAGGGTGACAAGGAGAGCGGGATCGCCGTCTGGGAGGATTTGCTACGTTCTGATCCGAGCTTCAGCCAGAGGGCGGAACTCCAACAAAGAATAGATAATTTCAAGGCATCTGCCCGGTAGATGCCGGACCGGATTTCAAACATATGTCTTCAATTCTAATTCGACTCCTTATCCTTGTGGTGCTTCTTTGGCTGCTGAAGCGGTTTCTCTCGACGCTGTTCGGGGTTCCGGAAAGAACACGGCCGCGGGCGTCCGGCGACCTGGCCAACCACATGGTGAAAGACCCGGTATGCGGGATGTATATGGACTCACGCCTGGCGTTCCGGCTCGACAGCAGGAAGGAAACCGTCTATTTCTGCTCGGAAAAATGCAGGAAGAAATATCTCGAAACCGGAAAGCAACCGGAAGCCAGAGTCGAGGCTGGAAGCCCGCGCAGTTTTCGATGACGTCCCTGATCTGTCGCCGCGGTTCCGCCGGGACTATTTCGCTGTTGAAAAGCGGAGGCTCCATCGTATAATTGGTTTCCTGATGCCCGGAGATGGTTCCGGGGCGAGAACTTGTAGAAAGTGGTAGATTTGGATAGCCCCACTCCCAAGAAATCGAAGCGGTTTTCCGAAGACATGATTCGGGAATGCCTCGCGATCATTGAGTCCGGCGATGTCGAGGATCTGTTCGAAATCATCCCCCGGATAGGCGTCCTGCGTGACCCGCGCTTTAGAGAACCCCTTCTTTCGCTGCTCCTCGACGAAGATGTCAAAAAACGGGAGTTTGCCGCCTATTCGATGGGGTCGATGCGGGACAGGTGTTTCCTCGAGCCGCTTCAAAAGGCTTTTTACGAGGCCAGGAAACTGAAGGCTTTTGGAGCACAAGAGCTGCAGGTAGCCATCATCGAAGCTATCGGATCGATTGGAGACGATGCCGCTGTCGATTTCTTCCTGCCGACGCTGAAAAGTTGCTGTGTCGCTAAAGCTGCCCGCGAGAAGAGGAGTGAAACCAGGAATGCCGAAAGGCTGAGCAAGTGGATTATCGAATCGATGGGTGCCATTGCCCAGCAGGGTGGAAGCAGGTCTTTGGACGCCCTCATAGAGCTGACAGAACATGAGGACCCCGAGATCCAGGCACAGGCCCTGTCGGAGCTTTCCGTGGCATACTGGCACAGGCCGAACGAAGTGTCCGATTCCACACTGGATAAGATCTACCAGCTGACCAGCCATCCGGAACTGATCGTTGCAGAATCAGCGATTGCCGCACTCCAGAATCTCGCCGATGTCGGATGCCGCCGGGCCGAAGCCTTTTTCACCTGCTCGGAAGAAGACGATCAGGAGTAAAGTTCATCCGCTACTGCTTCATGGATTGTTCGAGGGCGGCGATTACCTGTTTTGCCGTCTCGACCTGCTCCGGTTTCGTGCCGATTTCGATGTACTTCCTGAGTGACTGCACGGCCTCGGCCATCGTCTCCGGCTTATTGGCGAGTGACATGCCAAGCTGGTAGTAGGCTTCATCAAAATCCGGATCGGCTTCTATGGCTTGTCGGAAGGCGACGGCCGCCTCGTCTGTACGCCCCTTGTTGAACAGCGTGGCGCCGATGTTGTAGTAACTCTGGGCGGATGAGGCAGGATCAAGATCTGCTGCCTTCTTGAACGCCTCCTGTGACTCGGCGTCTTTTCCCATGGTGCTCAGAAGCACTCCCATGTTGGTGTAGAGAGCGGCCAGGGTAGCATCATCCGGCTTGACGGCGATTGCCTGCCTGTAAGCTTCGAGCGCTTCATCGTTCTTGTTCAGTTTTGTGTACGAATCCGCCATGTGGCCCAGAATATTCGCCTGCTCGGGGTCCTTTGCGAGCGCCTCTCTGTATTTCTCGATCGCTTCCAGGTGTTTTCCTTCCTCGGCCAGCTGCAATCCCTCATCAAACAGAGCCTGAACATCCGGTGCGACTTCCCTGCGCTTCTCCGCTTTCTCCATCTCCTTCCGGATGTCTTCCACCTCCTCGGCTGTGAGTTCAAAAGGAAGCTTCTGGTCCGGGCCGGGTGTGAGCACGATATCAGCCGCAGTCTCCATCTGAAGCGACGGCTTCACCGAAGAAATGAAGTTCGGCGAGTATCCAGGGGCTCTGGCAACTACACGGTAATCGCCGGTGGGGATTCCCATCAAGACATAGACGCCGTTGCCGTCTGTCCTGACATCGTACTTGCGCGCCTGGGAATCGAGTGTCCGGATGGAGACAGCGGCGCCCGCTATCGGTCTGCCTTTGTCATCAATTACCCTGCCTCTGATCATCCGGTTCTGCGCGAGGAGCGGTACCGCCAGTGAAAAGAAGAGGAAGATGGCTAAAGCGCGTGTTGAGAGATGCATGAAACCTCCTTGCAGCCTCCTGGTGACATGCGCATCACGCGGATATTCTATTGGGCGTGAAACCACCTGTCAAATGCCGGTCCTGTTGCTTGACTCTTCCGGGCAAGGCAAATACAATCACTCCCAAATTTGATTCCCCGGCATTGTTGGTTCAGAGAGCGTCACCTGGAGCGGGTTTATGAGGCAGGTCGTGGATGATCATTCCTTGGACTTTCCGGGATGCGGCAACAGTCCTGTATTTCTTGCCGTCGTTGAACAGGCGAGAAAACTGGCCGGAATTCCGCGTCCGCTGCTGATTCGCGGTGAAAGAGGCACGGGCAAGGAGCTGCTGGCCCGCTATATCCACCGCCAGAGCGACCGCAGCGAGAAACCATACGTCGTCGTGAACTGCGCGGCTTTCGAGGACCAGCTGATCGTCTCTGAGATGTTCGGCTACGAAAAGGGGGCGTTCACCGGCGCGCTTGAAACACGTGCCGGAAGATTCGAGCTTGCCGACGGCGGCACGCTTTTTCTTGATGAAGTCGCCAACATGAGCCGCCAGGCCCAGGAGAAGCTGCTGCGCGTCATCGAATATCAGAAATTCGAGCGGCTTGGCGGCACCCGTTCGATCAAGGTAAATGTCAGGATAATCGCCGCGACGAATGCTGATCTCGAAGAGATGATGAAGTCGGGTGAATTTCTGCGTGACCTGTACGATCGTCTCTGCTTCGCAGAGCTGGTGCTGCCTCCGCTGAGAAAAAGAAGAGAAGACATCCCGCTTCTGATCATGCACTTCGTCAGGCTCCTCCATAATGAAATGCCGAACCTGGAAGAGAAGACCTTCAGTCCGGTCGCGATAGCCGACATGCAGGCCTATCACTGGCCCGGAAATATCCGCCAGCTCAAGAACATCGTCGAGAGATTGTACATTTCCGACGAGGATTGCCTCATACAGGCATCAGAACTTCCCCTGGAGATCACCACGATCGAACCCATCCATGGTACCTTCGAGGAGAAGGTCAGAGCCTACGAGAAGACGCTTTTGCTGAATGCATTGAAAGAAAAACTCGGCAACCAGCGGAGCGCCGCCGAAAGCCTGGGGATGACTTACGATCAATTCCGTCACTATTACCGCAAATACAAATTGAGTGAGCTGTTGGCCTGATTCGCCATGCCGGGGCGAAAAACGCCAACATTGCGGCAGCGCAATCCGCCCTCCGGCCCCTTCGTAAGCGCTCCTGAAGCCTGAAATGCAGCTGTATAGCTTCTTATATCCTGTTGGCAGGGAAATTGCAGACCGATAAGCCAAAGAGCGTACTCGATATGAAGGAGGACTCGAAATGAAGATACTCGCCAGGATGTCCCGTTTGATCAGTGCAAACATAAATCATCTGCTCGATCAGGCGGAAGATCCCGAAGTGATGGTGAAGGAAATCATCCGGAACATGGAGGAGAGCATCATTGAGCTCCGCCGGGAGACCGTCAAGGCGGTGGCATCACAGAAGCAGCTTCAGAAGCAGATCCAGACCGCCAGGGAGTTGATTGCCGACCTGGAGGAGAAAGCCAGGCTCGTGTTGAAGAAAAACGACGAAGAGCTTGCCCGGCGGGTTCTCGCAAAGAAGCTTCATACCGAGAAGACAGTTGGGACTCTCGAAGTCGAACTGAAGAGCGCAACGGAAATCGCCAACCAGCTCAAGAATGATCTTGCGAAA
>JAAYAM010000223.1 GCA_012719355.1 Acidobacteriota bacterium
CTTCATTCCAGCTTCAAAAAACCACAATCCTAAGAAAGCCGAAAAATAATTTACAATTTGCAGACGAATAGGACAGCCAAAATCGGGTTTTGGCCTCTAACAGCTAATTCTCGGACAGGCTCCTAGGTTCCGGTTACCAGATCTGGGCTTCAGGATGGCACCGCATCATGTATCTGCATATCGCACTCTATCTTCTGGTTCTTGCCGCGGTCTTCCTGCGCCGGTATATACCGTACCAGGTCCGCGCCGGGGCGATGTCGTCCATAGTCCTGCTCGTCGGGACCGGAAGCCTTATTACCTGGGGATTCGGAGCATTCAGCCTCCTGGCGCTGTTCTGCGCCTGTGTCCTGTTCACCATCTTCTTTTCAGCGCGTGCTGGAATAGTGTCCAGCATCGTTTCAGTCTCCATTATCGGAATTGTCGGAGTCCTGGTTTCATCCGGCTTTCATTCATACAGTTACGACGCGATGGAACATCTGAACGCCCCGGCGCTTTGGTTGAGCGCTATGTGCGGCATGGCCCTCGTATCGGCACTTGTCGTCGTCGTGCTCGGCACACTGAATCACCAGGTCGAAGAACTGGTCAGCACGCTGGAAACACAGAATAACGAGCTTCTCGAAAAGAAACGTCTTCTGGAAAATGAAATTGTCGAACGCATCCGGGCTGAAGAGGAGCGAAGAAAGCTCGAGGAAATGCTTCAGCTGGCCCGGAGGATGGAGATGGTCGGACAGCTCGCCGGAGGCGTGGCCCATGATCTGAACAACACCCTTGGGGGGATTGTCGGATATCCGGATCTCCTGCTTGAAGACCTGCCGGCGGATAGTCCTCTCCGGGAGACGATCCTCACTATCAAGAGGTCCGGGATCAAGGCCGCGGCAATAGTCAATGACATGTTGACGCTGGCAAGGAGTGGGATTACCACGACTGAAGTTCTGGACTTCAATTCCGTCGTGCGGGACTATCTCGCAAGCCCGGAGTTTGAGCAGTTGGTCGCATTTCACAAGAATGTTGATGTGCATACCAGGCTGCATCGGGAACCGCTGAAAGTCAAAGGATCCTTCTTTCACCTTTCGAAGATAATCATGAACCTCCTTTCGAACGCTGCGGAAGCTATGCCTGACGGAGGACAGCTCGTCATCTCGACCGAGAAACGACGGATCGCCGAACAAGCGGGAATGCCGGAGAATTTCCAGGCGGGAGACTATGTCGTCCTGTCAGTTTCGGACACGGGTATCGGAATCCCGCCTGAGGATCTCACCAGAGTCTTTGAACCGTTCTTCACAAAGAAGAAGATGGGGAGGAGCGGAACGGGGCTCGGAATGTCAGTCGTCTGGCGTTCGGTGAGAGACCACGACGGCCACATCACCGTCGACAGTGTCGAAGATAAGGGATCCACGTTCACAGTCTATCTCCCGCTGACGGATGAACCCGTGTCGGTCAGGAACCTGAAAGATGCCCCTGTCATTCCCCGTGGCCGCGGAGAAAGCATACTCGTGGTCGACGATGTCGAGGAGCAGAGGGAAATGGCTTCGCGCATCCTCCGGAGGATGGGCTACTCCGTCCGCACGGCGGCAAGCGGCGAGGAAGCGATAGCGGATCTTCAGAAGGCACCGGCAGATCTGCTGATACTGGACATGCTCATGCATCCGGGCATCGACGGGCTCGAGACTTACAAGCGTGTCCTCGCAATCAACCCTGGACAAAAGGCCATCATCGCGACCGGCTACTCAGAGACCCAGATCAAGGAGGCCTTCTCCCTCGGCATTGCCGGTGTTCTCAAGAAACCTTATTCGCTCGATCAGATCGGGCGCGCCGTCAGAGCGGGACTCGACAGACCGGCAGCCGCTGTCTAATCCCTGGTGTTGAAAACACAGAAGGACCTTCCGCACCGGCACTCGACCGGATAATCTACCGGTATGGCTGTCAGGGAGCACGTCGCCACAACCTGGAGAGCGCTGAAGCGCTGGTTCATTGCCCAGCTCCAGGACGCTCTATGCGTCGGCGTGTTGTGGTTCGTGGGCCTGCTGATGATCGGCGTTCCTTTCGCTCCCCTCTGGGCCGTTCTCGGAGCCCTGTTACAGTTCGTTCCTCACATCGGAACGGTCCTTTCTCTGATCGGACCTGCATTTGCCGCGGTGTTCAGCGCAGGCTGGACGCAGATGGTGTATGTCTTGATCCTCTATTCCTTCATCGTTGTCCTTGACGGAATCGTCTTCCAGCCCCTGTTGATGAAACGCAATGCAAAAGTTCCACTGTGGGCTTCAATTCTCGTCCCGCTTGGGGCCGGCCTGTTCTTCAACGTATGGGGAGTGCTTCTGGCCCCGCCGC
>JAAYAM010000224.1 GCA_012719355.1 Acidobacteriota bacterium
AATCCCGGCACTTCCGTGCCGGGTTATTTCAATCGTCCCTTCGGGAGATGGCCGCCGTGACAAGATTTCCTTCCCGCAGCACTGGCGCGGCAACCCAAATCCCGCATGGTGCAGTTCTACTAAGTAACACTGTCGGTTTATCCCCATTTTGAAATTGAGTATTTGCCGCGGTTGATCACTTGCGTACGCAATGATACTCATTGGTTCAGCATAGAAGCCTTACCGCTCATACGTAGTTCAATGTCACTATCGCGAGCGGAATGTTCATGAGCGAACGAGTTCGGAGATACACGAGGAACGAGGCTTTGAGAAATCCCCTCATCGCGCCCCAATCTTCCGATCGACAGCTCGATTCAACCATCTGTTTGTGGAGGCAGCCGTGTATTCCCCCTTTGTTCCGGACCTGCATCCACTCGGTCCTATGGAGTGGAGATGTCTGAAGATTTGAATTGAAAGGGTACACGATGAACCGAAACCGTAGAAAGATGAGGGGCGGTGCCTTCTGGAGTCTAGCCGCTACACTCCTCATTTTTCCTGTCTGTTCGGCGCAGGCACAGCAGTGCACCAACACTGTGATTGCAGATGTTGTGGTTTTCGACACGCCGATCATGTTCAACCGGCTGGGGGCGCAGAATCCGAACTGGATTACCTATGCCCTGGAGCGGGATGTAGTAGCAATAGAGGGCGAGACTCCCGGGCAGGGCAACGCCCAGATGCGCAAAGACAAAAGAATTCGTCCGCTTGTGTTGCGTGTCAATGAGGGCGATTGCCTGCAGGTAAACTTCAAGAACTGGCTGGCGCCGCAGGCTAATCCTTTTGTGATTGCGGAGCCGGCGTCGCCGTTTCTGCAGATCGACGATCAGGTGGCCGGCAGGTTCGCCGGATTCCACGTCCGCGGACTGCAGCTTGTCGGCGACATCAAGTCTGATGCCTCGAATACGGGCAAAAACCCGAGCAGTGTGGTGCCTCCGGGTGGATCTGCGGTCTACAAATACTATGCTCCGCCCGACAGCCGCGGAACTTACCTTGCTGACAGTTACGGCGCGACATTCGGCGGAGAAGCGACGTCAGGGAACACATCCCAGGGGATGTTCGCCGCTGTCAACGTGGAACCGAAAGGGGCACGCTGGTATCGCAGCCAGCTGACGGAAGAAGAGATGCGGCTGGCCACGACAGGTCACACCGACGCGGGGCAGCCGATTATCAACTACGAAGTCAAATACCCGAACACCGCCCCCTGGACACACGAAGGGAAGGCGGGCAAGCCGATCGTCAATATGCTCGACGGCAACAGGATCTTCCATTCGGACCTCAATGCGATTATTGCAGGGCCGAATCCGGACGGGACCTTTCCTCCTTCCACGTACCCGCTCGAGAGTGTCGGGAAGAGAAACCCGTCTGTGCACAACAGGCTCGAAGCGTTCAGGGAATTCACCGTAATTTTCCATGATGAGAACTCGGTCGGGCAGGCATTCCCCGGTTTCTACGATGCCAATCCGGTTTCGGCGCGAATTCTTCATGGCGTGCGGGACACGTTCCTGATCAACTACGGATCAGGTGGCATCGGTTCCGAGATCATTGCCAGCCGGCTTGGAGTCGGGCCGATGTGGGACTGCCTGGGCTGTTCGTACGAGGAGTTCTTCCTGGCCTCGTCGGCCGTGGGCGATCCGGCGATGCTTGTCGATATTCCCGCTAATCTTGGGCTGGAGAACTGTGACATTGACGGCAACAACTGTGATGCGGTGGGTCCTAAGGCTACGAAGGCATACTACCCCGATGATCCATCCAACGTGCATCACAGCTATCAGGGTGATCGCGTCGTCTTCAGGAACCTGCATGCCGGGAAGGAACAGCACGTGTTCCACCTGCATAATCACCAGTGGCTGTTTGATCCGAACGACGACAACTCCAACTACATAGATGCGCAGGGAGTCGGGCCGGGATCCGGCTACACGTATGAAATCAACTTCGGCGGCTCGGGGAACCGCAACAACGGGGCGGGAGACGCCATTTTCCACTGCCACTTCTATCCGCATTTCGCCCAGGGGATGTGGGAGTTGTGGCGCATCCACGACGTCTACGAGACCGGAACCAGATTGCAGGTAAGCGGTGATGATTACCATACGAATCCGCACGATCTGTTCGATGGAACTCCGGCGCTTCATCCGGATGCGGGAAAGGACGGGAGCAATATACCTGCTTTTGCCCGCATGAGAGCTCTTCCGGATGGAGAGATTCTGGACGGGACGCCGATCCCGGCAGTTGTGCCGCTCCCCGGGAAGGCACTGCCTCTGATGCCGGGTGAGGTCGTGGTGGTGCAGAAGAATGCCAATCCTGGAGTGGATGATGATCCGAATCAGGATGGGATCCAGGACCTTTTCGACTCCAGCCAGGCGTACGTGGTCGAACGGACCAGGAATCCGGGCTACCCGTTCTGGATCGGCGGCGTTGAGTGCGGCCCCGATCCAAACTCATGCGAACTTGGCGTGGTGGGTCAGCGGGCTCCGACTCCCCCGCTGGATATGCTGACGGAAACACAGGCGGCGTCGCTGCGCGCCTCGAATCCGGATCTGTTTGGAAAACTCAACGACGTTACCGGAGATGCGAATGGCGGATGGGACGGAGGTCTGCCGCGTCATTCACTGGACGGCTTCCTGGCTGCAGGCGGACGCATCCCGACTGTGTTTTTCCAGGAACAGTCGAAGCTCAGTTTCTATAAAGAAGTCTTCAAGGCCAAGCCCGTGTGGCTGCCGGAGGAAGGAACCGACATTGAACAGGTGGCTATGGCTTTCCATGCCGTGCGTGCCTATCCAAGCGAGGCTCTGAAACTGGATGGAACGACATATCCTGCCAATTACCACACCAACGGGGGACCGCCACAATCGGGGGCGCCTTTCTTCGAAGCGTGCATCGATGATAAGGGCAAGCTTCTCGAGGCAGGGGCTGGGCCCGGAGAGTGGTTTGGAGCCGGCGCCGGCGTGTTCGTGAACCTGGGCGAGTCGCCGTTTAACGCAACCACTCCGCGTGTGTACAAGGGCGCGAATGTCCAGATAGATGCTGTTTTCAATAAGCAGGGGCATCACTATCCGCAGCAGCGGATCGTGTCGCTTTGGGATGATGTGCTACCCTACATCAATAAGACCAAGCCTCCGGAACCGCTGGTGATGCGTTTCAATACGCTCGACTGTGCGCGTTACCTGCACACGAACCTGGTGCCGCATTCGTTTGCGGTCGATGACTACCAGGTGACGACTCCCACTGACATAATCGGGCAGCATGTCCATCTTCCGAAATGGGATCTTCCTTCGTCCGACGGTTCGGCCAACGGCTGGAACTATGAAGATGGAACTCTGGCCCCGGTCGTGGTGCAGGAGCGGGTGCAGGCAATAAACAACTTCAATCCGTCTGGAGCAGGCAATCCGCCAAACAGCACCGGAAACGGCGCCGATCAGCCCCTGACCGCATTGCCGCATCCGTACTTCGGAGCAGGCGTGGGCAACGAGTACCTTGGCGCCCGGACCACGATCCAGCGCTGGATGTTCGATCCGGTGCTGAACGTGGAGCATGTGGACAGGGGGCTCGGGATCATCTTCACGCACGATCACTTCGGTCCTTCGACGATCCAACAGGTAGGGCTTTACTCGACCCTCCTGGCAGAACCGATCGGTTCGAAGTGGGTGCACAACGAGACCGGTGTTCAGCTCGGACAGAACTATCCGTATGACGCCGGCGGAAGAGAAGACGGCGGGCCCACCAGCTGGCAGGCTGCCATTCTGCCGAAGACTCCTGGAGAGTTTGAGCCCTACCGGGAGTTCTTCTTCCAGTACAGCGATTTTCAGCATGCCTATGAGGCAGGCGTGTATATAGGCGCCGACGAGTATGGGCGCCCCAACGGCATACAACCGGATGAGAACAGCTTCAGGGCTGCGATCAATCCGCCTGTGCGGGAGAACATCGAGGGGACTGCATTCCCCGACGTGCTGCGGCATCCGGCCGATTGTCGTGACGGAACGCTGCGGCCCTGTCCCGAAGCGATTTCGGCCGATGATCCGGGATTCCTTGTGGTCAACTACAGGAATGAACCTGTGGGACTGAGGGTCTATGATCCTGACAAGCTGGGACCGGATGGAAAGCCGGGGACCCAGGCCGATGGTCCCGCCGGCGACCTGGCGTTTGCTTTGCAGTCGCGAACCGACCGAAAGATCGCGGCCTTCAACACGGCGCTTGGCAACACGCCCTATACAGCCCTCAACAGCGGCATTGAGCCCGGAGATCCGTTCACCCCTATGCTCAGGACGTATGCAGGAGACCTGGTGCGGGTGAAAGTGCAGGCGGGAGGCGACGAGCACGAGCACAATATCTCGATTCACGGAGTCAAGTGGCTCCAGGGAGGCTCGGGCTTTGGACGTGCCCCGAACTCGGGGTGGCGTAATGCACAAAACGCCGGGATCTCGGAGCAGTTCACCTTCGCGGCGCCGCTGACGCCGTTTGCAGATTCGCGACAATCCTCTGTCTTTGCCGACTACGCATATGCGATTGACAACAGCCAGGACGGCTGGTGGTCGGGAATGTGGGGAATTCTGCGAACTTACAACCGCGCTCAGGCAGACCTGTATCAGATGCCGACAACAAAAGTGCCGGTGGTTCTGAACAACGGACGCAACTTCACGAGCGTGTGTCCCAATAATGCGCCATTACGCCGGTTCGACATCACGGCGGTGTTGGCCAATCAGGCATTGGGGAATGCGCTGGGCGTTTCCATTCCGGACAATGCCGGAAGGGATGGCGACGGCGACGGCATCGGTGACAACGAGGGAGGTCCGCTCAATCCTGCTGGGGGGACACTGGTGTACAACCCTCGTGACACGCTGCTTGCGCCTCCGCCGAACCGCCCCGACAGGGTGGAGAAATCCGGTCCGCTGCACGATCCAACGGCGGTCATGCTGGTGCACACCAAGGATCTTGGAGCGGACGGCAGGCTGCTGCCGGGCGTGCCGGTCGAACCGCTCATGCTGCGTGCCAACGCCGGGGACTGCGTGATGGTCACGCTGCGGAACAATCTTCCTGAGGTGATGCCTGACCTGCCGGGCTATACCCAATTCCTGCAGGTTGTGTCGCGCGACAGGAATGATCCGCAGGGGGTGACGTGGTTCAACAGCAACCTGGTGCGGCCGTCGAGTTACGTCGGCATCAGGCCGCAACTGGTCGCGTATGACGTCACGATGGCCGGTGCGGCGGTCGGAAAGAATGTCGTCATGCCGGAAGGAAGCCGTGGCGGGCTCGTGAGGCCGGGGCGGGCGAATACGTTCCGGTGGTATGCAGGTGACCTGACAGGCGCTCCTGCCGGAAACGGCGAGATTGCGGAGCAGCCGATAGACCTGATTGCAACGCCGATCGAGTTCGGCGGCGTCAACCTTATTCCCGGAGATGTGATCAAGCAGGGTCAGAAGGGAATGGTCGGCGCGCTGGTGGTAGGGCCGCAGGGCGCAAGTATCACAGAAAACGACATGGTCTGGGATCATCAGCAGACGAATCAGAATGTGCTGCGCAAGACCCGGGCTTCGGCTACCGTCGCGGGAGCCCGCGATTTCAGTGTCGTGATCCAGAAGGGGTTGAATCTCCGGTACAGAGACGGAAGCCCTGTGGAAAACATGGCGGCCGAGGGACAAGGTGTTCCTGAAGACAGCCATGATTCCGGCCAGATGGCGATCAACTACGGGACTGAACCGCTCTGGTTCAGGTTCGGGTTGCAGCCGGATGTGCCGTTTGGACGGGCTGGAGAGCAGGGGAGTCTGGGCGCTGTTCCGAATCCTGAAATGGCGTACAGCAACGCCCTGACGGGTGGAGATCCCGCGACACCGGTGTTCAAGGTATCGGCAGGGACGGCGGTGAAGATGCATGTGGTTGAACCCACCGGTGTGGGCCGCGGTACCACGTTCCATTTGCACGGCCATTCCTGGCAAAGGGCGCCGTATATCTGTCCGGGGCAGTCTGATCTGGGCCTGCCGGGGAGATGCCGCTGGACCGATTTCGGGGCCGCCGATTTCGAACCTGGATCGCGGCAGATCGGCGTCAACCCTATCGGGATGTATCTGGGCTCCCAGGAGAGCGTAACGCCTGCGGCTCACTTTGACATCTTCCTTCCCGGACCCGCCAGTCCGAAGCACGGCGGAGCAGGGGGAGTTCACAAGATCAAGGGCGACTATCTCTTCAGAGATCAGGCATCCTTTGGCAACACGCAGGGCCTGTGGGGCATCATGCGCGTTGAATGATCACCCATGCCGGGTGTGGCGGTGAAAACCGCTACACCCGGACTGAATCACAGCCAGACTTTTAAGCGTTTTTCCGGAGAAAGAACTATGGCACGAGGCTCCTTGCCTCATGGAACCCTGAAACCCCTTCTTTCTGTGTTGCTGGCATCGGTGCTCTGGGTAACCGCAGGGACAGCTGAAGAACCGAAAGCGGAAAGAGACATAAGAAATGAGATCATCGATAAGGATCTCAAGATCGAATTCACCGTCAGTCCGAACCAGGGGGAAGAGATAACCGAAGGCGGCTATGCCACCCTCGCATTCCGCATCACTGACGCCACGACCGGAACTCCGATCAGCGGAGCCAATCCGGCGGCATGGATTGATCTTCAAGGGGACGCAAGGGGGAAGGACTGCAAGGAGAAGGTCAGCGTCTATCTCCGAGGGATGGTCGGATTACGGCCCGTAATCGATCTTAACAGTTACTTCATCCTGGTCTTGAACCGCGATCCCAGTATCTCGGTGATCGATCCTCTGGTCGGCATTACAGGGAAGACGAGTCTTTATGCCAGTATCCCTCTCACCCGTGCGGGTGCCGACTGGGTCAAGGATCTTGATCAGGACAGGCTTTATGTGACTATGCCATCCGCCGACAAAGTGGCGGTAATAGATCTGGAGAAATTCAAAGTAATCGGCCACATTGAGTCGGGAGAGAATCCCTTCAGGATACTGATTCAGCCGGATCAGAAGTATCTGTGGATAGGGACAAACGGCCGGGACGGAAAGCCCGGAGGAGTGACAGTCGTAGATGTTGCGACTCACAAGATCGTTGCCCGGATTCCGACGGGGCGCGGACATCACGAAATCGTGTTCTCATCAGACAGTACGCTCGCTTATGTCACGAGTCGGGAAGACGGCATCGTCTCTGTAATCGACATACAGCAGCTGAAGAAGATCAAGGATGTTGCGGCGGGCCCGCTCCCCATCTCTATGGCATTCTCTCCGTTGAGCCGGGCCGTCTACATCGCCGATGCAAAAGCCGGAACCGTTACAGCCGTTGAGAGCCGGAATAATGAAGTGACGGCGCGGATAAAGCTGAAGCCGGGTCTCGGACCGCAGCTGGTCACACCCGACGGCCGCTGGTTGTTGATTGTGAATTCAGCCGAGGACGGAGTTCATGTAATCGATACCTCGACCAATCAGCTGGTCCGCACCGTTCCGGTAGGAGATGAACCTTACCAGATGACGCTGACAAGGGAATTTGTCTACGTCCGTTGTCTCGGCACCGAAAGGGTCAGCATGATAGCTCTGCCGGATATCCAGAAAAACAAAGAACCTATCGTGCACGTCTTCTCAGCCGGAAGCAAACCTCCCAAGGAAGCCGGAATGCTCGGCATCGCCGCCGCAATCTCGGTCACTTCCGAGGAGCATTCCGTACTTGTAGCCAATCCCAATGACGGCAACATCGATTACTACATGGAGGGAATGAACGCTTCCATGGGGAGCTTCCGGAACTACGGTCACGTTCCCCTGGCGGTGGAAATTGCAGACAGGAGCCTCACCGAAGTCCGCCCGGGAGACTACACGACTACCATCAGGATTCCTCCAGCCGGCCAGTACGATGTTTCGCTCATGTTGCGTTCCCCGACAATCGTGCACTGCTTCGAGATGACCAGCAATCCTGATCCGCTCGTGCAACAAAATCTTCCGTCTTTGGCGGTTGAGTATCTGGTGAAAGAGAGAAGCATCAAGACCGGTGATGTTCTCCCGTTACGGTTCCGCCTGACTGACCCCGCCACCGGCGGTGCAAAGACGGGACTGCAGGATATCAGGATCGTCTATTTCCTTGCTCCCGGAAAACTGCGGAGAGAAGTGGCTGCCGACGAGGTGGGAAGCGGATTGTACGAGGCTCAGTTGCCGATCGCCGAAAGCGGGGCGTACTATTTCTATGTTTTTGCACCTTCTCTGAACGTCAGACCCGAAGAGCTGACGTATCTGACCCTGCACATCGTCAAAGATGGCGATAAGCCATCGGACCGCCGGCGATCCATCAGATAAAGGGAATATGAACAGTAAAGTAGCTCCGTTGCTCATTTGCCTCCTTCTGATGCTCCCGGTCGACAGTGCGCCGGCGCCACAGGCGGAGCAGAAGACCGTCAACGTCAAGCTTCTCGACCTGGAACTCGTCGACCAGGACGGCAGGAAAGTCAAGTTCAGGAGCGAAGTGTTGGGAAACCGCGTGGCAGCGCTCGTCCCCTTCTACACTACATGCACGACCGCCTACCCGATTCTCATCTACATCTTCACGCGACTGCAGGACATGCTGGAAGAGCGCCTGGGGCAGGAGGTCGTTCTTATCTCGGTGAGTGTAGATCCGAAGACGGATATTCCGGTGAGACTGAGAGCGTTCGCACGGCGTCACAAAGCAAAACCGGGCTGGGTCTTTCTCACAGGCGACATGAACTCTCTTTCCTCGGTGCTCGCAGGGGTCGGGATCGAGTACATCGTCGGCCAGAGTCTTGACGAGCATAACCATATCCCGCTCACCCTGGTCGGAAGCAGCGGCGGGGAATGGAAACGATTCTACGGATATCCCCCTCCGGAAGTCTTGTTGACGCAGATCAGGCATGCTCTCGAAACCAGGGGGAATGCCGGAGGGACTAAATAACATGATCAGCCTTGCACTAACGGGCCCTGCATGCCGGGTGCTGGTTTTCCTGGCCATAATCGGCATATGGACCCTTCCGCTTCAGGCGCAGGGGAAGGAGACTGTCAGGCAGCTGGATGAGAAGAACAGAAGGTACTTTACGGATCTCGTCGTTTCAACCCATGAGGGGACGAACGTCCGGTTTTATTCTGATCTTCTCAAAGACAGGATAGTCGTGATCAACTTCTTCTACACCAACTGCCCCACCGCCCAGACGAGCCTGTCGACATTGTTTCGGGTACAGCAGTCACTGGGAGATGCGCTTGGAAAAGAGGTGGTTCTCCTCTCGCTGTCGGTCGATCCCGAGAGAGACTCGGTGGAGGCTGTCAGGAAATACGCAGGAAAATTCAACCCCAGGAAAGGATGGACCTTCGTGACCGGGAAGCCCCAGAACATAGACGCGATAAACATCAAGCTCGGGAATCGAAATCTGATCCCGGAGTTTCACATACAGGTCTTTCTCCTGGGCAATCTTGCGACCGGGCAATGGATGCGGCTGCCTGAAACCGCCCGTGCCGAAGCAGTCGTTGAAGGCGTGCGGAACCTGATGTCCTCGAAATGACGAGGGTGAGACCATGAAAAAGGCGGGGATTTGCGTTCTGATTCTGGCAACGACGGCGATCATCCTGAATGCGCAGGAAATTGGAATTGCGGCGCGCGTCAACGGTGTCGACATCACGGTGTTCCGGCTTGAGCGTTTCTTTGACGAGTATTCAAGGGCCCAGGGCGGAGGGGTTCAGCTGATAACCAGCCCCACGGTGTACAAGAGAATGAAGCGGCAGGCTCTAGATCAGCTGATTGACCGCGAGATACTCTGGCAGGAGGCGCAGCGTCGTGAGATTACCGTTAGCGACGGCAGAGTGAAGGAGGTCCTTCAGGAGCTCGAGGGGAAATTCAAGAACCGGGAGGGCTATCTGCGAAAACTCAAGGCGATGGGATTTGACGAAGAAAGCTACGCTGCCTACATCCGCCAGGACCTGGCCATCGACCGCCTGATGGCAACAGCTGTCGAACCTTCTCCGGTTTCCGACGTCGACATGGAAGACTTCTACTCGCAGAACC
>JAAYAM010000225.1 GCA_012719355.1 Acidobacteriota bacterium
AAGGCTGAAATTCACGGTCGCGGTGGTCTTGTTTGCGCGGCTGAGGACGACTGCGGAGACCGAAATGTTTGATTTCTGCAAAGATGTTCTGTAGCCTAGCACTTCTTCGTTTCACCTCCTGCGGGCGGCTGCACAGCTTCCCCTTCCACGCAAGAAAGGAGCTCCCATGAAAAGTGGACATCTGGAACTCTACCCACCATATTTCCACCGTCTCGACCGACGCGAACTGGACCGCATACACGAGGCGTCACTCCGGATCCTGTCCCGCGTCGGGGTCAAAGTCGATGGTACGGAGGCTATTGAGCTGTTACATGGCGCCGGCGCCGACGTCTCCGACCCGGCGCGGGTGCGCATCCCTGAAGCGCTGGTCGAAAAAGCCCTGGAAACCGTTCCGCACACTGTGGTGCTGCACAAGCGTGACGGAACCCCCTTTGTCGAACTGTCGGGCAGAAGCTGTACTTTCGGGGGGACGCCCGACCAGCCCGACATCCTAGACCCGCGGGACGGGCGCAGGCGTCCCTGCCGGATCGCGGACGTGGAGGCCAACGCTCGCCTCATCGACGCGCTCCCGAATCTCACTTGGTCCTTCACCAGCGAGTGGGCCGGCTACCCACAGGGATTCCCGGCGGTTTTGGCGGGCAAAGTCTCTTTCATGATCCAACTCGTAAACAGCGACAAGCCGCTCGGATCGTCGATCGCCAACCTGCAGAATCTCAGGGACCAGCTCGAGGCATGCGCACTGGTCGCCGGAGGATACGAGGAACTGCGCCGCCGTCCCTTCTTCTTCGGATCGGTGGAACCGATCAGTCCGCTGGTCCATGGTCGAGACGCGCTGGAGAAGAGTCTCCTGCTTGCAGAACACGGACTGCCCAACGTGGTCTACTCCATGCCGATGGCAGGCGCCTCCGCCCCCGCCACCTTCGCCGGAACACTGGCTGTGATGAATGCCGAGATCCTGAGCCATCTCACAATCATCCAGCTCAAACGCGAGGGCGCGCCGATGATATACGGCGGAATGCCCAATGTTATCGACATGAAGACCACGATCTATCCCTACGGCTCACCGGAACTGAACCTGCTTGTGGGCGCTGCCACCGAAATCGCTCACTACTACGACCTTCCCATGCTGGGAACCGCCGGCTGCACCGATGCAAAGTTCATGGGGCTGCAGACGGGCATCGAGGCTGCGCTGCAATGCGTTGCCTCCGCCCTGTTCGGCGCCAACATGGTCCATGATGTGGGGCTGATGGATCACGCGACGATGATCTCTCCTGAACTGATGGTACTCACCAATGAGATCATCGACATGACCGGCGTTATCCTCCGGCGGGTGGAGATCAGTGACAAGACCCTGGCACTGGACGTCATTGACCAGGTTGGACCGGGGGGGAGCTATCTCGCTGAGGAGCATACCTATGAGCATTTCGGTAAGTTCTGGGTGCCACGAGTCTTCGACCGGAGCAGAACGGCCGGAAGCGGCACGGTGCGCCATAGCGAAGAGCTTCTGCGCGAAAGAACCCTCAAGCTGCTTTTCGAGCATACGCCGCCACCTATGGATGAGGGACTGAAGGCGGAGCTTAAGAAACTGGAGAAGACCTGGTTCGACCGTCTGGGACTGGATCACGTCTATCCCGAGTAGACCGCTCTATAAGATATTGCATGCGTCAGTGACCACGCGGGAACGCCATGAGTGAGATGCGGGTGAAATGTAGTGCAATTTATTCGCATTTCCCCTCTCGATCTGCATTAGAATGCCTTGAAAATTCAATCATTGTATGGAGAGCCGTTCAGGAAGGATTTCTGTTCCGTTTACAGGTTTAACAAAGGAGGGTACTATGCAGGTCAGACTCGTATTCGCCGTAATCCCGCTTCTTTTTCTAGCTGCATGCACAAATACAGGCTCGCAGAATGCCGCAGAGCCGCAGGCTCCCTGCGACCGTGCTTGCCTGGAGAATTACGTTGACAGATACATGGACGCGATGCTTTCTCATGAGCCGGACGAGAAGCTTTTCGCCAAAGACTGCAGGTTCACGGAAAACGGGGTGCAATTGCCGCTCGGTGAGGGGCTGTGGGCCAGTATGGTGGGAAAGGGAACTTACAAGTTCTATGTCCCCGATCCTGACATCCAGCAGGTCGCCTTCATCGGAACTGCGCGGGAAGAGACCCGCACGCCCGGCGAAGGGAATCCGGTCGCGATCGCGCTGCGCCTGAAAATCGCCAACGGGCTGATATCGGAAGCGGAGCAGCTTGTGATCCGGCCTGAAACAGATTTACTGAATCCCGATCCCGAAGCCGCGACCAGTTCCGCCGGAGCAAATGTCGAGAAAATGGGGGCACCGCATCCTGTGTACGCCGAAGTCATTCCTGCCGCAGAACGACCCTCCCGCGAAGAGATGATCAAGACTGCGAATATGTACTTCTCCGGGATGCAGAAGAATGACGGGAAAGGCGTCTACCCGTTCACTGACGATTGCGAGCGATACGAAAACGGCACCCGGGCGACCAATGTTCCATTGAAGCCTGGCGAAACAAGACCGGATCCGCGCACATCGACCGTTTATTCCTCCGCCTGGGGCTGCAAGGAGCAGTTCGAATCCGGGCTGATTCATTTCGTGACCCGCATCCGTGACCGCCGTTTCGTGGCGGTCGATCAAGAGCGTGGCATCGTATTCAGTTTCTGTTTCTTCGATCACGCCGCCGGGAAATCGCGCCATTTCAAAACCCCTGACGGCCGGGATGCAGTCGAGGGTCCGACTGAACCCTGGACCTGGCAGGTCGCCGAGTTGTTCAAGGTTGAAAACGGCATGATACGCAGAATCGAAGCGGTTCTGCAGCGCTGCCCTTACGGCATGAATTCCGGGTGGAGCACCTACGAAGCGGGCATGTCGGATCAGATCCAGATAATCAAGTAGAGGGGATTATTCGGACGCCGGATTCGGCAAGGCAGGCGGGAAGCAACGCGGTGACTGTTACACTGCTGCAGTGCTGAATTCGGCGGCCCTCGACCGGCTCAGGTCTTCGATATCGATTCCCCGCTCCCGGATCCGGTCCGCATTCTGGAGGACTTTTTCGGCGGCGATCCGGTCGATAACAAAGATCATGCGGCCGCCGTTGTTCGCCAGATTGTGTCCATACGAAATCGGGACCGAGCAATCGGGATCCATCAGGAGCGCATCGGCGACAGCGTCCGCCTTACGTTTGCCGTTGGCCAGCAGAACAACCGTGCGCGCCTCGTAGACAAGCTCGGCTCCCATCGATACGGCGTACTGCGGGCTCTCTTCCCTGCTGGCGAAATGCCCGTCGGTGATGGCATTCCCGATTGTATTTTCATCGAGCTTTATCAGAAGCATGCGGTTTCCCTCAAACGGAACCCCTACCTCGTGGAAGCCTACATGTCCGCGTCCTCCGACACCCACGATGTGCAGATCAATGCCGCCGCATTGCGCTATCTTTTCCGCATACGCGTCGAGGATTTCTCTCCTGATCCACCTGAGGTACTCTGACGCCGCATCTTTGCGGATAACGACGGCTTTTCCCTGGTCATTCCCCTGCAGTTCCCAGTCCAGGGGATACGCCAGCAACTCCGACTCAAACAGCTTCTGGTCTATGAGGGTACCCCAGGGAACGTTCACCTTCTGAAATTTCCTTTTCAGGGGTCCGAATAACTCCTGGATCATGAAGTAGCTGTAGCTCTCCTGGTGAAGGACACGCTGCTGCGCGTTTTCGCCGGGAAGCCCGACATACTCGTCAAGATTGAAACTCGTTACCCTGGTCGCGTCGAATTTTCCGGCATTTGCCGCGGCGGCGAGCTGCTTATACAGGCCGGTGGGGGAATTGCCGGTCGCCAGTCCGAGTACGTACTTTGATTCCGATTCAAGCTTCCGGCAGATATCCCGGATGACGAGGCCGGCCGCCACTTCGCTCATATGATCGAAATCTCTCGTAACGAGAACCTGAAACGGCATACTCGCCTCCGCCCGAAATCAGCCGATGCACTTCTGTACAACGTCGGCAAGTCGCTGTGTCAACCGGAGTGTGAGTTCTTCGGTAGGCCCTTCCACCATCACACGGCACATGGATTGTGTACCCGAATACCGGATCAGCACCCTTCCTTTTCCGTTCAGTTCGGCTTCAGCTTCACGAGTCGCGCTCTGCACCTCCGCGAGCTCTTCCAGCGGAGGTTTGGACTTGACGTTGACGTTAATGATCTTCTGCGGCGAGGGGGTCATGATACGGGCGAGCTCGGAAAGAGGCTGTTTGGAGCGTTTGATCGCCCACAGCAACTGCAGAGCCGTGATGATGCCGTCCCCGGTGGTGTGATGGTTAAGGAAGATCACATGGCCTGAATCTTCGCCGCCGAGAACTGCGCCCTTCTCCCGCATCATTTCCAGCACGTAGCGGTCGCCGACCTTGCTTACCCCTTCCCTGATTCCCATTTTCCTGAGGGCGGCGAAGAAGCCGAAGTTGCTCATTACGGTGGTGATCACAAGATTGTCCTTGAGCAGGCCGAGTTCCTTGTACATCCTGGCGCATACGGCCATGATGTGGTCGCCGGTCAACACCCCCCCGTTTTCGTCGACCGCGACAAGACGGTCGCCGTCTCCATCGAAAGCCAGTCCGACGTCAGCCTTGATCTCCCGCACCCGGGCAACCAGATCTTCGACATGTTGGGAACCGCAGTGATCGTTTATGTTCGTCCCGTTCGGCTCACAGTGAATGGCGTCAACAGCCGCGCCGAGTTCGGACATGATGATCGGAGCCATCTTATAGGTAGCGCCGTTGGCGCAGTCGATCGCGATCTTCATTCCTTCAAGCGTCTGGTCCTCCGGAAACGTGTTTTTGCAAAACACTATGTAACGGCCGGTCGCATCATCAATGCGATGGGCTTTTCCGATCTCATCGGCAGTGGGCCGTATATCCTTGATCCGGCCCGAGGTGATCAGGTCTTCTATCTCGTCTTCATCGGCATCGGGAAGCTTGAATCCGTTTCGTGAAAAGATCTTGATTCCATTATCCTGGTACGGGTTGTGTGAGGCCGAAATCACCAACCCGGCATCCGCCCTCATGCTGCGCGTGATGAATGCGATGCCGGGAGTGCTCATCGGACCGATCAGAAGTACGTCGACTCCCATTGAGCAGATGCCGGCGGTCAGGGCGGATTCCAGCATATAGCCGCTCACTCTTGTGTCCTTTCCGATCACGATCGTGTGCCTTCCCGCTTTTTGTTTCTTGCACACATAGGCGGTCGCGCGACCGATCTCGAGCGCCATCTCAGCCGTCATCGGGTGTACATTTGCGATTCCTCTTACCCCGTCAGTGCCGAACATACGTCCCATGGTTCTTTCCCCTATGTTGTAGCCCAAAGGATTGATGCCGAATCGACGATCTCCTGAAGCCAGGCCGCGCCTGCCCGCCGGGCGGCCGGACTGAGTGCATTCACTGCTTTCAGATGATCCGGACCGTTCACCTGATCCCATTCCTTAATGAAAGCCTCCCTGGCCGCCGTTCCTGCCGCTCTCGGCGGCCCGGCTTTCAGCCTCGCTTCGATTTCAGGCCACCGCTCCATCAGCGCCTGTTGCTGCGCCCTGAAGGAAGGATCCGGTTCCCGGGCATGTTCGATCGAATACTGCATCTTGCCGGCGAGTTCCCTCATCCGCTTGATCCGTTCATCCAACGCTTCTTCAATTCTCTTGAGAGCGCCCGCGTGACAGGCCAGGCTGAACGGATCCGAGGACATGGTGCAACTCCGGACCTCCCGGTACCACGCTCTTAATGCCCACAAATTCCCTATGAATACCAGGTTGTTAACGACGACCCGGTTGATGCCGCGGTAGACGCCCGGTTCGAAGGCGCGCATCTGGGGCTCGGGTATCGGGGGAACGAAGAGCTTCCGCTCTTCCAGTACATCCCGCCGGCAGATCATGCCCGCGGGAATCACTGTCCCGTACGCAATCCGGACCGGACCGACCAGCCCCCCCTGCCCTCCGAGGAAGACCGGCGCCTGATCCAGAAAGACTCCTCTCGGCACATCTCCGATCAGCGACGGAGTGGCTTTGTCCTGGTGCGGAGTGAAATTGAAATGAATGTATGAGGACCCGATTTCGCTGTGCTCTCTTCTGCTGCTCCCCCCCGCCATCAGAGCATCGCAGAAATTGATGAGGCTCCCGGCCGTCACAAATGACAGGAAGATGGTTTGCTTGAAACCGACAGCATGAGCGCCCCCGGCCTCTTCTTCGATCAGGGTTCCAGGCCTGACATGAGCGGCGCTCCCCATGCAGGCGCCGTTCAGAAAAGTCGCACCCGAAAAAAAGCCTCCCTTCAGTTCGACCTTGTGGCCGAGCTGGCAGTCTTCAACCGTTGCCGGAGCTTCCCTGCCGAGCTGCGATCCGGGACCTATGGAGGTGCCGGCGCCGCTTATCCTGCAGCCGCTGTGAATGATTACGCCCGGAGCTATTCGGCCCGGATCGACCGACTCATCGATCTGAACGGAAAAGGGATTCGGGAAGACTACTCCCGCGTTCAGGAGACGCTCGACAGTAGGAAATACTCTCGTTGCACCGCTCATTCAAAACTCCTTATTTCTGCGGGCGTTCAATTTATAGCGTAAGAGGACATCGTTCAACAATTTCATCGTCAGTTGCATCATTTTCTTCAGCCGCAGCAGACACGCTCAAACCTGCAAATAATTCCTTGGATAAGTCTTATATTGAACTCGGGTCCGTGCCACAATAAGAAATTATCGGGAGCGCCGCCCGCGCCCGGCTTTGATCCCCCCTTGAAATTGAAATCCCGTGGGGGATTGCACATGCTTCGAACCGCCCTGCCTGCAGTCTGCCTCCTTCTCTTTGTCACTGCGGATTCCGGTTACACCCAGGACGTAATTCTGGAACCGCTCGCATCCGGACTCTCGAGTCCCGTATATATGACAACCGCCCGCGACGGCACGGACCGCAGGTTCATCGTCGAGCAGCAGGGCCGCATCCTGGTTCTACAGCCGGATTCTTCAACGCCTGCGCCATTTCTCGACATTGTCGACAGAGTTCTCAGCGGTGGAGAGCGAGGACTCCTGGGACTGGCGTTTCACCCGCAGTTTCCACAGAACCGGTTCTTCTTCGTGAACTATACGAGGCAGCCGGATGGCGCAACCGTCGTGGCCCGTTACTCAATCCTGAACTCAGATCCCAACCGCGCTAATCCGGCTTCTGAAGTCGTATTCCTGACCGTTGAACAGCCGTTCGCCAACCATAACGGTGGCATGATCGAGTTCGGGCCCGACAACTTTCTCTATATCGGCATGGGAGACGGAGGATCGGGCAATGACCCGCAGAACCGCGCGCAGAACCCGGACGACCTGCTGGGAAAGATCCTGAGAATCGACGTCGACAACCCTTCCGGAGGCGGTCCATATTCATCACCCCAGTCCAATCCATTTTTCGGAGCGGCGCCCGGGCGCGACGAAGTTTTCGCACTCGGTCTGCGCAATCCTTTCCGATTCTCATTCGATCGTTCAACCGGAGAGCTCTATACAGGCGATGTCGGACAGAACGCGAGAGAGGAAATCGACATCATCACGCTGGGAGGGAATTA
>JAAYAM010000226.1 GCA_012719355.1 Acidobacteriota bacterium
AATGCCGTCTCAACTCGCTGTTTCAGTCTACCCAGCAATGGTCGGTACTCGAAGGCACCAGAGGGATTGAGCGGCGTTATCGGGTGAGACGTTCTCGATAGTGCGTATGGACGGTTTCCATGTAGGATGTGCAGCAAGGACGCCCACAAGAATATCATGTCATCGGGCCAGTCAGAACGAGACAGGAAGAGTTTTCTAGCTTTCAGCACCTCTGCCAACGTGTCGGGGTGATAGTAGTCCACCACTCGTGCGTTCAAACCGAACTCTGCGGCAGCGTAATCCTCGTCAGACGTTCTGGTTTCCGCAATGAGGTTTCCTAATTCCGTAATCGACCGACAGGCATCTTCAAGTCTCGGAGGCCGGAGCTTTGCACTGGCGACGGTCGCAGCAAACCTATTCTTGTCCACTGAAACAGCAAACCGCCCCGAACTACTTGCCTCAAAGGGAATCGTGCCAACCCCGCCCAGAGGATCGAGGACGCTTCCGCCTTGTGGGACGAAAATGTTTACCAGCCAGTGAGCAATCGCCGGTTTCAGTTTACCTTGATACGAGCACAGAGAATGAAGCGGGTGGCCCCAATTGCGCTTAGTGTATGGCGGCTCCTTGTAAGGCAAACTTGCCCCGAATTGGCGAATCTTTTCACGGAGCCCTGTGGCAGCGGGGTTCCTACGGCAGTTCATCGAAGTGGGCTTGCGGAACACCAATTCCACCTGAGTGAGTTGGGTCGAATCCTTCGAGTATCGCTCTGCCAGCAGGTTCTTTGCGATACACTCGAAGCCTACATCCTGTGCTAGTGATGTAATGAAATTGTCTGTTGGCACGTGGACGCCGCAGAAGCACGAGTCTCCAATGTCAAGGAGGAAATGCCCACCGGGGCGGAGTGCCCGATAGGTCTGCTGCAAAACGGCGTGCATGTCCGAGCAGTAGTGCCGAACCATCTTCGGAATCCGTTGGTCGTAGGCCACTTCGTCCAACTTCGAGGCAACCTTCTCCACGAAGGGGAAGAATCTCGGTTCACCCCGCACGGCAGACACGTTGTTTATTCCAGCGCATATCGCCTGCTGCCTGAACGGCCCCAAGTCGCTTTCGGACGAAATGAATCCCAGCAGCCACAGTTCGAGCTTTGTGTTTCGGAAATAGTTGGTGCCGTTGAGGTATGGTGGCGACGTTATTGCGAGATCAATTGACTCCGCCACACTGTCGGGGATCGATCTGGCATCGCTGCTGATGTAGGCGGAACTACCTAGCGGAGTGGATAGCGTTCTAATGTCCTGAAGGTAGCTGCTTACGGTGGAAGAGATGAACTGGGAAACATCCACCATCCGAGTCTTGTATTCATCTGGCCGCCTGCGCCTAAGATCCGCCCTGCGGGTCATGTGGGAACTCTTGACCGTGTTTGCAGCACAGGCGAGCAAAAGGAGATTCTTGACGTGCTGGCGTCTACCGGCGATTTCCTCTGCTAGTCGAACAGCCGCCAGCAGTTCCCGGAGGTGTTGTTCCTCAAAGAAATCTCTATTCGGAAATGCTGCATGGTAGCCAGCAAGATCCACTGACCGTGCAGCCTTCCGAAGCCGTTGCGGTGCCACCTCCTCCAAGTATTTCCCAGCGGCTTTCTCCCAAACCAACAGATGTTGTTGTGCCCATGCAGCGGAGGACACCTTCGTCTCGGCAACGAATCGCATAAATGGATTGATCTCGGCGTAGAATGACGGGAGCCCCACGTGAGACGCAGCCACCTGAGCAGTTCCCGCCCCTCCGAACGGATCGTAGATATTCTTGGGTCGGCTATCAAACCGAAGAAGTGCATCCGTAACATATTGTGCCGAGAACCCTTCCACGTATGGATACCAACCATGTACCGGCAGTCGCTTGCTGTCACGGAACGTAACCCCCAGTCCATTCCCCGCTTCACGGCCATTGCCGAACGGAAGCGTCAGTTGCCGTTCACTTGGCTTCGCCTTGCCGTTGGTTCGCTTCCTGCCAGGGACTGCTCCATTCGACTGGCATGTTACGACTAATGTGTGGAATATAGAATTACTTAGGCTGCGACCTTCTTGACGGGCG
>JAAYAM010000227.1 GCA_012719355.1 Acidobacteriota bacterium
ACCAGCCAGTTCTGGAAGCTGACGCAGGAAGTGGAAGTCCGGCTTCACGAAGACCTGGAAGCCAATGTTTTTCATGAAATCAGCGCTCAGCCCTTCTCCCATATGACAAATCTTCGCGGAAAAATCGCTAAGCATCTTCCATGCAGTTTCCGGGCTCGTCAGATGCCACTCGATATCCGAATAGTACTGCGCAGGACCATTCTTGGATCGTGTTTCTATTACACTGGCACCGTCGTGAAGTACTCTCAGTATTCTCGGGCGGATCTCCCTGCTACCGCGATCCCTCGCATCAGTAAGGCGAAGCCTCGCTGCCAGATCGAGGACAAGCTCTTTCAGCGACGACGGCCGCCAGTAATCATCATTGCGGAATCGCTCGTCTGAAAACACGCCAGCCAATGCATCCGCGATGGTCGCCACGGTCGGGATAGCCCCGATGTGCCACGTCAACTGTCTTCGGACGACACTGTAAGAGCATGCGCTCGACGCGAAGTTCTTCATGACTTCTTCGATCGTAGCGGGGTGGATCGGCAACTGCTTGTCACGCAGAAAGCGAAGGATGTTTTCCTGGTCTGCTTTATCTCGTATCTGGTCATCCTCCGCTAACTCCACCAGCTTTCTCTGGTAGTGCGCGAGTTGCTCGCGTATACGCTTCAAAACGCTTGGTGTATCCAGCAACCGAAGAATATCCCGTTCTCTCATAGGAACTCTCCATGGGAAGTCGAAGTCTGCAGTCCTGCTTTCGCGTCTACCGCCCTGTATGTTCTACTATAGCTTCAATCACAGTGTCCCAGTCATTTCTGTGAAGCTCATGACCGGCTCCCTCCAGCGTCAGCAGCCTGGAGTTTTGCACGGCCTCCGCAAGGGCTTTCCCATGAGCGTATGGCAACACGGGATCCTCAGTCCCGTGGATGACGAGAAAGGGCTGAGACACACGCCCTATGGTGCCGTACAGTTCTTCTGCGCCGGCCAACAGCGCGTGATTGAACATGCTTTTCAGTGAGTTGGCCCTGGAAATCTCGGCTTCCGACAACCGGCGCGCCTGCTGATAGTCGAATGGATGTCTTGAACCATTGAGAAGCTCCCAGCCGCCTATCATGTACTCCAGTACCATCTCACGGTTGTTCCAGTCCAGTTGTGCGGCCCTGCTGTGATAGGACAATATCTTCGGATCCGTCCCGGGCAAATCCGGCCTGTCGTCGAAAACCCCGGATGAAATGGCTGTTACCGAAAGAACTCTGCCTGGGTACTTCAACGCTGCAATTTGAGCGATCATCCCGCCCAGCGAAAGCCCTACAAAATGGGCCTTCAGGATTCCGTATGAATCGAGAACTCCGATGGCATCATCGGTGAGATCGTGCATCGTGTAAAGAGTCTCGCCCGGCGGAGAGCACGTGGACCGTCCCACATCGCGATTGTCGTATCGAATAACGAATCGGTTCCTGGATGCCAAACGGCTGCAGAATTCCGAGTCCCACCAGATCATGGATGCCATCGCCCCCATGATCAGCAAAATGCAGGGATGCTCAGGCAATCCAAAGCTCTCGCTGCAGATATCCACACCATTGATTCTTGTAGTCTTTTCACTCATAGGTTGATTCTCCCGCAAGCAGGGTAGACCAGGATGCCAAGGAAGCGCTCCAGAATAAACCGGAACCAAACCACACGTGCTACCGTAGAGTCGTGAAAAATGAACGTATCACATAGAGGCCACTATTTAATCCTCAGGGGACAACCATGAAACCAAGGCTCAACCTTATGATTGCTGCGGTTGTTGTGGTTTTAGCGCTAGGGTTTTATGTTTTTGCACAGACCCAAAACCCGCAACGGGGTATGGGAGTAGGCAGGGGGACAGGAATAGGATTAGGCGTACCCGCAAGTGCTGATGTCATCCTCTGCAAGCCGGACGGGGCAATCATGGACAAATCCTTTCCAGGAACCGGAACGCTCAGGGTCGAATACAAGAATGGTTCCATCTCCACGATAGACCTGACGGATGTAAAGAAAATGACCGTAGTCCCTAAGCCTGGTCGATAGCTGAGAGGTCAGCCGGGATTTTCGCGTTCCTCGTGGAGGTGCATCGGTGCGATTTCCCAAACAATTCTATTTATCACTGCTCGAACTGTTTTTGACCCAGGTTCATGCCCACGCCACGCAGCCTACACTTCGGATCTACCGAATCTGTTTTCCTATTCTACAACATTCCGGGTTCAGGTCGGTCGTCCCGATGGGACTTGAATCTTTTCTTTGTTCCTAATGAATCCCGGCACTTACGTGCCGGGCTATCCTCGACGTGTCCCTAGCGGGACGCGTTGGCCGGGATTTACGTTACCGCGGCGCGAAAAACGTTTCGGGTTGGTACCACGACCGGACGGAAAGCGGTCGCGCCGGTGCCGCTATTTGGGGGCAACCGCGTAGCCTGCAAGCTCCGGGACCTGCCGGCGTGACGGATGCACGGGAGGTCTGGCGAATATCAGGCAGGCCAGCCCCACGGCAATCAGCGCGACCGCACCTTCGAACGCCGGGAGATAGCTCCCGGTCGTCTCACGAATGTATCCGGCCGCCGGAGCGCCTATGCCTCCCACCAGGGTCCAGAAAAGCCTCACAAGTCCCATTATTTTCGGATACTCAGACGCGCCGAAGTAGTTTGGAAAAATATTCATCGTGGCGGCCATCGACAGCCCGAACCCCGTCCCAAGAATCACCATGTAGAGAAAGACGAAGGGAACGGTTTCCACAGCCAGCAGTATCAGCATGCCGGAAATCTTCAAAACCTCGCCCGCAATCGCTATCACGTGCATGCTATACCTGGTTCCAAAGAATCCCACGCTCAACTGGCCGAACGCCATCAGACCCGACATGACGCTCAACGCCGTCGCCGCAAGAGTCGTGCTGATTCCTATGTCCAGAAGATAGGCCACCTGATGCGTCATCAGTGCACCCATAGCAAGCATGCTCGCGCAGAAATAGAGTGTGAGAAGCCACAGGCAGCGCGTCCGCACCGCTTCCTTCAGCGTGAACTCCACCGGCGTCCTGTACGTAGACTTGCGCACCGCCTTGCCGGGAACAGGCTCATCAGGCGCCGCCGATCCATCCGGCTCCTGCCCGATGTCCTGCGGCCGGTTCTTGATCATGAGCGCGGGCAACAGCACCGCAAAGACCAGAACCAGCAGAGATATCGCCAGTGAGGTGGTCCTCCAGCCCGCTTTCTCGATCATTTTCATCAGGGCCGGCCCCATGATCACTCCCCCCACCCCTCCCGAAGCGAGCAGGATGCTCAGCGCCAGATGCCTCTTTCTCACGAACCAGTTGTTGATTACCGTCGTGTTGGCCAGCAGGCCTCCGAAACCTGCGCCCATCCCGACGAGCAGTCCCCACCCGAGGAAGAGCTGCCAGAGATGCGAATGGAAATAGAGCATGAGAAATCCCCCGCATCCCAGCAAATTTCCAAGGATCAACGCTTTTCTGACGCCATGCCTTACGATAAAAGCGCCGGCAAAGGGCCCGCACAGCCCTAACGCGATCAGGTTGATCGTGGCCGCCAGCGATACCGTCCCCCGGTTCCAACCGAAATCCTCGACCAGGAATGGAAGGAAATAGCTGAACGACACAAGGTAAAAGCCGCCGATCACTCCGATGACCGATGCAACGGCGAGATTGATCCATCCATAGAAGGTCCTCTGGGCGGTCCTGGCAGACATCGTCACCTCCGGGCTTCCTGTTGTTTCTTCTGAAGAGCAGTTACCAGCCTTATATTTCATCTCCGGCTTCGGAAACAAGCGAAAACCGCAGGCTTTCTTTTTCCGACACGGCCCGGCGAGATTTACCGCCACCGCAACCCGGTTTCGCTGTACAATCAGGCAGCGAATCAGGAGGACTCCCACATGTACAAACTCAGCCCACTCACGGATCGCGTCGCACGGATACGCGAGAAGTACCGCACCACAAGGCCCAGCATCTGCACGGCCCGCTACAGGATCGTGACCGAGTTCTATCAGGAAAACCCGCAGCTGCAGGGGATTCTCAAGAGAGCGAAGAACTTCAAAAGCATCTGCGAAAAACTCCCGGTCCTGATCAATGAAGACGAAGTCATCGTCGGCTGGCAGGCTGCCAAATATCGCGCCTGCGCGCTCTACCCCGAGACGTCGTTCAGCTGGTTCCTCGACGAGCTCAAGGCCGGAACCATTCCACTGAGAGACGTCGATCCGTACGACATCGATCCCGAAGACGTTGAATACATCCTGAGCACCGGCGACTTCTGGCGCAAGGAGTGCCTGAGCGCGAAAGTGGACGAGTACATTCCTCCCGGGTACCACAAGGCTGCCGGAAACGGCGTCACTACCTTCGGAGTAAAAGATACCTGCACATCACCCATCGGCCACTTTACAGCCAACTTCGAAAAGGCGATGCGTAAGGGGTTCGGCGCTATCAAGGCCGAAGCGCAGCAGAAGATGGATAAACTCGAAGGAGTTCTCTTTGGAAACAACGTCGAGAAGTACAACTTCTATCGAGCCGTCACGATCGTGTGCGACGGGATGATCACGCTCTCGAGGCGGTATGGGCAGGAGTGTGAAAGGCTGGCCTCGACCGAACAGAATCCGGCCCGCAAGAAAGAACTGCTGGAGATGGCCGACTGCCTCAACTGGATCATGGCCAATCCCTGCCGCTCTTTTCACGACGCGCTGCAGTGCATGTTCCTTTACCAGATCGGCCTGTGTCTTGACGCCCAGCAGCACGGCATCAGCTTCGGCCGCGTCGATCAGTACCTCGGCAGCTTCTATGAAGCGGACATCGCCCAGGGGAGGATTTCGCATTCGAGGGCGCAGGAACTGCTCGACCTCTTCTATTTGAAAGTCGCCGAGATGAACAAGATATGGCCGTACTTCGCGACCCTCTCCGGTCCGGGATACACCAGCGGCCAGTTGATGACCATCGGAGGAGTGACCAGGGACGGCAAAGACGCAACCAATCCCGTATCGTTCATGATGCTGCAGTCGGCCGGCCGCCTGGTATTGCACGACCCGCCGCAGTCGCTGCGCATCCACAAGGGAACGCCGCCGGAGCTTTGGGAGGCGGCCGTCGAAACCACCAGGATCGCAGGCGGAGTCCCTACATTCGAAAATGACGACGTCATCATTCCCGCGCTCATGGCCCGCGGACTTCCGCTCGAAAGCGCGCGCAACTACTGCCTGATCGGCTGCGTCGAGCCGCAGGGCTGCGGTGACGAATGGGCCTGCCCCGGAGGCAACGGCACCGAGGCATTCTTCAATCTGGCCAACGCTTTCCTGCTCGCAATAAACAACGGCTGCAACCCGATGCCGGACCGGCACGGAAAACGCAGCGGACAGACCGGCCTTCCGACGGGCTACCTGTACGAGATGGAGACATTCGACCAGGTGCTCGACGCCGTCAAAAAACAAATAGAGTACTTCGCAGCATGGCACGTCAGCCTGGTGAATACGTTCGAATACGTCGCGTCCGAGCACATGCAGCTTCCTCTCCTTTCAGCCACGATCGACGGGTGCATGGAATCGGGAAAAGATGTCATGAAGGGAGGAGCGAAGTACAACTCCACCGGCAACGCCGCCATCGCGATCGGCAATATCACCGACAGCCTGGCTGTCGTGAAGCACATGGTTTACGACAAGAAACTGATAAGCGCCCGCGAGCTGTATGATGCGATCATGAGCAACTGGGAGGGTAAAGAGGACCTGCGCCAGACCATACTCAATGAGGCTCCGCACTACGGCAACGACAATGAATATGTCGACGTATTCGCCAGGTGGGTGTCGGACGTGTACGGCAACGCCATCAATTCGGCCACAGGGCCGCGCGGCAGATGGGCGGCCGGACTGTTCCCGGTAACCGCTCACGTGCTGTTCGGCATGTTCACGGGAGCAACTCCGGACGGCAGGAAGGCGGGCGAACCGCTCTCGGACGGCATTTCTCCCGTGCAGCAGCTCGACCGCAACGGTCCGACAGCCATCATCAAGTCGGTCTCGGCCATCGATCAGAAGAAGTTCTCCAACGGTACACTTCTGAATATGAGATTCCATCCGTCCGCGCTCAGCAATGAAACCGGAAAGGAAAAACTCATTGCCCTGATCAAGACGTATTTCGCACTCGGAGGCATGGAACTGCAGTTCAACGTGGTGAGCGCCAAGACTCTCAAGGACGCACAGGCAAATCCTAAAGACTACCGCGACCTCGTGGTAAGAATCGCCGGCTTCAGCGCGTACTTCGTTGAGCTTTACAAGGCAAGCCAGGACGACATCATCAAGCGGACGGAATTGTCCTTATGAAGGGACGCGTTTACGACATACAGGGGTTCTCGATACAGGACGGTCCCGGAATCCGCACGACAGTCTTTCTGAAAGGCTGCCCTTTGCGCTGCCCGTGGTGCCACAGCCCCGAGTCACAGCAATTCCATCCACAGCTGAGCTGGATGGCAAGCCGCTGTGTCGGGATCGAAGACTGCGGCAAGTGTCTTGCGGCGTGCCCCAGGCTGGCGATTTCACCTGGAAAATTCGCTGAAAACCCGGCGACTCAGAAGACTATCCGCCACATCCATATTGACCGGACCAAATGCGACAACTGCGGAGAGTGCGCGTCAGTCTGCACCCGCAAGGCGCTTTATGTCTGCGGCACGGACTACACGGTCGACGATCTCGTCGCGCGCCTCTCCAAGGACATTCCGTTTTACGAGCACTCCGGCGGAGGAGTGACGATTTCCGGCGGAGAGCCGCTGTCGCAGTCTGAATTCACGCTGCAGCTTCTGACTGCGCTCAAGCGGCGCAACATCCATACTGCAGTCGACACGACCGGATTCGCCGGTTACGAAACCATACAATCCATCCTCCCCTGCACGGATCTCTTCCTGTACGACCTGAAGCACATGGATTGCGCGCAGCACAGGACCGTGACAGGAGTCGCAAACGAACTCATTCTGGAGAACGCACAGAGGATTGCCCGCGCCGGCGGCAAATTACAGGTCCGGCTGCCGGTCATCCCCAGTTTCAACGACTCGGAAGAGAACGTCAGAGAGACAGGCATCTTCTGCAAATCCCTCGGGAATGCCGTGACCCTGATTCAACTCCTTCCTTACCACAACCTGGGTGTCATGAAGTACCAGAGGATAGATGACAGCAAGCCGGTGCTGGAAGCCCCTGTCCCGTCAGATGAGAAGATCGCCGCGCTCAGGCGCGTGCTCGAAGACCTTCAGCTCCCGGTGACCGTCCATTGACAGAGCCGCGCAGGAACCGTCTTCATAAGGATTAGCCTAAAATAAACGCCGGTTTCTGACGATCTGGATGGCATGGACACGTATCGGATTTTTCACCGGATCGCCGGAAGGCTGCTTCTGTCGCTCGCCGTCTTCATCATCGCGGCTCAACCTTCACACGCGGATCTGTACAAGTGGGTGGACGAAGAAGGGACGGTTCACATGACCGATACCCTGTCGCAGGTTCCACAGCGTTACCGCGATCAGGTCACGAGACGGAGAATACAGGCTCCGGTTGCAGAGGATGAAAGTCCCGAGATTCAAAGAGAAATCCGCACTTCCGCAGGCCGCCACGAGGTTCCGTTCGAAGCATACGAAGGTTCGGCACGGAGAATCATCATTCCCGTAACCTTCAATGAACAGGTCACGGCGCGCCTGCTGCTGGATACCGGATCACCCGGCCTGATGATCTCGCCCAAACTGGCAAGCCGCCTCGGCCTGATCGATGAGGAACTCGAACAGAACCTCATGATTA
>JAAYAM010000228.1 GCA_012719355.1 Acidobacteriota bacterium
CCGGCGTGGCCGGGCGCTGGTGCATGATCACGGTCTGGCGCGTCCTGCCGGATACCGCAGGCCAGCAAGTCCCTGTACTGCATAGCGGTATTTCGTGCGCCCGGTGCTGCTGGGGGCAAACACCGACGTGTCCGAGCTGGCCAAGGTGATCAAAACTGACCGACAGTGACCTTCTGCTCTGGACACTGAATAAGTGACCTGTGGAGCGACAATCGCTACATCAGGACGGATATTCCACTCTATACCGGCACCAGGGCTTACGACGAAAGCCGTCACAGTCTCTCTTACCGAGGAATCAAGGAAATTGACCTTACCGAGATCCGCCCCCAGTTGATGCTTCTGCCCAATTCCATCGACATCGAGGCCGACGACCTCCTCGAGGCGAAAAAGGTCAACCGTGAGCTTCTGCTTCGGAGACAGCTCAAACCGGTGATGAACGACTTTGACGTCGTCCTGATCGATACGCCACCGGCGATGCGGGCAGCCACGGTCAACGCCCTGGTCTTGCCGATTCCGTAATCATCCCCATTGATTCCAGTTCATTCGCCCTTCTCGGCATGAATCAGCTGCTCAAGACAATTGCCGCCATCAGCGAAACCCACAATCCGGCGCTGAAGATCCTCGTGCTCACGACCATGTTCAACAAGCGGCAGAACCTGGACAAGATCATCCGTCAGCAGGTCGGGGACTTCTTCGGCCCGAGTCTGGTGCTCGAGTCGCGGCAGGCGCATGGGAGAACAGCAACTGTCTCAAGAAGGATTTCATGGTTCATCAGACTTTCGGAGTAAACTGTGCCATGTCGAAAATTCCTAAGGTTTTTTCGATTGCGGCAACACGGTCCACTATCGCCTCGAAACCTTTGTCGCCAAAAAGCGCATGCTCCTTTTTCTCAAATTCCTCACCGAGCGAGCTGTACTCGTTCGGACTGACAAGCTTGCGGAAGGCCGGAAACAGCACGGTATCTTCCCTGGCCTCGTGGGGATTGTACATGCGTATGAAAAGTCTCAGTGATTCCGCCAGACCTTTCCGCCCCTGTGGATCCTTCAAAGCCTGGGATGTAGAGAGCCTCAAGGTTGTGTCAGTCAGGCGGCGTCCCGCACGATGCTGATCGCTCAGGACTTCAACCAGATCAACCAGCCGTTTGGCTGTTCGGAATCGCGGGAAAAGAAAATCCTCCTCCAGTTTTTCGTGGTAGTCCTCAATAAACGAGCGGATGATCTTTGCGGAATCCAGCACCGCCCGAGGAGGCAATTCCTCGTTAGCTTCAATTCTGCGCAAACCCTCGCCGTAAATCAGGAGAATCCTCTTGAGGACACCGTGCTCACGCATCAGATCCTCCGCCGGTGAAACCTCCTCTTCTTTCTGATCTCCAGCGCTGCCCCGATTGATCCTCGATTCCAGACCGGCTGCCGTGCGACCCGCCAACATCAGGGCAGAGCCCGACATAAACTGCAGGAATCGGCGGCGTTTATTGGCACTTGATACGTCTTTTTGATCCATCACAGATACCCCATTCTGATGATTGAAATCTGGGGGGGTGATGACTAACCGTCAGAACTCCTTATTGCCCTTCCTTTTCGCCAAGTACAACTTCGCGATTGAGTTCATCGATTTGTTTTTTCAGTATCGTGAGTGCTTCGCGACCATTCTCGGTCAACTAATACTCTTTTTTGGTCCCTTAAACCACCGCAAGCGAATGCGCTATCCCCTCAGCCATTTGGCTGCGCGCTGAATTTGCAGCATACAGAAGAGAATGCCTTTCATTATGCTGCCTTGATTCCGTAGTATTTTCGTCCGAGCCAGAGAGAGACATTAACCAAGGCGATCAATGCCGGCACTTCTACCAGCGGCCCGATGACCGCTGCAAAGGCCCCGCCATGCTGAATTCCAAACGTTGCGACGGCAACGGCAATGGCAAGTTCAAAGTTGTTGGAAGCGGCAGTGAACGAGAGCGTTGCCGACTGCCCGTACGTCGCTCCGACCTTCTTGCTCATAAAGAAGGAGACAAAGAACATCAGTACGAAGTAGATGAGCAATGGAATTGCGATCCGGACCACGTCGAATGGAAGTTGGACGATCGTTTCTCCCTTCAAAGAGAACATCACGATAATCGTGAACAAAAGCGCGATGAGCGTGATCGGGCTGATCTTCGGAATGAATTTCTCATGATACCACTTCTTGCCTTTCGCCGAGATCAGAGAAAAACGAGTGATGACTCCAGCCAGGAAAGGTATCCCCAAATAGATAAAAACGCTCGCGGCAATCTCCCCGATGGTTATATTCACCGCAATGCCTTTCAATCCCAACCAGGTCGGCAGAACAGTGATGAAGAGGTACGCGTAGACGGAATACAGGAGGACCTGGAATATCGAATTGAACGCCACGAGCCCTGCACAGTATTCCGTGTCGCCTTTCGCCAGTTCATTCCACACGATCACCATCGCGATGCATCGGGCTAACCCGATCATGATCAGACCTACCATGTACTCGGGTTTGTCGCGCAGAAAGATAACGGCCAAAGCAAACATAAGGATGGGGCCGACAATCCAGTTCTGCGCCAGGGAAAGTCCAAGCACTCTGAAATTTCGGAAGACGGGGCCCATTTCCTCGTAACGCACTTTGGCCAGCGGCGGATACATCATCAGGATGAGCCCGATCGCAATCGGGACTGAAGTCGTTCCGGCATTGAACCTGTTCAGGAAGGGGACAATGCCCGGGAAGAGATATCCGCCGCCGACTCCGACAGTCATGGCCAGAAAGATCCAGAGCGTCAGGTATCGATCGAGAAAGGAAAGCTTGCTTGCTATTCCTGTATGTCTTACAGTTTCAAAAGCTACACTTGATGGCTTGCTCATCGGATTTCTCCCGCCAAAGAAGCTCTGCCGGAGCCGGCTTTTGCTTTTCCTTTCAATACATTCCCATTGGTCGTGCCACAGCTCTCGCCGCGGTCCTTTGCCTTGAGCCAGAATTCCAGCTTTTCCAGGAGAAGGCTCGAGTCTGGCCTGTTCGCCAGAGTCTTGCGGAGCAGCTTGAGATGATCTCTGGCAAGCTCATCCTCAACCGGGCATAGCGAGTAGTAGGCCCATAATCCATCTCTTCGATCTGTGGCGATCCCGATATGACGCAGGGCAGCCAGATGCCTCGAGGCTTTCGATTGGGTAATCTCCAAGGCAGCCATAACATCGCAGACGCAGAGTTCCCGATAATTGAATAGGAGCCAAAGCATCTTCAGCCGCGACTCGTCCGAAAGAACCTTAAAAAAACGGGCTGCATCTTTCATATCCACCTCCCGGCGCAACAAATGTGTATATTCGGTTTAGCGAATGTAGTCAAGCTGATTCCTGTTCTCCCCCCCCAGGCTAAATACTTTTATATTCAAATGCTTATAAGGGAATCCGATCGGGTGGGGCCGAAGGTCCTCACACCGAAGTATGCTTCCAATCCGTATTCGGCATGATTAAGAAGCTCTTGTACGGCCAAGTCCGTTGAATTATTGTTACATTCGCATAAACGCATATAGGAATAAGCCAATGAGACAACATCGACTAGATGAATTGTTCAAAGCGGTATCGGATCCGACAAGGCTCCGGCTGCTGAATCTTTTGAGGCTGGGAAGCATCTGCGTCTGCGAACTGCACGCCGTGCTCCGGATTTCGCAACCCACGGCCTCTCGCCACCTGGCGGCATTAAGGCACGCCGGACTTGTCGAAGATTGCCGGAGCGGAAACCGGATCATCTATTCGCTCGTCGCTTCCGGCACTCCTCAAATTGAAGGTTTGTTTGAGCTGCTGGATAAATGCTGTCCGCAGGATGAGGTCATGCGTGAAGACCTGGTTCGATTGAAAGAAGCTGTTCGGAATGGAACCTGCCGGCTGGATCCGTACCCTCCGGGACGCGAGTACCCGGATCTGGAAAATGCTTCCCTGGCCGAAGGGACTCTGTAAATGCCGGAATCTTCAGTTTTGTGAGACGACTATGAAAAGAAATCTCAAGCTGACCCTGTTGCTCGCTCTGCTGGGATGTGTTGTGGGTTCGGTTCTGAATGTCTTTGCCGGGCCTCAGACCGCTGCGCCAAAAGCCGCCCAGCATAAGGTTATTGCTTACTACTTCCACACGAACACGCGATGCAGCAGGTGCATGAAAATCGAGCAGTACTCTCAAGAGGCCATCAAGCGAGGTTTTCCCGAAGAACTCAAGAACGGGAGCCTGGAGATGAGGATTGTGAATTACGAGCAGCCGGAGAACCGGCACTTTATGCAGGACTACAAACTCGTTTCCAAGTCGCTCATTCTAGTGAAAATGGTAAATGGGAAACAGACTGAGTGGACGAACCTGAAGATGGTCTGGCAATTGACCGGCCGGAAAGACGCATTCCTCAACTACGTTCGCAAGGAAGTCCGCGGATATCTGTCCGGCATGTAATTCTCTTCAAACAGGAACGAGGACACGTCCATGGAGAGCTGGTACCTGGATGTTTTTTCTGCCTTCTGGCTGGGAGTTCTGACCTCAATCAGTCCATGTCCCCTGGCAACAAATGTCGCGGCCATATCCTTTGTAGCCAGGAATGTGGGATCTTCTCAAAAAGTCCTGTGGAGCGGAATTCTATACTCCGTGGGCAGAATGCTCGTCTACATAGTCATAGCCGTATTGGCCGTGGCGAGTCTGCTTTCGCTGCCGGAAGTCTCGTTCTTTCTCGAAACCAACATGCACAAGATTATCGGTCCGCTGCTGATAGTTGTCGGGATAATCCTGCTGGATGTGCTGCCGATCTCTTTCTCCACATCGTTCCTTAGCAACTCGGTCCAGGACCGCGCCGGCAGATGGGGCATCTGGGGCTCAGGCTTGTTGGGTGTCGTATTCGCCCTGAGTTTCTGCCCGCTTTCTGCCGCGCTCTTTTTCGGAAGCCTGATTCCTCTGGCAGTCGACGGCAAGTCCGCCGTCCTTATGCCATCGGTCTTTGGCATTGGAACAGCGCTGCCGGTTGTCGGTTTCGCGCTCGTGATCGCCTTCGGCGTGAAGTCGCTCGGTAAGTTTTTCGACAAACTGACGCAGCTGGAAAAGTGGGTGCGCAAGGCAACCGCCTTTATATTCATTGCGGCAGGCCTGTATCTCCTGCTCCAAAGTATTTTGGGTTTTACCGGTTTCTAGAGAAGACTCGAGAATGACCAA
>JAAYAM010000027.1 GCA_012719355.1 Acidobacteriota bacterium
CCGCGTATGCACCGGTGCAGGCATTCGATCCGGGAGACGATGGAGCGTCTGCCACGGGAGACGAGCAGTTTGTCCTGGCATACAATCAGCTACCCGAAACCCTGGGACAGGATGCATATCTGCTGACAAACCCTGCCGGCGAGCACGCCTTTGCTGAAGGCTACGAGGCACGGTTAACCCGTGCGGGAGTTCGTTTCCGGATGGAACTGGCTGTCACCAGATACCGTGCGGTGGCCCGCACCCCTGCAGGAAACGGCCCGCGCCGGAATGACTGGAGCGCCTTTTCGGTGATCAATGATCCCAATCAGGCGATCAATGCCTACGGAAGCACCTACTTTGACAGAGGGCTTGGCGCACGGTTCTGGGGGATTTTACAATTGCGGCGCGACACGCATTTGGGCTGGATCGTGAATTATCTCGACGGCGCACCTTACGGCCGCATTCTCCCTGTAACGGGGCTAAACCAGGGGCTGACTGCAATTCTTGCCACGGTACGCGGCCCGGGCAACGGCAGCCGGAAAGGAGGGAAGAGGACAGCCTTCAACCTCACAGCGGATCTGCGGGTTTCTCACGGCTTCCGGTCCGGCGCCGGACGTTTCACCACATCACTGGATATTTTCAATCTGCTCAACCGGGCGGCTGCCCTCCGCGAGGCCGACGTGACTTCTCCCGCCCACCTGTGGCGCATTCCCCTCAGCTTTCAGACGCCTCGCAGCATCCAGGTGGGATTGCGGTATAACTGGTAGCGAACCCAGCTAACCTTTCTTCAGTATTAGTCCCATGCACGTGCAACGGAAGCCGTCGATATCCAGCTTCAGGTGAACCGTGTTGGGAATCCTGTCATACGGCGGAGTGTCTGTGTATCGGTCCCGGAAGTCATCACCCTCGCTGTAGTCCGGACTGAACAAGACACCTCCCGCCCGTGCGATCCGTCGACCAAGCTCATCCACGTGTTTTCGCTGGAACAGGACTGTAGTCCAATTGTCGATTGTCTCGCCCTCCTCCAGGTTGAATTCGATTGTATGAACCGCAATTCCCCCGGGAACCAGGACACCAAGGGACTTTTCGATGAATCGGATTCCGTGATCGATGCTCCCTAGATGTTCCGCCGCGCAGACAGACCAACAGAAATCGAATTTGCCGTCGTAGTGTGACGGGATATGGTTCATGTCCAGGAATTCGAAGCGGACCTGCTCATCGAACCGGTTTCGGGGAACAATTTCGGGATAGAACAACTGTTCTCCGCTGGATGAATGCTGCCCGGTCCTCTTCCAGCTCTCTACATTGGGAGCGTCGTGTGGCGCATCAGTTGCAGTCACGATTGCTCCAAGGGATGCAAGGCAACTGGGAATCTTCTCTGTTCCACAGGCAAAGCCAAGTCCCTTCTTCCCCTCAAACACGTTCAGATTCTCGTAGAGGCTCTGAAGAACGAAACACAGCTCCCAGCTCTTCCGGTGATAGGCAAAGTCTATCTGGAGTCTCTTGAGCCAGTAGGAGGCCCAGCTGCTCTCCAGGTCGGCCGCCGTGCACAGTTTGGAAGTCAGACCGCAGTATTCGAGCCGGGGAGGTCTGCATGCGCCCTGTCCGGTCAGGCTTTTCAGCCGGGAGATCTCATAGGCGATACTCTTGATATTCAGGAGTACGTGCGGCAGAACACGCAGGGTTTCATTCAGCCGGCTGCAATTGGGCGCGCCGGATTCAACCGTCCGGCTGAGCAGTCTTCCAATAACCTTGTCGAGCTCTTTTTCGAGCATACATGATCCTTCTTCCCGAAGAGGAGAGCTCAGGTTGCCATCGCTTCCCGATAGCTCTCGCAGACTTCCCTTGCGTCGCCGTAGCCTGCCATTTTCCCTCCGTCGAGCCAGATGGCACGGTCACAGAGAGAGACAATGGCTTCGGGACTATGGCTGACAAACACGATCGTAATCCCCTGCTCCCTGAAGCTCTTCATTTTGTCCATGCATTTAGCGGCGAACGCGAGGTCGCCCACCGACAGAACTTCGTCAATCAACAGGATCTCCGGATTCAGATGAACCGCGACGGAAAAGCCAAGCCTCGCCACCATGCCGGATGAGTAGGTTCTCAGCGGCTGGGACAGGAATTCTCCCAGTTCGGAGAACGCGACGATATCGTCGAGTTTCTCCCTGATCTCCCTCCGTGTCATTCCAAGGAGCACGCCGTTGAGGAAAATGTTGTCGATGCCGTTCAGATCGGGATGGAATCCTGATCCCAACTCGAGCAGCGGACAGATGTGGCCGTTGGTTTCGACCGATCCGCTGCTGGGTTGCAGGACTCCCGCTATCAGTCCCAGGGTGGTACTTTTCCCGGAACCGTTACGTCCGATCGCCCCAAGGCATTCCCCTCTTGCGACTTCAAACGAAATACCGTCGAGAGCGCAGAATCGTCTGCCTCGCGATGACGCACGATACGTCCGGGGCAGTTTCAGCACGAGGTTCTTCAGCCCGTGAGAAAGAATGCTGTCCTGCCTGAAGAATTTAGTCACGCTGGTGAATTTTATGGCGGCGGGTCTAGACAAGTTCGGCAAACCTCCAGTTGAGACGTCGAAAGAGCAGGAGACCGGCCGTAAAAGCTATGACGGCCCAGCCGCATCCCGCAACCAGATGATCGAGTCCGACCGGGGTCCCCATAAAAATGTGCCGCCACGTTATCACGATGGCCGCCATAGGGTTCGCATAGCTGGTCCACTGAAGCCGTTCAGGA
>JAAYAM010000229.1 GCA_012719355.1 Acidobacteriota bacterium
AAGCTGTTTCTGGAAAAGAGATACACGGACTTCCTGCCGGTGGTGCTCCCCACGGAAGACAAAGTCGCCGAGATGCTCAAATTCACCAGCCATCGCCCCGATGAGGTGCTTGGTAGGATGAATCCTGGATCTGAGGCCGGTGAAACCTGGACTTACACGGTCAAGGACGCTGCCGTGAACGCGGTGATGGCCGGAGCAAAACCGGAGTATTTCCCGGTCATTCTGGCCCTGGGTTCAACGGGCATGACGGCAGTCAATGTGTCCGACAACGGTTTTATGTCCGGTGCCGTAATCAATGGGAAGATCCGCGATGAGATCGGGCTCAATTACGAAGAAGGAGCCGTCGGTCCCTATGCGCACGCCAACACTACGATCGGAAGAGCATGGGGCCTGCTGTCGATCAACGGCGGAAATTGCGGCAAAGTCGGAACCACGTACATGGGCACGATAGGAAATCCGATGAATCTGATCGGAATTATCGTTGCCGAAAATGAGCAGAGATCTCCTTTCGCGCCGCTGTCTGTGAGACGAGGATTCAAGGAGGGAGAGAATGTAGTAACCCTGTTTATGGGATGGGGCATCCTTTCTGCGAAGAACTGGGCCGCGACTGTCTGGGGGCCAAACATGAACTATCCCGAGATCATCAAAGAGATCTACAACACACAGGACGGGCATTTGTTTGGCACCTGCGCCGTTTTGAGTCCGCCGATCGCCAATTTTGTCAAGGATGCCGGATTCGATACTGTGGAGAAGTTTACGGAATGGGTGACTGATCTGAAGCCAGGCGCCAAGCCCGCAGCGCGCGGACCGGAGATCAATATGGGCGTTCGCAAGACCGGCGGGGTCTTCACCGTCATTGTCACCGGCGGCTCCAACAACAACTATTTCAGCGTAGGCGGTATGGTACCCGCCCAGTCCGTACAGATCGACAAGTGGAGATAAAGTTGGAAGGGCGGCGCGCCTCTCCTGGATGGATGCCGCCGCCCCTCTCATTGTGCAATTATCCCTTTGCCGGCACCTGTATGCCGAGCGGCACGGTCCAGGCTGGTAGTGTTGACGGATTTTTGGTCGGGGCACCCAGATTTGAACTGGGGACCTCCTGCGCCCAAGGCAGGCGCGCTACCAGGCTACGCTATGCCCCGACCTTTTGAAGTGGACGTATTGTATCTCAAAACCATTTGTGTCGCCAGCGGGAGAACGTCCCTTTACTGCAGTTCCCGAAGAAGAGAGGCGACGGCCCGCGCACGATGGCTGTATATGTCCTTTTCCGCTTCGCTCAACTCAGCGTAGGTCCTGCCGAGATCAGGAAACAGGAAAACAGGATCGTAGCCGAAACCGTTGTTCCCGCGAGGCTGGTCTGTTATCACTCCCCGGGAGTGGCCCTCTGCTTCCAGCAGCAGAACGCCCTGCCGGGCCAGCGCGAGAGCACAGACAAAACGTGCCTCGCGTCCTCCGCCCCTGCGGGCCAGTTCATCAAGAAGCTTATGGTTGCGGTCCTGATCTGTCGCTCCGGGCCCGGCATACCGTGCAGAGTGGATTCCGGGTTGTCCGCCGAGCGACTCAACCTCGAGTCCGGAATCGTCAGCCAGCACAGGGAAGGGAGTCATGCGGGAGTATCCGATTGCCTTCAGGCGGGCGTTCTCAGCAAATGTTTCCCCCGTCTCCTCTATTTCCGTTTCGATGCGAAGGTCGGCCAGGCATAGTATTTCGCTCTTCAGCGGCCGGAGCAGACTGCTGAACTCCTTCAGTTTTCCGCGATTGCGTGTTGCTATCACTATGGTCTCGGCGGCGGTCATTCCACTCTCCGGATTACTTATACAACAGCGGGAACAGCCGCTTGAGGTCGATACGTGGTTCCAGAACAGACTTCTGTAATTCCACCAGCCGGCGTATCCCGGCTGCCCCGAGTTGTTGCAGTTGGTCGAGCTGCTCCTGTGAGAAAGGCGTCTTTTCGGCCGTTCCCTGCAGCTCGACATACCGCCCCTGGCCGGTCATTACGAGGTTCATGTCGACTTCCGCCTTGGAATCCTCCCTGTAGTCGAGGTCAAGGCAGGTCATGCCGTTGACTATGCCGACGCTCGTCGCCGCCACGTAGTCCTGCAGTGGGGAATAGGGGAGCAGTTTCCTGTCCATAAGCTTGATGACCGCCGAAGCCATGGCCAGAAACCCTCCTGTAATCGATGCCGTCCTGGTTCCTCCGTCAGCCTGTATAACGTCGCAATCGATAATCAGCGTGCGCGTTCCCAGGAGCGACAGATTGACGACCGAACGGAGCGAACGCCCAATCAGACGCTGGATCTCGACAGTGCGACCCGACTGCTTTCCGCGCGCCGCCTCGCGTGCGGACCTGGTGGTAGTGGCGCTGGGAAGCATTCCGTATTCCGCCGTAATCCACCCCTGGTTCATGTGATTCAGAAATGGAGGCACCTTATCCTCCACTGTGCAGGTACACAGAACCCTGGTGTCTCCCACCGCGATCTGGACGGATCCATCTGCATGCCTGGTATAATCCATGTCGACATGCGTTTCCCGCATCTGGTCGTGACTGCGCCCGCTCGATCTCATCGAAGCCCCTTTCTTCTCCATAGTAAGATGAGAAAACGCATTCTACCAGCGGCCGGCTGAGAAAGAAATGCGCCTGCGCGAGGAATCAACGGCGGCGAGCATTGAATTTGCCCCGGGATTCTCCTAGCATAGGAAGAATGAACACGTACTTCTTCGGTGGGCCGATAACCCGGACAGTAAAGGCGCTGATCATCACCAACGTCGGTGTCTATCTCCTCCAGATCATCTCAAGCCTGTTTGACAGCAGAATCATCGAGTGGAACTTCGGACTCGTCCCGTTTCGGGTCACTCACGAACTCCTTATCTGGCAGTTCGTGACGTACATGTTCCTGCATGGCGGTGTTTTTCACATATTCTTCAATATGTTGACGCTGTTCATGTTCGGCAATGAGCTGGAGCGCTACTGGGGGACGCGGCGCTTTCTGAACTACTACTTCGTTACCGGCATCGGCGCGGGGATCTGTTCCTGGATCGTCTCGCCGAACAGCATTGCCGCGGTCATAGGCGCTTCAGGCGCCATCTACGGTCTCCTGCTTGCCTATGGGATCACGTATCCCAACAGGATCGTCTACGTCAATTTCCTTCTCCCGGTGAAAGTGAAATGGCTTGTGATCATCATGGGCTCGATGGCCTTTCTGTCCTCGCTAGGCGGGAGCAAGACGGGAGTTGCGAACATCGCCCACCTCGGCGGCATGGTAGTCGGGTTTATCTACCTGAAGGGGAAGGACTGGTGGGACAGGTATCAGTACTTTGCCCACGAGCGGCGGCGTGAGCAGCTGAAGCGTCAGTTCGAGGTTTATTACGGCGACGTCCGTCGCAAAATCGAGGAAGACAAGAAGAAAGGGCCTACCATTCACTGACCCAACAAGAGGCTATCGAGAGGCTCGGAATAAGAAAGCCGCGGATCATACGAGCCGCGGCTTTCTTACATCGGGTGGACGGAACCGCTAGAAGCGGTATCGTGCGTTGAAGAACCAGTTCCTTCCAGGCTCAGGATAACCGGCCGTGTAGTAATAGTTTCGGTCGAACAGGTTTTTGATACCCGCCTGAACGCTGAACCCGGAATGGATCGGGAAGACCGTTCCAAGATCCACCGTATGGTGAGACGAAGAGAACGGCAGATGCCTCCCCTGAAGGAGAGCTTCGGCATCCCGCCAAGTCGTATCGCGAAGGACTATGCCCCCTTCATACCTGTAATTGGCTATCGCCAGGACCTCACGAGGGAGTCGCAGCGTAGCATTTACGATCACCTTGTTCTTGGGATATGTCTTGAATTCCAGTTCGGATGTGAGGGAAAGGTCAACATCCGGGACATTCGTGTCGTAGACGGCTGTCCTGTTGATGTAGCTGTAGCTGACATCCGCGGTCAGTCGGGAATGGGGTGTGCTCCTAATGCTGATTTCCACCCCCTGGTAGACCTTCTTTGCGATATTGACGTTCTGGGTGCAATGGTCGAACAGAACCGAGTCTTCCGCATTGTCCGGGCACAGCACGTTACCTCGGTCCCAGACGGGAACAGACTCGATCGCGTTCCGGAGGCGATTGTAGAAGTACTCCACCTGTGCAACGGTTCTTGCCGCAAACGCATGTGAGTAACCGACGTTCAGGGTCGTGTTGTTCTCCGGCCCGAGTTCCGGGTTTGGCAGACCTCTTCCCAGGCTGTAGGAATAGCTTTCATTCAGCAGCGGGAAACGGCCACGGTCCGAGATCGTGAAGAAGACATTATCTCTCGAGGAGATTGTGTAGGAGATAGATCCCTGTGGATTGTAGGTCCACACGTCGGCTGTGCAGCCGGAGAAGGACTGGTTGTCCGGATTTGAAGGGCAGATGATCGGCATCACATCAGTCTTTTCTTCTGTCCACTGCTCGACTCTGATGCCCTTCATGTAGTCGGCGCTGAACCCGACTGTGGCGCGCAGCCGTTCGGTCAGGGTGATCACGTCCTGAACTCCGATTGACCAGGTCTGGACCCTCTGCTGCTCTGTGGCGGTGAGGAAACTCTGGGAGGGGTAATACTCGGTCTTCTTGTGAGTGTCATCTCTGAACGAGAGAGAGCCGCTCAGAAGGTTTCTCGCCAGACGCCTGGTCGTGAACTCCGCAGAGCCTCCCGCTGAATGATCATCGTACCTGCTGCTGTTTGTGTGCGACCGGTTCATTGTCGAGAAGGTGTCATCATCATAGAAACTCATCTCGTTGTTGAACTGATCGTAATAGGCGCGGAACTTTATAGAGCTTGCGTTGCCCAGTGCCGTGTCGGTCATAAGGGCATAGCCGTTATTGTTCCAGTAAGGCCACCTGCGAAAGCCGAATCGTCCCGGATTTACGTCCGCATTCGGGCCTGCGTACAGGGGAATGCCTTTTTCACCCTTTTGATTCCGGTAACTGAATACATATTGATCCGAGTCCGGAGTCCATGCGATGCGGCCGCTGTATTTTCCGTCGCGCATGTCTGAGTTTCTGCGCTCTTGATCCGGCTGATAACGTGCCGGGGTGAAGTTACCTGAAAGCGGGAAGAAATCGTTCTGCAGCCAGTCAATCGAACCCTGGATGTAGAAGTTCTCCCAGCGTGAACCGAGGTTCAACGATGAAAGGAGCGTATCCCCCGATCCTGTTCCCATGACGGCTTCCGCCTGCAGCTTCTTCTCGGGCTGTCTTGTGACCAGATTGATGGAGCCCCCCATACCATTGGGGCCTAGCAGTGGAGAAGAGAATCCCTTCGCCACCTGCACTTCCGCGATGTCGCTGGACAGAATCCGGTTAAAGTCGATCGTGCCGTCATAGGGCATGCTGACCGGGATGCCGTCGAGGTATAGCGGAACCTGTCCGCGTGAAGAGAAGCCGCGGATCATGATGGACGCTTCGTTTCTCCCGGAAGTGGCGTGATCGATGGCGACGCCGGGAATGTAGTCAAGCGCCGTGGCGGCATTGACCGCCTGCCGGTTGATTATTTCATCCCTGCCGAAGCTGTCGGCAACAGCTGAAAGCGGAGACGCTTCCGCAGTCACGCTTACTGCCGTGACTCCCAGGTCAAAAGGACGGCCTGACTCTTCCTTGATGATGGTCTCCACCGCCTGAAGTAATACCGAAACCTGGTTTCTGATCTCCTCGGTTCCCCATGGCTGGTCGGCTGCCGGTGCCAGCTCTATTCGGGAATCCGGATGGAGTTTCAGCCAGAATTCGACACCGTTACGAATCTGGACAACCGCCGCCCGGTTTTCCATCAGTTCGTCACCGGTCGCATTCCTGAGGAATTTCAGATCGTTCTGCCACTGCATCAACTGCTTCGTCTGTGCCTGAACAGCGGTACTTGCCACCGCAACACACAGGACGAGCAGCATCGTGTGCAACGCTGCTTTTCTGCTGACTTCCATAGAGACCCCCCTGTTAAGTGCGAACCACGATATAACCTGAAGCAACTCAAAATAACAAATAATCGTTTGGAGTCAACAATAATCAGTAGAGGGTCGAGTTGTTTCACTCTATCGCGCCTAGTGTCTTGATCCTGCCATGCCTGAACAGGCGCGCCGCAAGTTCTCTCATGGCCGGAGAACAATCTGCGGCGGCATAGTCGCGTCCTCTAGTGGCTTCCTTCCAGAAGGTCGGGAGAAATCTCATCCTGTGAACCATTCCCCCCTCAGGGTCTGGTGCGGCATAGTACATCTTAACCACACCGGAATTTATGATCCTGGTGAGACACATAGGGCAGGGTTCTACCGAGGTATAGAGCACGAGTCCCGCCCTCTGGCGTGGATTCCCGGAACCCTTGACAGTCCTGAGGGAGTCCTCATATCGGTTCAACAGGTCCATTTCCGCGTGCATGTCGCTGCGGAAGTAGGGGGCATACTGGCGATTTCGACCACGTGCGACGATTTCTCCTGTCGATTCCCTCACGAGGCATGCGCCGATGCCTCCGCCTCCCTCCTGTTTCGCTGCCAGTGCCTCCTGCAAGGCGACAAGTATGAATGGATCGTGCCGGAACCTGGAGTCCGGTTTCATTGACCTGACAGCCGACTCGAGTTCGGATGAGTCGTCTGCAGGGCTCAGGAGGGGAACTGCAAACATCAGCAGGACAGGCAGCAGTGCAAAGCGATATTTCATTCTGACCTCGAACAAATCTCTCTTCTTCGGGAACAGGATTACAATAAATAACAGAATATTCCGCATTCGCAACAAAAACAACCATGGTAGAGTCTTGCATGGAGGAAGAGTCCGCATGTGGCGCATCTATGATGATTTAATCGCTGCGGTTCCGGACGGTCCTGTGGTGGCTGAATGCCTGATTGGAATCCATTGGACCCTCGTTCGTTCTGAAGCGACGGGAATGGCGTTGACGCCGTTTGATCGCGGAAAAGGCCACGGATCAGGAGGGTTTGCGACGTCAGGGATCGGGCGCCGGATTGCCGGCATGCCGGTGCGTGAACTCGCCGGATTCGTCAAGTCGTGGAATCCATTCGAAGCGTCCCTCGGTCTTGCCGCGATAAATTCCGTGCTCAACGCGCCCGCCAGAGTGGAAAAGATGCTCGATGGGCTCTTGCCTGTCCAGTCGCAGTCAAATGCGTTTCTTCAGTACCGCGACTCTTTGCGCGGAAAAAGAGTGGCGGTAATAGGCCGCTTCCCGGACCTGGAGCAACTGGGCAGCATCTGCCGGCTGACGGTTCTCGAACGGATGCCGGGAAACGACGACCTGCCTGACCCTGCGTGCGAGTACGTGCTTCCCGAACAGGATTTCGTCTTCATCACAGCGACTGCTCTCATCAACAAGACTCTGCCGCGACTTCTTGAATTGAGCCGCAACGCATTCACGTTCCTCGTCGGGCCGAGCACCCCGTTTGCTCCTGCACTTTATGGTCACGGCATCGACGTGCTTGCCGGGACCGTTGTGATCGACCAGAGTTCGCTCTGGCAGGCGGTGAAGGAAGGCGCCACCTGGGGTATTTTTGACCATGGAGCGCAGATGGTACAGGCTCGGAATTTCACGCTTTAGAATCAAGGGAGAGTGTCTTATGAACCCGAAATTCGTACGTGGCGGAGGAATCGTCTTTGCCACTCTGGCCCTCGTGAGTCTCTTTGCCTACGGGGCAGGCAAGACGAGATCCTTCAAAGACATGCTGGGGAATGACGTGGTAGTGCCGGTTCCGCTGAAACGGGTTGCGCTGCTGGGCGGACCCACAGGCCAGATGGCGTATATACTCGGCGCTCGGGGGCAGCTGTGTGCGGTGACCAAATCTCTCAAGTCTTCTGAACTGGTCAATCTGATGGACCCTTCGATCAAGAATCTTGCCGCCCCGCGCAGCACCAGCGGCCAGGTGAATGTTGAGGAGCTGATTCTTTCGGATCCGCAGCTCGTAATCGCCGGCGATCTTGACGGTTCGATAGTCGCAAGAAAGACCCGGGTCCCCGTGGCCTATTTTGGCAGTTCGATGAGCCAGACAGTCGAATCGATGAAGGAAGAGGTCCGGTTTTACGGCAGGGCATTCGGCAGGGAGTCGCAGGCCGAGAAATATGTCACATATCTTCAGAAAACCGTTGATCTGATCAAATCACGTACGGCAGGCATTCCGAGAGAGAAGCGCAAGGTGGTCTTCAACGGATACAGTTCCAGCCGCCTTGTGACGCTAGGTGGCGACACGTTCATGCAAAACCAAATTGAACTCTCCGGGTGCCGCAATGCGGCAGAGACGATTCGTACCGCCGGGAGCAAGGAAGGCCTGCATATCGGTCTGGCGGAAGTCTCGATGGAGAAGGTGCTGGGTTGGAATCCGGACATCCTGGTGATCGACTTCGGATCCCCTTCGGATGTATATGCGGATCCGAGATGGAAGAACATCATCGCGGTCAAGAACCGCGCTGTGTACAAGCAGCCGATCGGCATATTCATCTGGGACCGTCCGACTGCCGAGTCCGCCGTTCTCCACCCGCTCTGGCTGGCCAAGACCGCCTATCCCGACCGTTTCAGAGACATAGACATGAAACAGGAGATCAAGCGTTTCTACCGTGAAATAATGTCCTTCAATCTTACCGATGAACATGCCGAAGCGGTTCTCTCGGCGAAGTACACTCTGAGCGTCATGACGGGAGCAGGAAAATGAAAGCGGACCTGCCGGCCGGCTATTCCGCGGCGCGTCTCCAGCTTTTCTTGCTTCTGGCTCTGGTGTTTGTCGCGGTTCTTTCGCTGATGTCCGGCCAGATGGGTATCGAGCCGAACACTATTGTCAGAATCCTTCTGTCCCGGGTGGTCTCGCTTGAGCCCGACTGGCCGGCGACCGTGGAGTCTGTGGTAATGGACGTCCGACTGCCTCGCCTGCTTGCCGGCCTTCTGGTCGGTGCGGGGCTGTCGATCTCGGGTGCCTCGTTCCAGGGTCTTTTTCGTAATCCTCTTGTTTCTCCGCACATCCTTGGCGTATCCGCCGGGGCCGGTTTTGGCGCTGCCGTAGCAATCCTGTTTTTCGGGAATATCCTCATGGTTCAGCTCCTGTCGTTTTCGTTCGGCCTCATCTCAGTGCTGATGACATATGGCTTGAGCCGGACCTATAGGAGCACGCCGGTTCTGATGCTGGTGCTTTCCGGGATTATCGTGGGCGCGCTGTTTTCGTCCGCGACTTCTCTCCTGAAATATGTGGCCGACCCGGTCAACCAGATGCCTTCGATCGTCTTCTGGCTGCTTGGGTCGCTCAATAACGTATCCAATGCCGACCTTGCCGTTGTAGGGCCGATTATTCTTGCCGGCACCGCAGGGCTGTTGTTGATCCGTTGGAGAATCAACCTTCTGACGATGGGAGAGGAGGATGCCAGGGCTCTCGGAATCGACACGGGAAAGGTCAGGGCGATAATCATAGTGTGTGCGACGTTCATCTCTGCCGCCGCCGTATGCGTCAGCGGCATCATTGGTTGGGTCGGACTGGTTATTCCTCATATCGGACGGCTCCTGGTTGGTCCGGACAACAGGTATCTGTTGCCAGTCTCGGCCCTGGCCGGTGCGATCTACCTGGTTGCCGTCGATGTCGTGGCCAGGACGGCGATGGAAGCGGAAATCCCCATCGGCATCCTGACCGCGATTGCAGGAGCCCCGATATTCGCATACCTTTTGCGGAAGAACCGTCCCGGGTGGTGA
>JAAYAM010000028.1 GCA_012719355.1 Acidobacteriota bacterium
AAAAGCTTCGAAGACGCCCGTGCCCTCGCCGCCAATCTGGGAATCAGGTTCCAGGCCATTCCGATAGAATCGGTATTTCATGCCTTCGAGGAATCACTCGCGGAGGTTTTTGCAGGCCGTCCCAAGGACGAGACCGAGGAGAACCTCCAGGCGCGAATACGGGGCACAATCCTGATGGCGCTATCGAACAAGTTCGGCCATCTTGTGCTCGGCACGGGAAACAAATCCGAACTTGGTGCCGGCTACTGTACGCTTTACGGTGACATGGCGGCTGGACTTGCCGTGATTTCCGACGTCCCGAAGACCATGGTGTGGAAGCTGGCGGCCCATATCAACAGAAACAGGGAGATAATTCCGGACTACACGATCAGCCGCCCTCCATCTGCAGAATTGCGGCCCGACCAGACGGACCAGGACACTCTTCCGGATTACAATATCCTGGACGGGATACTGACGATGCGCATAGAGCAGCAGCTCAGCGTCGATGAGATCGTGGAGCAGGGATATGACAGGGACGTTGTTCAGAAAGTAGTCCGGATGATGTATGCCAACGAATACAAGCGGCGGCAGGCGCCGACTGGATTGAAAGTCACGACCAGGGCCTTTGGTACGGGCCGGCGGATGCCGATTGCGATGAAACTGAATTACTAGCGACCTGACAGGAGACGAAGTGGACAGAAATGCTCTGCTGACGGATTTTTACGAATTAACCATGGCATCGGGATATTTCGAGCAGGGGAAGCGCGGCGATACCGCGACCTTCGATCTCTATTTCCGGCACAATCCCTTCAAAGGAGGGTATGCCATTGTCGCCGGACTGGAAGATGCGGTCGAAGCCGTGATAGCCACGAGATTCAGTTCCGAAGATCTCGCTTTCCTCGGTTCGCTGAAATCCGCCACCGGAGGAAAGCTCTTCTCAGACGATTTCCTGAACTACCTTGCTTCGTTTCGTTTCTCGGGAGATATCATGGCGATTCCGGAAGGGACCGTGGTCTTTCCCAACGAGCCGCTGCTGCAGGTGAGCGGAAACCTCATCGAGTGCCAGATGGTTGAAACGATGCTTCTGTTCCACATCAATTTCCAGACCCTGGTTGCGACCAAAGCCGCGAGGATATGGGAAGCCGCGAATCACGGCGTAATCATCGAGTTCGGACTCCGCCGCGCCCAGGGCCCGAACGGGGCGATAAGCGCCTGCCGCGCAGCATTTATCGGCGGAGCCGACGGCACCTCAAACGTCCTTGGATCCGCTCTTCACGGGGTTCCCGCGAAGGGCACCCACGCTCATAGCTGGGTGCAGGCATTCGGGTCGGAACTCGAAGCCTTCCGTGCCTACGCCCGCTCGTTCCCTGATGACTGCATTCTGCTGGTCGATACTTACGATACATTGAAGAGCGGCGTGCCGAACGCGATCCTGGTAGCAAAAGAACTTGAACAAAACGGCCACAGGCTGCTCGGCATCAGGATCGACAGCGGCGATCTGGCGTTCTTGAGCCGCAGGGCCCGTCTCATGCTCGATCAGGCGGGAATGAATTACGTGAAAATCGTCGCCTCCAATGAACTTGATGAATACATCATCTCGGACATTCTCGTTCAGGGAGGCAAGGTCGACATCTGGGGCGTCGGCACGAATCTTGTCACAGGAGCCGGAGAAGGAGGATCAGCTCTGGGCGGGGTCTACAAGATGGTCGAGCATAACGGCCGGCCGAAAATCAAACTTAGCGCCAATCCTGAGAAGATGACCAATCCCGGGTTGAAGAAGATCGTTCGATTCTACGACCAGGATAATCTGATGGAAGCGGACGCTTTGGCCGACAACTCAGAGGACGTCACCGGACACGGCGTCCTCATCGTCGATCCCAATAATCCTCTGCGCCGCAAGAAGCTCAATACGGGAGAGCGGGTGGAACTTCTGCGACAGATCGTCAAAGCGGGAGAGGTCGTCTATGAGTTCCCGTCTCTCGAACAGATCAGAGATCACCGCAAGGACCAGCTTGCTCATCTGCACCGGACGCACAAGCGTCTGAACAATCCGCACGAGTACAAGGTGGGCCTCACCCATGCGCTGTGGCAGCAGAAAGAACAGATGATCAACACCATGATCAGCGCCTGAGGCGCTGATGCCCGACGGGATTGCGTCCGGGAGCTGAAGAGAAGTACACTTCTGTAGAAGTACACTTCTATAATAGTCCAGGGACGCAAGATGAATAATGCCAGGCTGAAGGTCTTTCCTATTCTTCTTCTCATCCTTCTGGTGCATGGGGGGTGCTCCATGAACAATCATCTCCCCGCAACGCAGCGAACCTTCGACACGGAAGATTTCGCACGTCAGCGGGAAAAAATGGTCAACGAACAGCTCAGAGCGCGCGACATCAAAGATGAACGCGTACTGGCGGCGATGCTGAAGGTTCCACGGCATGAATTCGTGACGCCGGAGTTCACAGAGCTGGCTTACCAGGACGGGGCACTCCCGATCAGACAGGGACAGACCATTTCGCAACCTTACATCGTCGCCCACATGACCGAGCTGCTTGAATTGCGCGCAGGCGATCGGGTTCTCGAAGTCGGAACAGGATCGGGCTACCAGGCGGCGGTTCTGGCCGAAATTGCGGCAGAAGTCTTTACGATCGAAATCATTCCGGAGCTGCAGCGGGAGGCCTCGGAAATTCTCGGGAAGCTCGGCTATACCAACATACGATTCCGGGTCGGGGACGGCTATGCCGGATGGCCTGAACATGCCCCTTTTGACAAGATCATAGTCACCGCCGCCCCGGAAGACATACCGAAGCCGCTGATCGATCAGCTCACAGACGGAGGCCGCCTCGTTATTCCCGTGGGAGGCATAAACCAGGAACTGGTGGTGGTGGATAAGGAAAAATCCGGCGTCACACGACGCTCGTCCATTCCGGTCCGATTTGTTCCTATGACCGGAAAGGCGCAGGAGTAGCGTACCCGCATGAAGGTTGTGGATATCACAGGAATACCGCTTGATCTTGGGGCAGGGCGTCGGGGCGTCGACATGGGACCGTCCGCCTTCCGCATCGCGAATCTCGGTCAGCGCATCGCTTCGCTGGGCTACGTCGTTAACGACCACGGAAATGTTCCGGTGCCGATTCCTGAGACGATTGGGTTGGAAGACCGGCAGGCGCGGTATGCACGAGAGATCGGCGTCGTGTGCCGCACTCTTTTCGAAAGAGTAAGCGAGAGCGTCCTCTCGGGACACATAGCCCTAAGCCTTGGCGGCGACCACAGCCTGGCTGCCGGATCGATCGGCGGCAGTGCGAACGCCATACGCAGTCAAAAGCAGTCCCTCGCACTTTTGTGGGTGGATGCACATGCTGATATGAATACCCCTGAAACCACCCTGAGCGGAAACGTTCACGGCATGCCGCTGGCGTGCGTGTTGGGAAAGGGGCCGGCGGAACTGGTCGACATAGGCGGCTTCAGCCCCAAGGTCGATTACAACAGGTGCGCTGTCGTGGGCCTGCGCAATCTCGATGAGCGTGAGAAAGAAATCGTGAGGCAGTCGGGCGTCCATGCATTCACGATGAAGGATATTGACCGCCATGGACTGGCCGCAGTGATGGAGAAAGCACTGGGCCTGATATGCGGAGGGGATGCGGCTCTGCACGTATCCTTTGACATGGACGGCGTGGATCCAGCGGTTTCTCCCGGCGTTGGTACTCCGGTACAGGGAGGGCTCTCATACCGCGAGGCGCACCTTGTCATGGAAATGGTCGCGGAGACAAAGAGGCTTATCGCCCTGGACGTAGTCGAGGTGAACCCGATACTCGACCACCGGAACTCGACTGCGATACTGGGATGTGAATTGATTCTGTCCGCGCTGGGGAAAGATATACTGTAGAGTCGGAGATTGCAGAGACCCGAAGCGGACCTGTGCAATCTCCGTTAATCCGCGATTAGAAAACGGGATCGGCAAGCTTCGACAGAATGGCGCCGGAAGCTTCCTGCACGTCGGCATGCAGCGATTTGCCGTGCGAATCCATCGTGACGATTGCCGGGAAATTCTCCACTTCGATGTTCCACAGAGCTTCCGGAATCCCGAATTCCTGAAAATAGACGTTTTTCACGTTCTTTATGCAGCGTGCGTAATACTGGGCGGCGCCTCCGATCGCCTGCAGGTATACCGCACCGAAATCCTTGAGGCCGGCGAGAGTCCTGTCACCCATACCGCCTTTGCCGATGACCGCCCTCAAACCGAAACGCTTGATGATGTCGGCCTGATATGGTTCTTCCCGAATTGACGTGGTCGGGCCGGCGGCAACCATCTTCCAGCCGTCGTTTTCCTTCAGAACAACCGGACCGCAGTGATAGATGACCGAGCCCTGCAGATCGACAGGAGCAGGATTCTTGATAAGGTGTGCATGGACCGCATCACGCCCCGTGTACATCTCGCCGTTCAGCAGAACTATATCTCCGACTTTGAGTTTTCTCGCGTCGGCTTCAGAAATCGGGGTCTTCAGCACTATTTCTTTCCCGGTCAAACGGAAACCTTCACTCGATGACATCGGCTTCGGGGTCTGGGAGGCGTCGCGATAGAGCCAGCGCTTGATGGAACCGGTGCGCGCGTCGAGGACCACCCCGAGACGGCGGAACGCCCAGCAATTGTAGGCGACCGAAACAAAGAAGCTGGCGGGGAGCCGGTTGAGTGCACCGATCTTGCAGCCGATCAGGGTCACATCGCCGCCAAACCCCATGGTTCCCACTCTCAGGGTGTTCGCAGCGGTCATGATGTACTTCTCCAGTTCCGCGAGCTTCGGATCCGGGTTGCTGTCGTCAAGGGACCGGAAGAGCTGCTCCTTTGCACAGGCACAGCCGCCGGTGCGGTCTCCACCGATGCATACTCCGATTGCCCCGGGCGAACAGCCCTGCCCCTGGGCCTGCCACACCGCGTGCAGGATGCATTTCCGTACCCCATCCAGCGTCCTGTCCACACGGCCCAGGTGCGGAAGCTCGCAAGGAACCGAGTACTGGATGTTCATATTCTCGCATCCACCACCCTTCAACAGCAGCCTGACCTCTATCTCGTCATCGTTTTCCCACTGGCTGAAATGCAGCACCGGTGTACCCGCCCCAAGATTGTTGCCGCTGTTCTTGCCTGTGATCGAATCGACGGAATTGGGCCTCAACTTGCCAAGCCTGGTCGCCTCGGCGACAGCTTCCTCGATCTGTTTCCGCATCGTCACCTGATTCGCGCCGGCGGGAGTCCGGATCTCAAACGTCGGCATGCCGGTGTCCTGGCAGATGGCGCCGACGCAGGAGGTCGACATGTCAATATTCGTCGCTATCACATCAAGAGCAGATGAGGACTGAGTTCCCGCACTCTCGTTCTTTATTGCGTCCGACATCGCCACACGAACGTCCGCCGGGAGGTTGGTGGATGTCTGGATTACCAAATCAAGCATACTGGCTTTGAAATCTTGCATAAATTGACTCCTAGGTGAATGAGAATCGGTGATTATAGCAGGAGGAGTTCCCAGTTCCCAGTTCGCAGTTCAGAGTTTCCCGGTTAGTGTACAAATTGAGGGTTGTAAACTGTGACCTCTCTGAACGAAAGTGATAGACTTAGAACTGAAGAACCTGGAAGGAGGATGGATTGATCTTTTCACTGGAAACATGGCTGCTGCCGGCTATCGCGGCCAGTTCTTCATCCTACCTTGTATGTCTGATCTGGGAGAGAATCAAATACAGCACGGCTCCCAACGGGCCATTATCCGCCTTTCTCGCAATCCTGAGTTTTCTCATGGGAGCCATCAGCGCCTATTATCGGCACACTCTCTTTGCCCCGAGTCTGGAAAATAACGTGATCATCATGTTCCTGGTAGGTGCCAGCACGACATACTTCTGGCTTCTGCTCCGCAAATACTTCTCGAATACAGAGCGGCGACGCAGGTGAACAGCAGCATAAATATATCTGTTTGATGGCGGCTGTGGCGCGCGGGAGCCACAGCCAGACGGTCCCCTCACCCGTTTATACTACCGAGCGCTTCTCCGCCTGACCCTGACATCCCGCGCATAGTGGAAGCAGAGGCGAATCGGCCGTCCGCGTCCGTAAGTACTTGTATATATATCGTCCCCTTGTTTTCGTACAATTAGCCCGATTTTCTGTAATCGAATCACCTTTCGAACAATCCAGTATAGCAATATGAATTGACTTGTTCTATTTGCTGTCTTTAGAATGTACGAATAAGTTTTGAAAGGAATTGATATGGTGAGTGACCGTCGTAGAATATTGGAATTGGCGCTTGAATCCCTCGAAAACAGGAAAAGACAGCTCGATCAGGAGATTGCCGAAATCACGAGCGAGTTGAGGGGGACAGCCGCAGCCAGAACAAAACCCTCTCCTGCAACCGCATCGGCTGAAGGTGCAACCTCCCGCACAAGAAAACGTCCCCGCTTCAGCAAAGAAGAAAGACAGCGTAGATCCGAAAGAATGAAGGCTTACTGGGAGAATCGGCGCAAGAAGAAAGCCACGCCCAAGTAGCTTGTCTGCAGAACAGCTGGGAGCGCGCGATGTCCTTTGAAGAACAACTGCTGCCTGGCGAAAACCTCGTCATTCTGACTCGGCAGCACCCGCTTGTGCTGTTCCGGCCCGTCCTCGTGAATCTGGTTGTGCTGATAATCCTGACGGGCCTTGCACTGTATCTGCAGAAAGGATGGATTGCGGCTCTGTCGATTTTGCCGTTGCTCTACCTGATCTGGGAATATATTGAATGGCGTCGGCGGGAATATATCGTGACAAACCGCCGTGTCGTTCTCCAGGAAGGAATATTGTCGCGGTCATCGTTTGATGCCGCGCTCGACAAGGTCAATAACGTGTACTGCAGCCACAGCTATCTCGGAAGGCTGCTCAAGTATGGAGAAGTGAGGCTGGAGACTGCAAGCGAGCAGGGCATGTCGGTCTTCTCCTGCCTCCTGGATCCGATCGCTTTCAGAAACTCAATTCTGTCGGCGAAGCAGGCGTATTCCCCCTCCACAGGTACAACCTCATCATCCGCTCCCGCCCCCGTTCAAGGCATCCCCCAGCTCATCGAAGGACTGGCTTCTTTGCGAGACCGCGGAATAATATCAGAAGCGGAGTTCCAGGAGAAAAAGCGCTTGCTCCTCGAGAAACTCTGAGTTACATGGATTGAATCTGTACCGTCTCCGGTCCATTCTTGTGATAGGCTTTATCACGATTGATTAGAGGTTCGAATGCGCCGCAGATGGATTGTCGCCGGGGCGATTATTATTCTGATCGCAGCAGCCGGAAAATGGCTCGACTACCACACGTCCCGTTATGACTACATAATCAGCCAGGCCGCCGCCCGCAACGGCGTCGACTTCCATCTCGTCAAGGCAATTATCTATGAAGAGAGCTGGTTTCGCTCGAACGCCAGAGGCTTGGCGGGCGAAATCGGTCTCATGCAGATCACCAAGGCGGCAGCCACGGACTTCTCCGTTCACAAGGGATTCCCTCCAGTGGATGCCGCACGCCTGGAAGAACCTGAGCTCAATGTGGAAATAGGGTGCTGGTACCTGCGCAGATCGCTCGACCGCTATAAGAGTTCGCCACAGCCGGTCCTTTACGCCCTCCTCCGCTACAACGCAGGGGAATCCAGATCGGACAACTGGCTGCGCATCGCGCTCAAGAACCCTCTCCCGGGCAGCCCCACCGATGAGTACTACCTGTCGTTTGTCGATTTCCCTAAAACCAAGGCATACGCCAGGCGGATTATGCACCGTGCCCGGAACCGCAATTACTGGTACTGAAGCAGTGGAATTCTCAATTGACAAACGATTATGCGCGGGCCTAGTATTAGCTTTTTCCGGAGGCCCGTAGGGCGGGCCAATTTTTTAGAACCCCTTATACTCATTATGAGCATAAAGAGGGCGAGGAGGTGCCAATCAGTGCCAATAGATATGTTGGACAAATCGACCACTGATACGGCTCCGGCACTGACACCTGAAGTGCTGAGGGAAACGGCCGCCATTTACGAAAAGGTCCGCCATGTCATCCCGGAAATCGAATGGCCGGTTCATGCGCCCTACGTCGCCGCCATTCAGAGACTCAAAGTGGAGCGCAAGGCCATAATCCTTGCCCACAATTACCAGACGCCGGAAATTTTCCATGGGATTGCGGACCTGACAGGCGATTCTCTCGCGCTGGCGCGCGAAGCCGCCGGCACCGACGTTCAGACGATAGTGCTGTGCGGCGTGCACTTCATGGCCGAGACTGCAAAGCTGCTGAATCCGTCCAAGACGGTCCTGATTCCCGACCTCGAGGCGGGTTGTTCGCTCGCTTCGTCGATTACCGGCGCCGATGTCAGGCTGCTCAAGGAACGGTATCCAGGCGTCCCCGTCGTTACCTACGTCAATACGTCCGCCGAGGTGAAGGCCGAATCCGACATATGCTGCACTTCGGCCAATGCCGTGAGCGTGGTGGAATCGCTCGATTCGGATCAGGTGATATTCATTCCCGACGAATTCCTGGGACGTTATGTTGCCGGCCAGACCAGCAAGAAGATCATTCTCTGGAAAGGCCATTGTGAAGTTCACGAAAAATTCACTGCCGGCGACCTGCGTGGGTACAGGGAGCAGTTCAAGGACATAATGGTTCTGGCACATCCCGAATGCCCGCCCGACGTGCTGGCCGAAGCGGACTACGTCGGATCGACTTCCGGGATGATCAACGAAGTCGGCAGCCGCCGTCCAAGGCGCGTCCTGATGGTCACCGAGTGTTCCATGAGCGACAATGTAGCCGTGGAATTTCCTCAAATCGAGTTTATCCGTCCCTGTAATCTCTGTCCGCACATGAAGAAGATCACTTTGCCCAAGGTACTTGATTCGCTGCAGTCGATGAAGCATGCAGTGGAGATTGATCCCCTTGTCGCGGAGCGTGCCAGACAAAGTGTGCGGCGCATGCTTGCACTTGGGAAGCAATCCACCCGCTGATATGCACATTAAGGAAGACCAACATAATCACGATCTGCCACCACTCTACCCGTTGCTCTATGAGGAACTGGTCCGCAAGGCCTTGTCTGAAGACCTCGGGAGAGCAGGCGACACGACAACCGACGCTATAGTCTCGCTCGACGACACCGCGACCGCGATCATCAGGGCGCATGCCCCGGGTCGCGTTGCTGGAATCGATGTGGCACGCTATGCCTTTCATTGCCTGGACGCTGAGCTCGGATTCGAGATTCTGCTCCACGACGGTTATGACGCGGAACCGGGCGATACGATCGCAGTGGTACATGGCGCTGCCCGTCCACTGCTGTCTGCGGAACGGACGGCGTTGAACTTTCTCACTCGCCTTTCTGGAATTGCCACGGCCACGCGGGACATCGTCTCGCTGGTTTCGCGCCATCGAGCGCGCGTCGTCTGCACGCGCAAGACTACGCCCGGACTGCGTACTCTTGAGAAATTTGCCGTACGGGCCGGCGGCGGATTCAACCACCGCTTTGGACTCGACGACGCCGTCCTGATCAAGGACAACCATATCGCGATTGCGGGCGGAGTCTCGGAAGCCATCAGGCGCGTCCGCAGACGCATCGGGCATATGGTCAAAATCGAAGTGGAGGTCGATACTCTCGATCAGTTGGAAGCGGCGCTTCGCGAAAAGGTCGACGCAATTCTGCTGGACAATATGTCAGTTGAGACCATAGCAGAAGCGGTGAGAATGACCAGGAGAAGAGCAATCGTCGAGGCCTCAGGGGGAGTTACCGCCGAGACGGCCGAAGCGATTGCCGCGACGGGAGTGGATCTGCTGTCGATCGGGTGGATTACCCACAGTGCCCCGGCGCTCAATCTCTCACTCGATATCGCCTTTGAGAACTACGTAAGCCAGGAATTCGCGGTCTGACAGAAATTCGCTTCACGGACTGACAACGATGTAGAGAGTGGTTCCCTCCCGATTTACCAGCAGCAGGGTCGAGCCGGAGGCTGCCGCCGCGGCGCGCCGGAAATCGCGATCGCCGGACACCGGCTTGCGGTTTACCTCGACAATCACGTCGCCTCTCTGCAAACCGGCATCTTCAGCCGCGCTCCCCGGCCTGACGCGCGTCACTGTCAGATTTTCAACTTCAAGACCCTGCAGCGGCCTGGATCGCTCCATCTCCAGCGGGATCTCCGAGCGTTCTTCTTTCGCTTCCAGCTCCGTGAGCACCACATCGACTTCACGTACCGAGTTGCCGCGCCGAACCTTCAGCCTGACTTTTGTTCCCGGCGGGGTCATCGCTATCCTCAGACGTAACGCAGCCGAATCGGTCACGGATTCGCCCTCAATCGCCTCGATCACATCACCTCTCCGGAGTCCGCTTTTCGCCGCAGGACTCCCCTCCTCCACGTCGCCGAGAAGCGCCCCCTCCGCCTGGGGAAGATCAAAAGCGCGGGCGATCTCGATAGTGACGGGCTGTATCCACGCTCCCAGATATCCTCGTATAACCTTCCCATGTTTGAGGATCTGGGACATGATTTCACGGGCCAGATTGATCGGGATCGCGAACCCGACGCCCTGGTTCCCACTCCCACCCGCCACAATTGCGGTATTGATGCCGATCAGCTCGCCCCTTGCATTCACCAGCGCGCCGCCGGAATTGCCCGGGTTTATCGCGGTATCGGTCTGGATGAAATCCTCGTAGTCCTCAATACCAAGGTTGACTCTCCCTTTGGCGCTGATGATTCCCATCGTCACCGTTTCCGACAGCCCGAAAGGACTGCCGAGAGCCAGTGCAAATTCTCCTACCCGCACTCTCGACGAATCCCCCAGCGTGACCACGGGCAAATCCTTCGCATCAACTTTCACGACCGCAATATCGGTCTTCGAATCGGTCCCGACGATGCGCGCCTTGTATTCCCGCTTGCTTGCCAGGGTAACGGTGATATCTGACGCCCCTCCGACGACGTGATTGTTCGTAAGGATATAGCCGTCCGGACTGACTATCACACCCGACCCGAGGCTTTTTTCCTTTCTTTCAGAGGGAGGGGTGAACTCTTCTCCAAAGAACTGTTGAAAAGGGTCTGAGAACAGACTCCTCTCCCGCTGGGAAGAGACGATCTTTGAAGAGGCAATGTTCACGACGGCGGGGCCGACGCGCTCGACCACAGGAGAAAAACCCGAGGCAAACGAGATCTCAGCGGCCGAGACCGGGCTCGAAACCGAGATCCGGAGCGGAACTGCCATGGTGCCGGGCGAGTGCCGCGCGCGCGCGGTAACAAACGATCCAGCCAGTATCCCTATCGCGAGCGAAAACAGCAGGCCGATTGCCGCCGCCCATCTCCCCCGATTATGTTGCTTGTCCATGAGTGCTCCATAACAAGACCGGAAAACCGGCTCACAGATCCGAAAGGGATTCGCGCTCTTCCGGCTCTCGATTCGCGAAAGGTGGTTCCTGCTTTTCGAACCGGTACCCGACCCACGGCTCCGTGATTATGTATCTTGGATCCGCCGCATCCGGTTCGATCTTCCTTCGCAGCTGGTTGATGAAAACCCGCAGATATTCGATTTCGTGTCCGTAGTCCGGCCCCCAGACCGCCTGCAGCAGGCGCCGGTGACGCACCGGCCGGCCTGCATGCCTGACAAGGTAGTGCAGCAGATCAAATTCCTTCGGCGTGAGGTGTATCTCGGCGTTGCGCACCATCACCCTGCGTGATTCAAAATCGATTGCGAGGTCGCCGCAGACGACCGAACGAGGCCCACAGTTGGGGGAAGTGGGGATTCTGCGCATTGCGGCCCGGATCCTTGCCAGGAGTTCATCCATGCTGAACGGCTTGGTCACGTAGTCGTCTGCGCCGGCATCGAGCGCCCGCACTTTGTCCCGTTCGGAATTTCTCACTGACAGGACTATGATCGGGACTTCTGAAATTTCACGAATTGTTCGACACGTCTCGACACCCCCCGCATCGGGCAAGTTGAGATCGAGCAGAATCAGATGAGGCGTTTCCTGTCGCAGGCGCAACAACGCCTCGCCGGCGTTTCCCGCATCAACGACGAGATACCCGGCCCTGCTCAGGGCGGCCCTCATTACACGACGTATCTGGGGCTCATCGTCGACAAACAGAATTCTCCCCTCGCCCATTATGCCCTGCCGTTCGCCGATGGGAGAGAAACATAAAACATACAGCCTTTCCCCGGCACACTTGTCACCCCGATATCGCCTCCATGCGCGTTGATAATTCTCTTTGCAATAGCGAGGCCCATACCCATCCCCAAGGCGCCGTTTCCGCTTCCGCCCCCCCTGTAGTGCCGCCGAAACACCCGTCTTTGATCGACGGCTGGAATTCCTGCTCCACGGTCCTTCACAAAGAAGGTGATCTTGCCGCCCCGTTCCCGGGCGGAAATCACCACAGGGAAATGCTCCGGCGAGTATTTCAGCGCGTTGTCGACCAGTTGTCTCAAAACCAGCTTGATAAGACGGAAATCGATACTCAGCGGGGGAAGCCCTTCCGGGATCTCGGCCCGGAGCCTTCCGCCCGAAGACGGATTCAGGTCGCAGAGCGCAGCCTCGACAGTCTGCCTCACGTCATAACAGCGTCTTTCCGGTTTCAGATCGAGAAGCTGTATCTGCGCGATCTCGATCGACTCATTGACGATCCTTTCAAGACTATCGGTTTCGTCGCTGATCACCGCGAGCAGTTCTCTGTCTTTGCCGCCAAACGAGCCTTGTGCCAGGAGAGCGGAAACGGACGCCTTGATTGAAGTAAGCGGAGTCTTGACATCGTGGGCGAGAGCATCGAGAACGGCCGATTTCACATCCTCATCCCTGCAGGGCGCTTGCATTCGCCGCAACACCAGCCCCACGACCATTCTGGTCACAAAACCAAGCCCGCACAGCAGTAAGACAATTTCAATCAGGTTTATGCTCCAGAGGGGTTTCACGGGAGGATTGTCTAAATTATGGAGGATCGCCCCGAACCATACAAGGCGCCTGAACCGGCACGGTTTCACGAGGAGACTCTTTCAGTATACAGTTACTGAAGAGGCAAAGAGGAGGCCGACAATGCCTGAACGCAAGAACCAGCCACTGGAAGCACTGACCAGCCAGAGACAATCGATCTGGATAGATTTTCTCGACCGGGACCTGATCACGAGCGGCGGATTGAAACGCCTGCGCGATGAATTCATGGTGTCGGGTCTTACAAGCAATCCTACGATATTTGAAAAAGCAATTTCCGGGAGCGATGAATATGACGATTCCATCCGTGCGTTTCTGCTGAAGGATCCGCACGCTGATCCGAAAGCCATCTACGAGAAACTGGCGATTGAAGATCTGCAGCAGGCTGCGGACCTGCTGCGCCCCGTGTTCGACCGCTCCGGAGGAACCGACGGGTTCGTGAGCCTCGAAGTGTCGCCCGGACCCGCCCACGACACCCAGGGGACTATCGCGGAGGCGCGGCACCTCTGGAAATCACTGTCCCGGCCCAATGTCATGATCAAGGTCCCGGCCACCGCCGAAGGGATGCCGGCGATCGAACAGCTGATTGCAGACGGCATCAATGTAAACATCACGCTCATGTTCTCCCTCTCACAGTATGTACAGGTCGCTCAGGCATACATCCGCGGACTCGAGCGGCGCAGCGATCCGCGCAACGTAGCCTCTGTCGCGTCCTTTTTTGTGAGCCGCGTCGATACAAAAGTGGATCGGGCGCTCCAGGAGATCGGGACCAAAGAAGCGCTTGCGTTGCGTGGACGCATTGCCATCGGCAACAGCAGGCTTGTCTACAGGAAGTTCAAGGAAGTCTTCGGCTACCGGTTCGATCCGCTGAAAGAGCGCGGAGCGCATCTGCAGAAGCCGCTCTGGGCCAGCACAAGCACGAAGAACCCGTCTTATCGAGACGTCCTGTATGTCGAGGAACTGATAGGGCCCGACACGGTAAACACCATGCCTCCTGCGACCCTGCACGCGTTTGCCGATCACGGGCAGGTGCGCGGCGCAACCGTGATGGAAGGAGATCCGGAATCGGACATGAAAAAACTGGCCGAACTCGGGATCAACCTTTCAGCCATAACTGACGAGCTGCTGAAGGAAGGGATTGAAGATTTTGCAAAGTCCTTCAACAATCTTCTGAGTGCTCTTGACCGCAAGAGAAAGCTTCTCCTCTCGGGGCAGTTTGAAATGCAGTCCGGGTGGGAGCTCGGCCGCCACCAGGATGCCCTGGAGAAACGGCTGCAGCAATGGAAGGAAGATGATTTCATCTCGCGCATCTGGCGCAAGGATTCTTCACTCTGGTCTGCACAGCCGGACACGCCCGAACTCGCAAACCGTCTCGGTTGGCTCGATCTTCCCCGGGAGATGAAGAAGGAAGCCGGCACAATCGCGAGATTCGCACATGAAATCAAGACCGAAGACTATCGTCACGTGGTTCTGCTTGGCATGGGAGGCTCGAGCCTGGCGCCGGAAGTCTTCCAGGCGACCTGCGGCCACACAAGAGGACATCCTGAACTGGTGGTGGTGGACACGACGCACCCGGATGCTGTCCGGCAGGTAAGCAGGAAGATCAATCCGGTGAAAACGCTCTTCCTCGTCTCGAGCAAGTCGGGAACAACCATTGAGACACTGTCGCTCTTTTCGTATTTCTGGCAACAGGTGAATGACCGCAGCCCGAAGCCAGGCCGTAACTTCGTCGCCATTACCGATCCGGGAACCCCTCTCGTCCAGATCGCCCGGGAACGAGGGTTCAGACACAGCTTCTCCGGTCCGGAGGAAGTAGGGGGACGTTACTCGGCGCTGAGCGTGTTCGGCCTGGTCCCGGCGGCGTTGATCGGGATCAACGTGGAAAGACTTCTGGAACGGGCATGGCAGATGGCAGACGCGTGCGGCAACTCGATGGACCTGTCGAAGAATCCGGGAGCAAGACTCGGGGCGGTTTTGGGAGAACTCGGACTTGCGGGACGAGACAAGATTACCTTCGTTACGAGTCCCGCCTTTTCCGCGCTTCCCCTCTGGATTGAACAGCTGATTGCGGAAAGCACCGGCAAGAATGGAAGGGGTCTCGTACCCGTTGCCGGAGAGCGGCTTGGAAGCCCCGGAATTTACGGCGACGACCGCCTCTTTGTCGGAATCTCTCTCGCCCGGCCGGGCGACCGGCAGTCGGAGGAACTTCAAGCGCTGCAGAGAGCCGGATTTCCCGTTCTCACTTTGGCCCTGAACGAAATTGTCGACCTCGGACAGGAATTCTTCCGATGGGAATTTGCGACGGCCGCGGCAGGAGCCATCCTCGAAATCAATCCTTTTGACCAGCCGGACGTACAGCTGGCGAAAGATCTGGCGAAAAAAGCCATGGAATCGAGAGCCGCCCGGCGAAAAGATCCGGATGAACTGTCGATCGACGAAAGGCCCGCACTCTCGGAGGCTTTGCGACGCTGGACAGAGAGCGTACGGCCCGGGGACTACATCGCGCTGCAGGCGTACCTGGCCGAAACGCCTGAAACGAACGCCCGGCTGGAAGCGCTGCGCCACTGCATGAGAGACAGGTTCCATGTGGCAACGACTTTAGGTTATGGGCCGAGGTTTCTCCACTCAACCGGACAGCTGCACAAAGGAGGGCCGAACAACGGGGTGTTCCTGCAGTTGATCGACAAGCCGGCAGAGGATCTGCCGGTCCCGGAGAAGAGTTTCACCTTCGGCAGCCTCATCAGGGCGCAGGCCGAGGGAGATTACCGGGCGCTGAAGAATCTGGGAAGGCGCATTATCAGGATAAATCTTGGAGACAATGCCCCCGCCTCACTGGCGGACATATGCCAGTTCATAGCCTCCTGAACCGAAATGCCCCTCTTTATTTTTTCTTTATGGGTTCCATGGTACTACTTTCTGAAAAGGCGTCGATTATCATCGACCCTCCCGCCAAGAGCGGCAATTTAGGAGTATCGTATGTGCTGGTACAGTCAACATGAAAGAATAGACACCCGAAAAGCAATCGAAGGTGAGGAGCTGATCGTACGGGATTTCCCGGCCCACGGCCGATGGCTGGCTTCCGCGGTTGACCCGGGCACCCCGGTGTGCATCCCCAACGGATGCAAGCTGAGGCTCACCAACATCCCAAGAAACCTGCAGAAGGAGCTTAAGGTAGGCACCGAGGTTGTGGCGGAATTCCGCGAGATCTATCAGCGGCAGCCTCAGTCACTTCTCGCAAAGATCTTTCTCCCTCCCCGGCTGAGTTTCGACGTTTTGCTCTTTCCCACCGGCCGGTCCCTCGAAGTCTCGATGCTTTCTTTTGAGGTGAAGGTGGACGTTCTCTCCTCGGCAGTGGCGTCACCGGTCCCCCCGGCCGAAGACATCGAGATCGAACGGATCTATGTCGACCGTTGAGTGACGGGAGCCTTGGAAACGCAGCCAAGGCTCCAGCCGCCCGGCCCTCTATCAACCGGTTTGCGTCATTCCTACCTGACTGGTATACTTACATCCGCATAAAAACACGACAGCGTCGCGCCTGGTTTGCGGAAGTGCTGTGTCCGCACGCCAGTGATTGATGGATTTGAGAGCATTATGGCTATACGGTTGGGGATGGCGTCCATCCTCATCTTGATTCTTGTATCAGCAAAGGCTTACCCGGACGATCCCCGATCAGAAGATCAATTCATCAGCCCTCTGAAATTCTCGGTCAACGTCGGACTCGTCCTGCTTCCGGTAACGGTTCTCGACAAATCAGGGAGGTTTGTCCCCAATCTCGACAGGGAGGCGTTCACCGTCTACGAAGACGGTATCGAACAGAAGATCGAGGTATTCGATCAGAAGGACCTTCCCGTCGCAGTCGGCCTCATCATCGACAACAGTAAGAGCATGATCCCGCAACGGGAAGACGTCATGTCCGCATCTATCGCTCTCGCCGAGTCGAGCAATCCCGGAGACCACATCTTCGTCGTACATTTTCACGAACATGTCGTGTTTGCGCTCAAACTGGGAGATGCGTTTACCAGCGATATCGACGAACTGAAACGCGCAGTAGCCAGTAATGCAGGCTATGGGAAGACCGCGCTCTATGACGCAATTGTCGCCGGCCTTGAACACGTCCAGCACAGTGAATTGACACGAAGAGTCCTGGTGGTAATCAGCGACGGCA
>JAAYAM010000230.1 GCA_012719355.1 Acidobacteriota bacterium
GGTGTAACGCTGCAAATTAATCCGCAGGGTTAACACCTTCCCATACCGTTCCCGTCCAGGGGAATCGAGTCACTCCTTTTTCCACATTCCTGCCTGAGCAAATAACGAGATATCCCAGTATTTTGTCTTTTTTCGGGATTCAGATAGGATATTCGACCATCCTGGAGGAGATAGAGGCGGTGGCGAAGCCCTTCTTTTGGCAGAGACGCGGCATCACCACCACCCATCCAAACAATGGTGGTTATTGTACACAGCCTTGCAGTGTCAGTCGAGCAACTATGCGCCCGATCACAGGACGCACCATCCATTGATGATCTCCGCCCTAAGTTTTGTGCAATCTGTGGCGCATCATGTCGGGATGCAGATGGTGTACTGCGGATTGTCGGCCATGGGATGTACTCCCGACAGGTTCGCGGTCTTTCAGAATCCACTTGGGTTGTCATCTGGGTGCGACGGTTTATATGTCTGGCCTGCGGTCACACCCTGAGCAGACTTCCCGATTGGCTTCATCCCTGGCGCTGGTATGCCGCGACTGCCATTATCGAGGCGCTCTACCGTCATTGCATGCTGAGACAAAGTGCTCGGGAGATTGGGGTTCGTTTCAGCAGGCCTGAGGATGAATCACGGTGGCGCAGCCTGGATCGTTGGCGAGTGCAACTTCTGGTTTCTCCGACACTCTGGGGATGGCTGGGGCCGCGGCTGGCGATTACTCACCCTGCTCCCAGCAGAGAAGAAGCTGGTTCATATGTTTTCCGGCTGTTGGCCGAAGGTCTGGACCGGATTCGATCGGGTGTCGACCTGCTTCGTGAACTGCCTTCGGCTGTACGGGCGACTCTGAAGAACCTGATTCACAATAGAAAGAAGGCCGGCCTCATCACGCAATTCCCGCCAGGACATTCATCAACTTCGCTTCCTGCGCAAACCGGTCATGCATTACCCACAGAGAAGGACTCTGGAAGAGACCCACCCTGACGGAAACAATGGGCGTCATCATCGAAAACAACACAGGAGGAATCTATGGATGATGACGATCGCACACAGGAAGCTCTATTCCGGCATTCCATACTTGGAGATTTGCTCAGCCGCAAACTCCGTCAGGGAGAACTGCGCCCTTCACTGAAAGAACTGTCTCAAAGAACCTTTGAAGATTATCGCAAACGCCCGCGACACATCGCCTACAAGACACTCGAAGAATGGTTTTATAAATACCGCCACGGAGGCTTCGAAGGATTAAAACCATTACCGCGCTCCGACCAGGGACGCAGCCGGGCGCTCGATCCTGAGACTGAACGGCTGATAGTCGACCTGAAACGCGAGGACCCCGGCCGGTCAAGTCCGCTCATTCTTCGTGAACTTGAGCTGGCTGGCCGTATCAGTCGTGGAGAGGTAAGAGTCTCTGTAATCCAGCGAGCGCTCAAACGGCACGGTTTGTCAGGGCCGCGGGTACATCTGGAACGTCCCGCCCGCTACCGCTGGGAAGCATCGATGTGCGGAGAGCTCTGGCAGGGCGACGCATTGCATGGACCGGTGCTGATTAATCCGGCAACGGGCCGTCCTCAGCGTTCCATCGTCTTCGGTCTGCTCGATGATCGCAGCAGACTCATCCCTTACATCGAAGCGGGTTTCGGAGAGACGTCTCACCGTTTTCTTTCCGTCTTCTACAACGCAATTGCGCGCAGGGGAATCGTTCGTTCGCTGCTGCTCGACAATCATGCAAGTTTCACCAGCTATGACCTTCGTGTCCTTTGCGCCACTCTTAATATTCGCCTCGTTCACAGCCGTCCGGGGGATGCACCAAGCAAAGGAAAAATCGAAAGGTTCTGGCGGTCGCTAAGAGAGCATGTTGTCGACCGGTTGAATCTCAAGGAAGTAACCACGATCGATGAACTCAATCTTCGTCTCTGGAGCTATGTGGAAGGCGAGTATCATACTCGTCCACATTCATCGTTGTCCGGCAAAACGCCTCTCGAAGTATGGGAAAGCGGCGCCGATGACGTCCGTTGGCCGTCGGATCCCGCCAGGCTCGAGTCCGCTTTTCATGCAGAGGTGGAAAGGACTGCTCGATACGATTCAACGGTTATGTGGCGCGGTGTGTTTTACGAGGTTCCGCCCTATATGCGCGGCCGTAAGGTTCGGCTGCGATATTCACTTCTCAACCTCGATCGCGTAAGTGCGCTTGATGCCAACGTCGAGATTCCATTGCGCCGTGTCAATGCAGTCGAGAATGCGCATCGATCCCGCGTAACACTACCGAATCCGCAGGCTGAACAATCAACAACCGGGCTCAATGCGCCCGATCTCATGCTCAAGAACTTCATAGACCCCAAAGGAGGCGATAATGAATAAACTGCTCTCCACCTTTGGGCTCACGCGCCAGCCCTTCTCAAAAGACATCCCTGCTGCAGACATGTTTCGTACCGACCAGTTTGAAGAAGCCCTTCAGTCGTTGAAAGCCGCGGTGGAAGGACAGACTTCCGCGCTGGTGACGGGAGACTCAGGATCCGGCAAAACCTGTCTTATCCGGGCTCTTGAAGAAGATCTGCCACAGGGAAGATATCGTCTCCACTACACTCCGAACTCCACGGTGAATCGTCGTGACTTCTATCGTCAACTTTCAATCGGTCTCGGGCTGGAACCTCACTCGAGTTTTGCCGCGCTCTATTCAAACGTGAGTCAGCACATCCAGGATCTCGCGATGCAGCACAAGTTGCGCGTAATTTTGGTATTGGACGAAGGTCACCTTTTGCCCATTCAGGTCCTTGAACAGCTGCATGTACTGAGTAATTTTATGCGTGACAGCAAACCCTGGCTTTCGATCGTTCTGGTCGGATTGCCTGATTTGCGTGAGACACTCAAACGCAATGTACTGGCTTCGCTTACCGCCCGCATTCCCATCAGGGTTCATATTCCCCCATTGGATACCGAACAGGTCAAACTCTACGTGCGACATCGCATGAGTACGGCCGGTTGCCGACGGGATATTTTCAGTGAGGATGCTCTTCTTGTGATCTCAAAAGCTACCGGCGGGGTTATGCGCCGCATCGATGTTCTCGGCGATCATTGTCTCTCGGTAGCGCTAAAGACCAAGTCAGGAATCATTGACGCCAGTGTAGTGCAGAAAGGCATTCAGGTTTGCGCAGATGCACTGCAATGAGCATTGACAGCGATCTCTGGAATCGGATCTTGTCCAGGATCTCAGAAAACATGACATCCGAGTGTTTCAACACCTGGGTCCGGCCATTGGCATTTGCAGGCTCTGAAGACCAGAAGCTCAACATGGTTGCTCCAAACGAAACCTTCCGAAAAACCCTGATGGAAAACTTTGCCGGAGTTTTAAATCGGGCAGTTGCCGAGATCGCCGGTTCGAACATACGACCGATGATCTCGGTTGCCGGATCCAGTTCCGAAACGGCAGGCAACGAAACAATCGATCCGTTGCCTGTCGTCCAGGCTTCAGCGCTTGAAGTTCCGACAGTCCGGACAACATGGCTTATCGATCAGCTTTGGGCGGATCGTGCAGTAGGTGTAATAGGGGGAGGCCCAAAGTTAGGCAAAAGCTGGCTTGCACTGGATATAGCGGTATCAATCGCCTCCGGAACGCCCTGCCTCGGCACATTCAAGGTTCATGCTACGGGTCCTGTTCTGCTTTACGCTGCCGAAGATTCTGCTTCGGCTTTACGCAACCGCATCGAAACTCTTGCACGATTACGCAATGTTGATTTTACAAAGCTTGATGTTCGCGTCATCACAGCGGAATCGCTCAGGCTGGATAAAGCAGGCGACCAGGATCGGCTCGATGCGACCATCGCATTACACCGTCCAGTTATGCTCGTTTTAGATCCTCTGGTGCGAGTTCATGCGATTGACGAAAACGTGGCCGGTCAGGTTGCCTCACTGCTCGGATACCTCAGGACGCTTCAGCGTAGATCCGGAGTAGCTATTGGATTGGTCCACCATGTAAAAAAGAATGTTTCACCGGCAACCGGCGGTGGCTACAGCCTTCGCGGTTCTGGCGATCTGTATGCCTGGTTGGACTCTTTCCTTTATCTCAGAAAAAATCACGATCAGTTGATTCTTTCGGCCGAGCACAGATCCGCTCCCGGCGCCGGACCCTTCCTGCTGGAATTGGCTCAACCTGACACTGGACCGCATCTAAAACTCTTGTCTGCAGAACCCTGCCCAACCAGACTCAAGACTGATGCTTTGCCTGAAAAAATCCTGCGGGCGCTTTCAAGCGCTACAGACCCCATGACTCTTGAGGCTTTGCGACAGACTCTCCAGGTGCGTAATCAGCGAGTCGTTGAAGCTATCCGCCAGCTTTCCTCGCAGGGATCCATTCAACGCACTTCCCGCGGCTACACGCTCGTCGGACCGACACAACTTCCGATACAAATCTCCTGATCCCCATTCCGTTCCTTCCGCCCTATAGAGAAGAACGGGAACGGAATGGTCGCTCACTAACGTTCAGATGTCGTTTTTCCATCCGAGAATGTGATTATACAAGTGCAGGTATTTTGAGTCCTCTTATGCGAGAAAACCTGGATTAATTTGGTGCGCCAGACCTGGATAAACGTGTCGCGTCACA
>JAAYAM010000231.1 GCA_012719355.1 Acidobacteriota bacterium
CCCTGGGCGATTCCTCCCGGAACCCGGTAGCCCCAGATGTACGGGTAGCCGCCGAGATACTGCACCAGCCCGTAGATCCCTTCAAAGATGCCGAGGACCAAGACCGCATAGAGCAGAAGCTTCAGGCGCTTTCGGGAACGGAATCCGCTCACTGTCAGGAGCATTATGCAGACATACCCCGCAGCGAGGATCAGGTAGAGGAGGGTGGAATGCCGCTCGATGGTGTACGGCAACGATATCTCTCCGGACGGGGGCTCGGAGACGAGATTCACCGCCTGCAGTCCCGCAAAGAGAAGAAGCAGAAACAAGGGCAGGAAGATGTTGAACCGGAACGAACCCAGGTTCCCTCGCCAGAGCCCGGAGATCAGCTTTACAGAGAACAGTGCGATGGCCGAGATAGAGATCAGCGCCATGGCCCACGGTTCGTTCGCCCCCCAGGCGAGAGCCGCGAAGATGACGATTGCGATAGTTCCTATATCGTAAATCATGGTAGTTCACTCTGCGCCATGATGTCGGCCGGACTCAAGACAAAGCCGTCCAGCCAGAGCGTCCCCTTGATTTTGTTGTCGAACTTGGAGGACCGGTCCCGTCTCAGGGCTATGAGAACCGCCCGGCACCCGGGAGAGGTCGTGAAAGGGATTGTGATCCTGCTCCATCCGCTGTCGGCTGGAAGAACGGTCGGGGTTGCCACCGCGGCAGACGGATCAGGATGTCCCTGGACAACAAAATACGGGAGTCTGTCGGTCGTGAGTCCACGGGTTCGGAGGAAGAACGTCAGGATGTAATCACCCGGGACCGGCACCGGGATTACCTGGCTCAACAGCATACGATGGATGTCCGCATCTTCGAACGTGATACGGAGGCTTTTGAACCGATCCATACGGTTAACCGGATCGATACGGAAGCTGTAACCGGGAGCGTCGCGATAGCGCCAGTCGAACCCGCCTCCGAGCACTTTGTCTTCGAACGATCCGTTCCAGACCAGGTTTTGACGGTCCTCCCCCGGTCTCAATCCCGCTTTCCGGAGGGCGTCGTTCCAGACCTGCCACGCCTCCGCAACCCGCGTGCGGGCAAGCAGCCGATCAATGTAGGGGAAGACAAGGGAAGGCTTGAATTCGAAGTCCCTCGGGATAGGGTTGTTCAGGCAGCGGCTCCAGACCGGTGACGCCAGATCGAGTTCATCGCGCCGGACGAGAAACGACAGGTAGAGCAGATTCGATCGCAGGTTATTAGGAACCAGCTTGTCGAGAATGCCCTCGTGATCGGGATCAACCTTCCAGGCAATATCGATGGCGATGGCAAGCTTGTCGGATTCGAATTCGGTGGCGGTCTTGAAAAAGCGATACATGTTGCCCCGATCGCCCCGCCTGAGATAGAAGTTGCCCACCTGCCAGTGGATGGATGGGGAGTACGGATGGGCGGCAAGCGCCCGCTGGAGCGCCTCTTCGGCTTCACCGATCCTGCCGGTGCGTTCGTAGCAGTCGGCAAGATCAACCCATGCCTGGCTAAGTCTCGGATTCATCCGCAGGGCGCGGCGGTAGTCGGCTGCGGCCGCTTCGAGATCGACTTCGCCGACAGAGTGGTGCCGCAGCCTGCCCCTGCTCCACCAGAGTGATGCATTGGAAGGATCAAACGACAGGGCCCTGCTGTAGTTGTCGATCGTCTCGCCGGCGCGTGCCAGTCGATCCGCCCTGAATATGCCGTAGCTGCGCCAGATCGCCAGGGAAGCGGCAACGAGTATGGATGCCGTTACCAGGATCTTGAGAACCGATCGTGTGCCTGTCCCGGATCTGGGGGTCTTCATAGCCCCCTCAATATAGGGAAGGGTGCATCTATTTTGAACAGAAAAGTCAACCCGACGATGTGTCGGACTCAACCCTCCAAAGAGGAGAAGCAAAACATGATCCAAATAACAATATTCTTATTGACAAGGCATTTAGGCGCCGATTAGGATCTGAGCAGTTCTGCTGAATTTGGATTATCGCGGCTTGCAGAAGGTTTTTGAGGTACGATGATAAAGGGGATTGAGGATGTCACGTAGGTCAGTGCACGCGAAGTTTACTTCGTTGATTCTCTGTTTCGCGCTTTTTCCGGTCACTGCTCCGTACACTGTTGCCGAGACCGTTGCGGGGTCGCCTCTGGGCACCGTCGTGACGCAGGGCAGGGTGACGGTAGGCAACGCAGTCGCTCCCACCGGAACGACGATATTTGCCGGTGACAAGGTCAGTTCAAGCCAACCCGCACTGATCAGTTTCTCTGGCGGAAGCAGGGTTGAAATGACCAAGGCCGCCGCCACCTTTACGCGGCAGGGTGACACCCTGGTGGTTGACACAAATCAAGGCCTCCTCCGGTTCAATTTCAAGAAGGGCGAGCCCGTGCAGATCAATGCAGGTAAGTTCCAGTTCACCGGTTCTCAGGATTCTGAGCACGTCGGCGAACTTGGAGTGAATCAGGACGGCGAGCTTGTGATGAACCTGACCCAGGGCACGTTGATGGCGCTGAATACGGCGACCGGGGCGCGCACGGAGGTGACTCCAGGTAATCCGATGACCGTTTTCAACAATCGGGCCGGCAGCGGCGCCGCCGCGGCGGCGGCAAGGGGCGCGAGTGCAGCGAAAGTTGCTCTCATCATCGCCGGTGTTGTCGGTGCGGTCGGGCTTGGAATCGGTATACATTACGCCGTCAAGTCTGACAGCAGCCGCTGATTGAATCTGAAAGACTCCTGGGATTGTCAAAGCCGCCGAGAGGCGGCTTTGTTGTTTCGGGATAATGGGGCATAGGCTGACGGAACAGGAGGATCATGGATAAGAGATTAACCTGGATAGTATTAGCGATCGCTCTCTTCATCGTTTTCGGCGGCTTCTCAATGGCAGTCGAAATGTACTTCGATTACCTCTGGTTCGTAGAGTTGGGGAAAACCACTCTCTTCACCACCGCGCTGTATGCCAAGAGTTCACTTGCTTCAGGCGTTCTGCTGATCAGCTTCCTTTTTCTCTATCTGAATTTTCTCTATGCCAACAGGGGGCCCGG
>JAAYAM010000232.1 GCA_012719355.1 Acidobacteriota bacterium
CCTCACCTTCTCCCTGAACTTCGCCGCAATCATGATCAGGGCACGTATTCGAAGGAGATTGCGTAATGGCCGCTAAACTTGAAGTCGCCGCAAATCATCAAAGCTATACCCGGAGTATCCCGGGAATCCGAACCGAGGGGTTACGGGTCAGTTATGCAGGACAGGCTGTCCTGAAGGGAATCACACTGGAAGCTCACCAGGGAGAGATCCTGTCGATTATCGGGCCTGCCGGCGCAGGTAAGACCACATATCTGCGGTGCCTCAACCGGATGCTGGACCTGGACCCCGACTGGAAAATCTCAGGGTCGGTACTGCTGCACGACCAGCCCGTATATGCCCGCGAAATCCCGGTAGCGACGCTGCGCCGCAAGGTAGGGATGGTCTTTTCAGTCCCGATAACTCTGCCCATGAGCATCTATGAGAATCTCACGTTCGGCATGACCATGACCAGGAACGGGAGAAACGACCGCGCAGCCAAGATCGAGAGAGCACTGCGGCAGGCGTACCTCTGGGACGAGGTCAAAGACAGGATGCAGGAACCGGCGGGGAATCTTTCAGGAGGACAGCAACAGCGTCTCTGCCTTGCGAGAGCACTGACGCTCGAACCGGCAGTGCTTCTGCTCGACGAACCCTGTTCGGGCCTTGATCCCATCTCGACCCGCAGGATCGAAGAAGCGCTGCAGCAGTTGAAGGACAGTCTGACGATCGTGCTCGTAACCAACAACGTGAAGCAGGCGGCGCGCGCCTCCGACAGGACCGCCTTTTTCCTCTTCGGCGAACTCATCGAAGTGCAGGACACGGAGATTCTCTTCACCACTCCGGGGAAGAAAGAGACCGCAGACTACATTTCGGGCAGGTTCGGCTAGTCCGGCTGCGGCATGATTATGGATACTCCCGCAATGCAGATGAAACTCGAGACACGATCGCTCAATCTCTGGTACGGCAGCTTCCACGCACTGATCAACGTCTCGCTTGCTATCAGGCCAAATACGATCACGGCGATCATCGGGCCTTCGGGCTGCGGGAAATCCACGCTCATTCGCGTGTTCAACCGGATGAACGATTCCATCCGTGGAATCCGGATCTCCGGCGACGTGCTGCTTGAAGGACAGTCGATCTACGGCAACAGGAAAGATCTCAGACAGCTGCGCAAGCGCGTGGGAATGGTTTTCCAGCGGCCGAATCCCTTTCCCCTGTCCGTCTATGAGAACGTGGCCTATGGGCCGAAAATCCACGGGCTCTCCGAAGGGGACCTTGACGAGCGCGTGGAGAAGGCGCTTAGGCAGACGGGACTGTGGAATGCCCTGAAAGACAAGCTTAATGCCTCGGCTCTTTCGCTGGCGCCTGAACAGCAGCAGAGGATCTGCATCTCACGGCTGCTCGCCGTCGAGCCGGATGTGCTGCTGATGGACGAACCGACCTCGGCGCTCGATCCCATTGCCACCGCCCATATCGAAGAACTCCTGATTGCGCTCAAAAAAAACTATACTATCGTCATCGTCACACATAACATGCAGCAGGCGGCACGGATCTCGGATCACACGGCATTCATGCTGCTCGGAGAGCTCGTCGAGACGGGTGAAACCCAGACGATCTTTACCCTGCAATCGGATCCCAGAACAGAGCAATATATATCAGGGAGGTTCGGATAACAGATGCAACGCCATTTCGATGAACAGATCCAGGACCTGCTGGAAAAACTCGTACTCATGGGACGAGTGGCGGAATCGATGATCCAGCTTGCCCTGAGAGTCCTGATCGAGCGCAACGAGTCTCTCGTCGGAGACGTGCTGCGCAAAGAGCAGGAGGTGAACAGACTTCAGCTGGAAATCGATGACCGCGCGGTGAAACTGACGGCGCTGCAGCAGCCGGTCGGAAGCGATGTGCGTTTCCTCTTCATGGCCTCACGAATTGCGACGGAACTGGAACGGATAGCCGACCAGGCTGTCAATGTCTGCCAGAATGCGCACTATGTTCTGAAGTCTCCGCCGCTCAAGCCGCTGGTCGATCTTCCACGCCTGGGGGAACTGGCGGAAACGATGGTGAGAAAAAGCCTCGAGGCACTGGTGACGAGAGACTGCGCTCTCGCCCGTGTCGTCTTTGAGGATGAGCAGGAAGTCGACCTCCTGCGCGATCATATTTTCCGGGTCCTTCTTACCTACATGATGGCGGATCCGGGAACGATCGAACGCGCCATCGCCCTCATCCTTATGTCCCGCAATCTCGAACGGGTCGGCGATCATGCAACCAATATAGCCGAGGAAGTGATCTATCTCGTCGAAGGGCGCGAAGTGCGCCATGGCCACGAGGTCAAACACCAGGGATTCGCCTGAGCAGGTTTGTCCTTTCCGCACTCAGCCGGCGGCGTGCTCCGGGCGCGATCAACACCGCTGCAACCATCATCACGTAAAGCAGAATCCAGACGCCGATAACGCCCGGGGTAATGAACTCGGGCTTGTTCAGTGACAGCCGATCAAGAATATTTCCTATGTTTGCGGGTGAGTACAGCTCGAAGAAATGACTCAGATGGAATCTCGCAATGATGAATCCCGAATAATACGGAATCGCTTTACAGAAGTAGGCGAGGAAGTTTATCAGAAGAACATACGCAACCAGCAGCGCACGGATGCGCCCGCCCGACCGCGGCCGGAGAGCACTCAAACCCAGCACGAGGATCGTCACGCCCGGAATGACAACCGCATTCAGATACCAGCCGCCTGTCACGATCCGGCCCGTGGCCACATAGGTTGAAAACATCTGGTAAAGCATCCCCAGAACGAAACAGAGATAGAACAGAACCATTGCATCCGGCGGTTCCGTGTCACGGCAGACTCCAAGCTCTTTCTTCCTGATTCTGCACCAATAGATTCTTCCGATTCCCAGAAAGGCCAGAAAGAACAGCAGGTATGCCGATCTGTAGATCGCCCTTGAAAGACCGATGAAACTGCTGTTGCCCGTCCAGATCTGCTGCCTGAAGATGATTTCGAGACCGGCCTGCCACGGGATTTCGAACAGCTTTCCCAGGTACTCTCCCGGCAAAACGGCCCTTTCCGATGCAAGAACGAACAGGCCGGAAATCGTCCCGTAATGAATGTAGTTCCGGGCATACCACAATCCGGATAGCGCAAGACAGACAAAGCCGACGAACAGCATGTGCCGGGCCGACAGGGCAAAGCTTCTTCTTTTGAAGCCGGCGAAGAGAACAACCGCGGCAATCGGCGGTATAGCGGCAAGGAAATATGCTTTGGTCAGAAGTCCGAGCCCGGCTATGACGCCGATCCAGACGGCATATTTCCGCGAAAAACCGGAATTGATGTACCGGCAGACCAGCAGGATCAGACAGCTGAAAAGCGTCACACCGAGGCAGTCGTTGGAGATACGGGAAACAGTGGAAATGAACATCGGGAGAAGAGCGATCAGGAGAGGGACGAAATGCGGGCTCCAGGGAAACCGTCCCTCCTTTGCGACACCGTATGCTATCGGGATCGTCAGGGATCCGATAAGCAGCGAAAACCAGCGCAGCAGCAAGGTCAGAGTCGGCTGGTCTGAATCTGAAAAGAGCCGGTAGATGCCGGCGCAAAGGAAATAGTAAAGAGGCGGATGTTGGGCCTCATAATTCATCAAAGGATTCGCTGAATCGTCCGGTATCGCTCTGTAAGACGAGGGAATCTTTCTCAGTGCGTTTTCCCGTGCTTTCCTTTCGGCTTCAGGAAGGCTCCAATAATCGGGAAAGGACGTGTACAGATTGCCGAGGTTTGCGTTCACCACCGTGGAAACCGGCGCGAACCGGAAGGAGGTTACCAGTTCCTTCGAAACGGCGGTGCGGCCGAATACGGGCAACGTGCCGGACTCTGCAAGATGCTGTACGTACCCGTAGTGGAACGCCTCATCAATGCCCTCCCACTGCGGAGTGGAAAGGATGAACAGGCCGCCGTGAACGATCGAGAGAAGCCATATCAGCAGAATCATAGCCCGCCATCCTATCATGAGCGACCTGTAAGG